>SVEJ01000043.1 GCA_015057435.1 Lachnospiraceae bacterium
CATTCAAAACTCTATTTTTCTATATTTTTTCTTGCTTTTTCAACTGTTACAACCCTTGATTTTATGCGTTTTCTATGACAAACGATGGTTAAGTGTTGGGGTTGCATTTAGTCTGTCTAGTAAGCTGTTTTTGAAGGCGGATACGAAAAAAGAGTATCGCAGATAGATGCTTTTTTCATAACACCTACGAACAATACTCTTCTTTCTACATCTAATAAAATTTGTAAAGCCTACTTATATACTTGCTTACATTTTGCTTTCTTTTCGATGTACAAATCCATATCCGCCTGACTCAATATCCTTTCAATATCTGTTGTTTCATTAATTTCAAATTCAACAATTCCGATACTCATAGCAATACGATATGGTTTGTCATTCTCTTCATTAAAACGTTCCAAAACCTCATGGATTCGCTTGCGAATCACTTCCGGGAAGTTCTCCTGGTTAACAATTGCAAATGCTGCAAATTCATCTCCACCCATTCTGGCTACAACATCCGATTGACGGAATGAAACAGACAATGAATTAGCAATTGTCTTTAACGAATAATCTCCTTCTTCATGACCGAATTCATCATTAATAATCTTCAAATTATCCATATCTGCATAGATTGCAATTGCTTTCTTTCCATAATTCACTTCATCTTCTAATATTCTTCTCGTTGTACTCAAAAATCCTCTACGATTCAAAACTCCCGTCAAATGGTCAGAACGACTGATCTCATCAAGTACACGATTATTCTCAACAGTTTCTGCAAGGTTGCGTTCCAACTCTTTTTTAATCGCATTCTGCTTTTTAATAATCTCTAGAAGCTCAATCGAAACACTTACCTGACTGGCAAACTGTGCTGTGTACATGAAATATTGTAATTTTGCTTCGACTAATAATAAACCGTATTGATCTTCACCGGAAAACAAAGGAAGAATCAACATATCAAAACGTCTGTCCTTTGGTAACAAATTGCTGGAAAAAACAGAACCTGACTTAATTCTCTTTTCTTTTCCGCTATACAAATGCGTCTTTCCACCATTATAGTATGCTTTTACATACATCCATTCAGGTGCCTTCCATTGTTCATCTCTACCATGCGAAACACCCATTCCATATGTATAAAGATGACCTGATGGATAACCCATTCGTTGTAATTTCTTCATAACAGATTCATACTTCTTCTTCTCTTCTTTTGAAAATTGAAGCATATCTCTTGTAATACACGACAAAATAATTTCGAAATCCTTATTGGTCTCATTCTCAGACACCTTTTGTCTTGTAATAATATCTAACAATGTCTGATTACTAGTCATCATTGCACGTTGTAAAACCAAACGATCGCTTTCACTCTTTACCAAGAAACTTAGGTACGCATGCATATAGTGTGTCATACCGAAGAAATCATTCAATTCGACATATCCTCGTTGATAAATCAAGCTAAATTCATTATATCGTTTGATAAACTCACCTTGTTCAAAGTGCAAGTCTCCACTACTATCAACCAAATTCACGAAATACTCGAAATACGCATCAAATATCTCTTTCATATACAAAGATTCATTCGTTTCATAATGAATATCAACAAATCGTCCGTATAACTGAGTCTTGAAATCATTGACTGATAGTTCAGAAAGTGCATCCAAACTTAAATTATCATTCACAGCAAACACATCATCCTGTTCACGGCTACTCGACTCTCTAACCACCAAATATGAATCTACCAGTTCATGAACTTCCTGCCCCTTTAACAATTCCTCACACGCTTTCACTGCGCGATAAGCAATCTCTTTTGCGTCTGATTTCACACTCGTCAAACGTGGTCTTAACGATGTTGCAATCGGACTATCATCAAAACCGGTAACCAATATATCCTTACCCGGTTCTAATCCCATCTTGCGTATTGCACGATATCCACCAATCGTCATATGATCATTGGCAAATACCAAACCATCCATATCCGGATGCTTGGTAAGCAATTCTACCACTGCATCATCTGTAAATTCCGAAAAATTACCATAAGCAATCCAATCTTTCTCAAATTGCATACCATCCTCAATCATTGCAGATATATATGCATCCAAACGCTCCTGCGCATCCTGACTTGTTTCAATAGGACCACTAACAAAGCCTACTTTCTTACATTGTTTGTCTTTTATCAAATGATGAACTGCGCTTTCAATTCCACTCTTATTATTCAAGCAGATACTCGAATATCCTTCTTCTTCACCTGCAATCAAAATCGCCGGAGTATTACCAAACTGTTTCAAAAAATCCACTTTCTTTTCCGGACTCATGCAAGATGTAATCGCTCCGTATTCTAAAACAACTGCATCCAAATCCTTATATTGAGCATATGAAAATAAGGTATTATACTGATACCTATAATAATTCGCTTCTACATCATCATAGGTCGCACCAATAATACCTCCCGGCAATATGAACAAATTAGCATCCATCTCATGAGCAGCCTGATATGCTCCCTCACATATTGCATACGATATTTCATTCTCTAACATAGCGACATATAGCCCAATATTTTTTCTTCTCTGCATTATATTACTCCAAATCAATTGTGAAACTATACCTATAATTATTTAACATTATAACACTTTTTCACAAGAAATCTAGTGAATGTTTGTTCACAAAAAACAAAACACTGTCCATACAAACAGTGTTTTGCAATACGATAAATTACCATTCATTAAAAAATTCACTAAACGGATCAAAAAATTCATTAGGATAATACTCTTCTACATTTGGCTGTTGTTCTTTTGACTCTGTAGTTTGCTCTTGTTCCGGCATATCTTTCTTAGCACCAAGAACAACTTTGATTATAACTTCCTGGTAATCACCCTTTTCTGTATTTCTTTGTACAACCATTTCCACTTCTTCTCCTGCTTTTTTATTTGCAAGAATATTTCGCAAAGTTTCCATACTTGTCACGTCACGCTGACCAAGCTTCGTTATAATATCTCCTGCTTCTAGTCCGCAACCATCCGCCGGCGAATCATCTTCAATCTTGACAACATATACACCCTTTGGCATATTAAACCCTTGTGCATACTCTTCTGTAATATCATTTCCCTGAATACCAAGATATCCTTGTTCTGCCTCAGCTATCACCTTCTGATTCATCAAATCGTTAATAACCGGTATTGCTTTTGAAATAGGAATTGCATACCCCATTCCTTCAACCGTACTATCAACAAACTTGACCGTATTAATACCTATTACCTCGCCTTTTGCATTCAACAGTGCACCGCCACTATTACCCGGATTTATTGCAGCATCCGTTTGTAACAATGTCATACTCGTACGTTCAATATCCACTTCGCGGTTCATTGCACTTATATACCCAACCGTAACCGATTGACCATACCCGAGTGCATTACCGATTGCAATGGCAGGCTCTCCAACCCTTAAAGCATCTGACGAACCCAACTTAGCAATTTTAATCTGCTTCAAAGTTTCAGGATCAATATCTGCTGTCTTAACAACAATTACAGCCAAATCCATAGATGCATCAGAACCTTTCACTGTTGCTTCTACAGCTGTATCATCAAAAAAGGCAACCGTAAGCTCTTTCGCACCTTCAATCACATGATTATTCGTTGCAATTAATATTTCATTATCAGTCTGGCTGATAATGATACCGGAACCGGAACCACTCACCTCTTGTTCATAGGATTGGAACCATGAGCGTACAGTCTGAACAGACGTATTCGTAATTGCAACAATCGAAGGCATTACTTCCTGTGCCACATCCGCGACATTATATGACCCGTTCGAAGCCGTTGTCGATTCTTTCGGATCAACCGTAGGAACTTCCGTAATCGCTACTTGCTTATCCGCGCCTGTTATTTTTTTACCGAGTGTATTCACACCAAACATAACCGCCCCTGCAATCAAACCAAATGCCACTGCCAAAAAAATAAAAGCAAATACTTTTTTTATTTTTCCATTTGACTTCTTCTTTGGTTTCGAGCCAACAACACTCTCAACAACATCATCTTGATTCACTGAAGATGCTGAATCCTTATTGGTTTGTTCATAAATATCGTTTGTATAATAAGTCGCACCTACCGATTGTATATTATTCTCATTTTCCATATTGTAAAACCACCTTCCGATTTCATTCATCTTTTTACATACACATCATAGCAATTGTTTGTGACTAAAATGTGACGCGTTTGTTTCATTTTTGTGATTAATAATCTTCTTCTATCACTTGAAAATCCAAATAATCAAAATCAATCTCTTCGATAAAACAATCTTTCGTAAATCGTGTTCTGGCATTTTTAATAAAATCTTTTTTATTCAGTTCTAACCAAATCGGTTTTCCTAAATCAAAGGCATAACACATATCTTCTAATGCCTTATATACCTTTTGCGTTCTCGAAATTGAATAATCTTCAATTTCTATCACAATATCCTTCACCAAACGATTTTGCCTTATGATTTTTCCCCACACACGAAACATAGTACTATCCTTTCTGTATTTCAAAATAAAAGGAACTGCATACACAGTCCCTTTCAAGATTATAACATCATCACATTCTATCTGGCATCGTTGGCCAAACTTTCCGGACTTGGCGGTCTAAACCCACCTGCTTCCTGCATCAAACTTTCCGGACTTGGTGGTCTGAATCCGCTCGGTTCTTCTTCAGACTCCTCTTCTTCGGATTCCTCTTCCTCATCCCATCCATCAGAATTCTCATCCATATCTTCTTCGAATTCTTCCATATTCTCTTCCGAGTATTCTTCCATCGGTTCTTCGCTATCCTCTTCCGGATACTCTTCCATCGGTTCTTCCATATCCTCTTCCGAATACTCTTCCACTGATTCTTCCATATCCTCTTCCGAATACTCTTCCACTGATTCTTCCATATCCTCTTCCGAACCTTCTTCTATCAGTTCATCCATATTCTCTTCCGAATATTCTTCCATCGGTTCTTCGCTATCTTCTTCCGGATACTCTTCCATCGGTTCTTCCATTGGCTCTTCCATCCCCATTAAGCTTGCAGGACTCGGTGGAACAAACCCTGTCGGGGCAGTTGGCATTTCAGGCATTGGAACGCGAGCACCGCTTGGTGAAACTAACATGTCCGGAGCCGGAGGAACAAATCCACCCGGCATAGGTGCAACCGGTTCTGCTACTGCCGATGCTTCATTCATACCTTCCATCTGACTCAAGCTACCAATAATCTCAGCAATCTCATTCAATTCTGAAATAACGTCACCCAAATCCTCCAAATTACACTCGCTAAGTTCTGCCGAAGAAATCGCATTCGCAGCAATCTCTTCACTAGCTGCCTGTTGATTAGCCAAACTATCAATAATAACATTGTTACTCTCATGCAAATCGTTACTCAATGCATCCAAGCTGGTCATGTTACCATTCAATACTTCTACTACATCTGCAATACTTCTAAATGCCGCTGTTACTTCATCAATATATTCAGCCTGTGCGTCAGATGCCTGCACAGAATTCATTACCAATGCTGTTGTCTGATCTGCAAGCTTCGTGACACCTTGCAACAAATCTGTAATCTTATCAATCGACTGTTTCGTATTATCAGCTAATTTACGAATCTCATCTGCTACTACAGAGAATCCTCTGCCGGCTTCACCCGCTCTGGCTGCTTCGATTGAAGCATTCAACGCTAACAAGTTTGTCTGTGAAGAAACTTGATAAATAATCTGTGTAATCTCTTCTGCCGAACTAATCTTTTCCTGTAATTCATGTGCCACTTCCGTTACACTCTGATTCGCCACAGAAATCGCATCCGATTTTTCTTTCAACTGTTCTACTAACTGACCACCGGATTCTGTTGCTGCCACAGCCTCTTTTGCTGAATCTAAAGTATGATCTTTTACACGAATTAAATTATCAATAACGCTTTGAATCTGCGCTGTCATACTCGTCTGATTCTCCATATCACGAACCGTACCGTTAACACCTTGCGAAATTGCATCAACACTTCTGGCCACCTCTTCCGTCGCATCATGAAAACCGTCTAGCTTAGACTGCAACAATTCGATATGTTGATTACCTTTTTCCACTACGTCAACCATATTCTGAGTAACTTCTTCCTGATACATCAAGTGATACTTAATCTCTTGTTGGTCGGTCTGTTGTTCGCGCACCACATTCTCCGCTGTCAAATACAAACAATATGTCATTACTGCAAATATTAAAACTGCCAACAACCACGCAAATCCCATATCCGAATTACCACCCGTAAAATACAGAATGGCACGAATCAACATAAGGAAATCCATAACACCTGCACATATTATTGTAAATGTTGTCTCAAGATACAATAATGTAGCAACCAATACCGCGCAAAACGGAATCATATCGTAGATATTACCGTGATTAAAAATCGAAATAGCTGCCGTAAGCACAACACTGCCACAGGCCACAAATCGAACAAGTACACTATCGGACAAAAAGATATTCATCGCCACGCATCCGGCAATTGTCAAAACACAAAGTACAATCTGCGTAATCATCCAACCTTTGCTGACAATAGATCCTTTATCAATAATCGTAAGAATCAAACGTAATGCTGAAATAATTATCATAATCTTCAGTATGGTTTCATTCTTTCTTCGTAATCTAACTGTATTCTCCATAATACGCTCCTCCAATTCGACATTTTAGACATAAAATCCCCTATATTATGACAATTATATCACATGCGTGCGAAACAATCTATCATTAACAACTAAATCAATCGCACAAAAAAAGAGAAAATATTTTGTGCATTTAGCACAATATTTTCTCTTTTTCCTACAACATGATGTATTATATTACTGTTCCTTAGCAACTGCAAGCATCAACTTAATACGATTTTCTTGATTAACCTTTGTTGCACCCGGATCATAATCAATCGGCACAATATTAGCCGAAGGATAGATCTCCTTTATTTTTCGAATCATGCCTTTTCCAACAATATGATTCGGCAAACAACCAAACGGCTGCGCACATACAATATTGCCATATCCGGATTCAGCTAATTCCAACATCTCAGCAGTCAACAACCAGCCTTCACCCATCTTGTTACCCAAACCAACTACACCGGTTATTAATTCTTTAATATGTGCATACTTTGCCGGTGGTGCAAAATCGCTGTATTTGGAAACGCAATCATATAGCATTCCTTCCAACATTTCGCAATATTTCATCAAAACTTGAACCGCTTTTTTCTTAGCAAGATTACCACCGTACAAATTGATATCTTCAATACGATTATCAATCTTAAACATCATAAAGCCCATAACACCCGGAACCATAACCTCACAGTCTTGGCTAACAAGAAACTCTTCCAAATCGTTATTGGCCATAGAGGAGTACTTTACATATATCTCTCCAACAATACCCACCTTCGTCTTTTCTGTTTTTTCAAGAGGAATCTTGGCAAAATCTTCAACTATTGCCTTCATATTCTTCTCCATACCCTTTGGTGTATATCCTTTACGGCGCTTGAACTGTGCCGACAATTCCTTTACCCATTTTGCAATCAATTCATCGGCGTCACCTTTATTCACCTCATAAGAGCGCACCTGGTTTTTCAAAAGCATAAACAAATCACCATATGTCAAACCAATCAACGCCTGATATAACATTTCAAGTGTTAAAGAAAAACCACTATTACTTTCCAAGCCGGAAATGTTAAGTGAAATCACAGGAACATGTCCTAACCCTGCTTTTTGCAAAGCTTTTCTTAAGAGATGAATATAATTGGACGCACGACATCCACCACCTGTCTGGGTAATCATAAGCGCCACCTTATTCACATCATACTTTCCACTTTGTAATGCACTAATCATCTGTCCGATAACCAAAAGGGCCGGATAACATGTATCATTATGAACATATTTTAATCCTGTATCAACGACCTTGCGTCCGGTATTTTTCAACAAACCAACTCGATATCCATGCTGTGTTAATACATTACGAATCAGCTTAAAATGTACCGGTAACATGTCAGGAATCAAGATTGTATAATCTTTTCGCATTTCTTTTGTAAATTCTATACGTTCCCCACTAAATGTTGCATTTGACACGTTCACTTCACTCATGCTTTCTTTTCTCCCTTCTGTTTCGTAGCAGCAAACAAACTACGAAGACGAATTTTAACAGCACCCAAATTGGTAATTTCATCGATTTTAATCTGTGTATATATCTTTCCCTGTTCCTCTAAAATACGACGAACCTCGTCGGTCGTCACTGCGTCCACTCCGCAACCAAACGAAACCAACTGTACGAGGTTGAGATTCGGATCTTGTTCATCAGCAACATACTGTGCTGCTGCATACATTCTTGAATGATACATCCACTGGTTCAAAACTTTAGTATCCACATGTTTCGCCATATCAGAAACAGAATCTTCCGTTATTACAATTGCACCCAGATCACAGATTAACTTGTTAATTCCATGATTAACCTCCAAGTCTAGATGATACGGTCTACCTGCAAGTACAATAATCGGCCTATCTTCTCGTTTTGCAATACGAAGATATTTTCTGCCTTCCATTCTTACCAGTTGCATATGTTTATCATATTCATCATAAGCAGCATCACACGCAGCTACTACATCTGAATACTTCATTTTTCCAAAATACTTTTCCAATACAGCATGAAATTTCTTTGTAAAATCTTTACGTCTGTGAATTCCCAGATACTCATATATATACTTCACATTCTTAAGTGCTTTTACATTAGCCTCTAACACTTCAGGATAGTATGCAACAACCGGACAATTATAATGGTTGTCACCTAATCCTTCATTAAAGTTATAGCTAAGACAAGGATAGAATATCGCATCCACGTTTTCATTCAAAAGAGACTCAATATGTCCATGTAATAACTTTGCAGGGAAGCATACCGTATCCGACGGAATTGTATGCTGACCACTCAGATACAAACTTCTTGATGAATTCGGAGAAGTCACAACATTGAATCCCAAACGTGTAAATAACGTATACCAAAACGGTAAAAGTTCATACATGTTAAGTCCCATCGGAATTCCTATTGTTCCCTTTGCTTTTTCTGTCGGAATGGCAGACTTTCTATATTCATCTAATAATTGCAACTTATATTCATACAAGTCATATTGTTCACCTTCCGCCTTCTTAGAAGTCGGCTTATCACAACGATTACCACTAATAAATTTTCTTCCGTTCGCAAACGAGTTGATCGTAAGCTTACAATGATTACTACATCCTTTACATGTGGTCATTGTCACTTGATGTGTAAATGATTTTAAGGATTCGCAATCAACAATCGTACTGGTTCCATTACTATTTTCCTGCGCATATAATGCTGCACCGTACGCTCCCATAATACCTGCCATTTCAGGTCTTACAACGTCATGTCCTATCTCTTGCTCAAACGCACGCAACACCGCATTATTGAGGAAGGTACCACCCTGTACTACAATATGTTCTCCCAACTGTTTTGCTGATGCTGCACGAATTACTTTATATAGAGCATTTTTCACCACAGAAATAGATAAACCTGCCGAAATATTCTCGATTGTCGCACCGTCCTTTTGTGCCTGTTTAACTGATGAGTTCATAAAAACTGTACAACGTGAACCAAGATCAACCGGTTTATCTGCATATAATCCAAGATTTGCAAAATCTGCAATTCCGTACCCTAACGCGCCTGCAAACGTCTGCAAGAACGAACCACAACCTGAAGAACAAGCCTCGTTCAAGAATATATTATCAATCGCATCATTTCGAATCTGGAAACACTTGATATCCTGTCCGCCAATATCGATAATAAAATCTACATTCGGCTGGAATTTCTTAGCTGCAGTAAAATGTGCTACTGTTTCAACAATACCAAAATCCACGCCAAATGCATTCATAATCATCTCTTCGCCATATCCTGTCACGGCAGATGCCTGAATTTTAATATTCGGATATTGTTCATATAATTTTTCCAAAAAGTTTTTGATAATCGGAACCGGATTACCCCCATTTGGTAAATATTCAGAACATAATATATTCGCATTTTTATCGATCACAACCGCCTTCACAGTTGTCGAACCTGCATCAATACCCAAAAAGGCCTCACCATCTATTGTGTCCACATTCTTGATGTGATCAGAGTTCTTCTTATGACGAGCCACAAATGCATCATATTCCTCTTCTGATGTAAACAGCGGGTTACAACTAGCATACCCACCTGTAGCTGTATAACCGTCTATCTTATCAATCAATTCAGTAAGTTTGAACGCATGACTGTCTTTTTTCAATGCTGCACCCATTGCTACGTAATAAAGTGAATTCTCCGGTGCAATTCCTTCCAAGTGTAAGGTTTCATCAAAAGCTCTTCTTAATTCTGACAAGAACGTAAGCGGACCACCGAGATAAACTACTTTTCCCTCAATTTCTCTTCCTTGTGCCAAACCGGCAATCGTCTGATTCACCACGGCATAAAAAATACTTGCAGCAATATCATTCTTTTGCGCCCCCTGGTTCAACAACGGTTGAATATCAGACTTGGCAAATACACCACAACGGCTTGCAATCGTATAAATCTTTTCATACTGCTTAGCCGCATCATTCATTGCACCGGCTTCCATGTTCAACAATGTAGCCATCTGGTCAATAAATGCACCTGTACCACCGGCACAAGAACCATTCATTCTTACTTCCAATCCGTCTGTCAAGAAGAGAATTTTGGCATCTTCTCCACCTAATTCTATTACGACATCTGTACCCGGAATCATTTTATTCACAGCTACTCGTGTTGCATACACTTCCTGCTCAAATGAAATACCAAGCGACTCTGCAATACCCATACCTGCAGAACCGGATATACAAAGACTCATTGTCTCTTCATCAGGAAATTGTGCGATAATATCTTGTAACATTCCAACAGTTTTACTTGTAATTTGAGAAAAGTGTCTCTGATAATCCTTATAAACAACCTGTTCGTTATCATCTAATACAACACATTTTAAAGTCGTAGAACCTACGTCCAAACCTATTCTCATTGCGGATACCCCTTTTTCCTAAGTACTTTTTGTAAATTTTATGCTTCTTTCTACTTATTAAATGCATCAATACAATCGTTAATTGTAACACATGCTGACTAAATATGCTAGTCTAACATTTGTTCTTCCAATATTTCTCTTTCTGCATCTTCATCCATTTTCGCGACTTTTTTATTATTAAACAATTCATAAATACACGGTACCACAATCAAGGTAAGAATTGTACCATATATCAAACCACCAATTACAACCAATGCCATCGGTTGTACCATATCAGCTCCCATACCAAGACCAAGCGCCATCGGAACAAGACCTAAGATAGTTGTCAATGCTGTCATTACAATTGGTCGCAAACGATTACTTCCTGTCTTAACAATAGCGTATCTCATAGACACGCCCTCGTCCATCAACTGATTCACAGAATCCACAAATACAATACCATTATTTACAATAATACCGGCCAACATGACCATACCAATCATTGCTATAACACTAACATCCTTACCTGCTAATAAAAGGGCGGCAAATCCACCGGTAAATGCAAGTGGTAATGTAAACATAATGATAAACGGATTCTTAAGTGATTGGAACTGTGCAACCATAATCAAATACATAAACGCAACTGCAAGAAGCATCATAAGCATAACCTGCCCCATCGCTTCCATAACCGTCTCATTCTCACCGTTAAATTCAATACTGTAACCTTCCGGCAATTGATAATCATCTAACAGTGTTTCAACTTCATTAGAAACATTTGTTGTAATGTATCCCTCTTTAACTGTAGCCGTCACCGTGATAAAACGTGTCTGATTCATTCTTCCGATTGAAGATAGAGACTGTGATTCTTGTACATCGGCAATCTGATTCACCTTAATCATCTTCTTCTCTTCTCCCTGCGTTCCTTCAATCTCTAATCGTTCCACATCACGCAACGTATATTTTTCTCTCTCTTCATCCTTTACGTAAACCGGATAATCCTTTTTATCTGTCGACAACGTTGTAGACGATGTACTCTCGGCAAGCGTTTTTTGAATTTTTTGATATACTTGTGCAACTGTCAATCCATATTCTGACGCTTTTTCCTTATCTACAACAATGCGATATTCCGGGGTAGCTTCTTCTAAACCATTGGATATTTCTTCTAACCCTTCCACACTTTCAAGTTGCTTTGCGATATCTGCTGATAATTCTTGCAGCTTTTCTATCTCTTTACCCTTCACTTGCAATGAGATACCGGCTGTCATTAACGCACTCATATCCATACTTGAAGGTGTTACAGAAACTTCCGCCTCTAAATCTTTCGTTTTTTCCATAATCATATCAGCAATTTCTTCATTCGAATGTTCCTTGTCTTCTTTACATTCAATGTAATAGCTAACCGTAGTAAATGAATCTCCGCCGCCTAATCCTAACATCGACATAGAATCACCACCGACAATAGCTCCAACAGTCTTGATATCGTCAATCGTCAACACTCTATCAATCAATTCGTCCGACATTGCAGCTGTTTCTTCTAATGTTTTTGTATCCTCCGGCATTGTAAGCATCATTGACATCTGTGGTGAATCCATCTCCGGCATAAACGAAAAACCTTTTGACAATGCCAATACAGTAGAAGCAACAAACAAAAGTAATGCGATGCCACACACCAACTTTTTATGTTTTAAAACGGACGGAAGCATATCTGCATACTTTTCACTAATCTTTCGTATGAACCGATTATCCTTCTCTGCAATTTTTCCAAATGTTTTCGATGCAACCATCGGAACAAATGTAACCGCAATCACTAAACTTGCAAATAGTGAATATGCGATAGTAAGACCCATATCCTTAAAAATCTGTTTTGTTACACCTTCCATAAATACAATCGGCAAGAAAACACAAACCGTTGTAAGCGTAGACGCTGTAATTGCACCAATCATCTGTCCTGCACCCTTAATTGCAGCATTTTTAACCGAGTATCCCTCATTCCTTAATCGATATATATTCTCTATTACTACGATAGAATTATCAACAAGCATACCAACACCAAGTGCCAATCCGGATAACGAAATAACATTCAGTGTAACATTACTAAAGTACATAAGTACAATAGCAAAAACAACAGATACTGGAATAGATAATGCCACAATTGCAGTTGGCCTAATATCCTTTAAGAATAACATCAGAATAAGAACCGCTAAGACTGCACCAATCAACAAATTTTCCAATACAGAGCCTGCAACAAGATCAATGTACATACCTTGATCCATCAATGTTGTGAACATAATCTTCTCATCTTGTTCTTTAATCTTTTCAAATTCCTTTTTTAAATTGTCGGAAACTTCTTTTGTAGAATATTCATTCTGCTTTGCAATAGATAAGATAATACCCGGATTTTTGTTACGTCTTGTATAGATTGTATCCGCATTATTCTGTACAAAAACATCAGCCACATCAGAAAGTTTAATCGGATCTACATCATCCATTCCTAAATCTAATAAAATGAAGTCATTCAAACTTTCCACATCATCGAATTTCTCACCAACACGAATCAAATAATCCACATCATCTTCCGTAATATAACCGGCCGGAAATTCAAAATTCTGAGCTGTTAAAATTCCGCTAATCATATCCGTCGTGATAATCGCTTCCATATCAGCTCCGTCATATGCCGCATCCTTAGAATCTTCAAAAACTTCTTTTTGTTCTTCTAATTCTTTCTCACCTTGTTCCAGCTGCACTTTTGTCTCTGTTAACGTACTTTGCGTTTCTGCTTGTTTCGTTTTCAAGTCAACGTATGAGTCATCGATTGTTTCTTTACCCGAATTAATCTTCTTCAAATTAGAATTCAATGTTTTTTTCGTTTTCTTAATTGTTTTCAAACCCGTTTTAATCTGAGTAAGTCCGGTCTCCAACGAAGTAATATATGTTGGCAATGTAGAAAACGTTAACGCATTCCCTTGTTCATCTTTTTGCTGAGCTAACCCAGCTTCCATCTGAGCCATTGCAGCTTCAATTGCCTGCAACTGTGCCTGCAAAGCCGCATTTTGTGGATCAACCGCTAAAGCTGCTTCCAATTGTGCTTTTTGAGCCTGTAATCCCTGATAAGTAGTCATTAGTTCTTTTAATGATGTTATCGCCTTTTCTAATTGTTTCTTTTGCTCTTCTAAAGATTTTTGCTGCGTATCTAATTCCGCTAGTGCTTTTTTAATTTCTTCTTCCGATTTCAGCATTTGATACTTAGCATCGTTAATCTTTACCTCAGCTTTTGCAAACTCTTCATTTGCCTGTTTTTGTCCGCTTGCAACCTGACTTTTACCTGAAGCAATCTGTGTTTCACCATCACGAATCGCATCCTCTGCTTCTTGAAACTTGTCATCTAATGCTTTTTTTACCTTCTCATTAACCGCATCTACTTTTTCTTTTCTAATAACAACCTGTACAGACTCTTCAACAACACCCATTGTTGTAACGGAGGCAACACCATTTACACCTTCTAAGGATGGTGCTAATTCTTCCTCCACATATTCGCTCAGTTCAATACTATCCGCACCTTCCATATCAACAGCAGAAATCATGACCGGCAACATATTAGGGTTTAGTTTCATAATAATCGGATTACCAACTGTTTCATCAAAATAGCTGCTAACCTGATCTAAGCTTTCACGCATATCAATCGTTGCGGCATCCATATTCGCATCCGCACCAAATTCAATGATTACCATAGACACATTTTCTGACGAAACTGATTGAATATTCTCTATGTTATCAATAGATGCAACCGCTTGTTCAACCGGTTTTGTCACACCTGCTTCTACCGCCTCCGGACTTGCTCCGGGATATGTTGTCATTACGATAGCATATGGCAATTCCATCTTTGGCAACAAATCAACCGTCATCTTAGTATAAGCAACGATTCCTAATATCAGAATCAAAATAATACCTACAACAACTGTATACGCCTTTTTTACACTAAACTTTGAAATCATACTATTCTCCTTTTATTACCTTTCCACCGCCTGCGGTTGTTTAAATGTTGTCGGAAATGTTGCAACATTTAATAAATAAGCAACTTCTATTCTACCTTTTCCATATTCATCATTCACATAAAAAACACTCGTATCGTCATACTTCAGTAATACATTTCGATACTCTATACGATTATCAAGATAAATTGTAATATTCATATTGATGTATTGATTGGCACGATACAAATATGTAATGTCTAATTGTGTATTCTCATATTTCTTGTACACATCATCTAATATCTGCTGTGCACCTTCAAAACATAAAAACTGCTCTTCACTAATCGGTATCGCTCCATATTCCCTGAAGCCTTCTTCATAGACATAATACATATAATATGTGTTAAAACTATGTTTTTTCTCCTTGTTTTTATCATTTATGTCATCATAAATGTCAAGGAAAACCTCACCCTTGGTATTATGTCTGACATATCCTTTATCTGATATTCTTGCCTCAATCACTTCATTCTCATTATTCACACTATACACCAACGTATTCACATATTGGTCTTTGTAATGATGCAATAAAAGATAATTTTTGGTTTCATACTCTAAAACTTCTGATTTTTGATCATCCACATATTGCAAATCTTGCGATACAAGTTGACAATCACTTGGCGATATATACCACAACTTATATATATTCTGCTCTTTTGTCACCACAAATGCTTCATGTCTGCCATCCTTATTGTAATCATCATAAAAGAATTCCTGAACTTCTTCATTATTCAATTCTTCAAACATCATATAGAGATCGCCCTTCGACAAATCAGTATCTACCTTTTCATCTTCTAAGCCATTTTCTGTTATATCCAAATCTATTACATATTCATTCTCATTTTTCACTTCATTTTGAAATATCTTATTGCAACCGCACAAACTCAGCAAACAACTAAGAAACACAAAACATCTGATACATTTTATCTTCATATCTCTTCTCTCCTGCACAACGAATATATCGCATCACATTTATTCAATTCAACTCTTGCCGCCGTCGCTTCCACCAACATTTTTTCAAGTTTGTCTATGATATCTATAAAAACCTCAACATATAAGTCAACATTTTCTCCATAGACGCAATCTCGAACATCAATCTTTTCATTTGCTAATATATATTGTATCTTTCCTAAATCTGTGTAATTGGTTGTAATTTGTAATGGAATCACCTTTCTTTTGCAGACAACATCGGTAGCTGCAATACAAGCTTTTGCCGCCTCTGTATAAGCACGCACTAATCCACCTGTTCCAAGAAGCGTCCCTCCAAAATATCGGGTCACAATCACACATACATTTTTCAAACCTTCACCTGTAATCACTTCAAGAATTGGTTTTCCGGCGGTACCACTTGGTTCTCCGTCATCACTAAAACGTAGTATCTCCTGTTCTTCGCCGACGCAGTAGGCATAACAATTATGACGTGCATCATAATGCTTCTTCTTAATTTCTAACACAAATGCATTAGCCTCTTCTTCTGATTCAACATGTCTGATATATCCGATGAATCTTGACTTTTTTTCTATTATTTCTCCCACACCCGGTTCTATGACCGTAGCATACTCTTTTTGCATACTTACCACCTTTCTACACAAACAACCAAGGTGATTATATCACTTTAAAATAAGAAATAAAACAAGATTCTGTCGTCACACTATAGAAAATGAATAAAGATAGCTTTTTTTGACCATATTTGATATACTATAGGTTATTGTATCAAAGAGAAACATCTGAATCATTTTTCAGGAGGGTATATATGAACTATTCAAGACACAGTACAAACAAAAAACAAAAACAATTGGTTTCTAAGCATACCAAAAACAAGAAAAAAGTATCTTATTGGTTATACAAGGCTTTTATTGTTTTATTCATCCTATGCATTCTCTGCGTTGCAGGCGCCGGCATCGGAATGTTTAACGCAATCATCAGCACTGCACCGGACATTGCAGAAATCGAACAAAGTGTGCAATTAGAAGGTTTCCAAACTACTATCTACAATCAAAATGGAGAAGAGCTTACAACTTTATCAACAGCCAATTCAAACCGTATTTATGTAGAATACGAAAACATACCGGAAAACCTCACAAACGCCTTTGTCGCAATTGAAGATGAACGTTTTTGGCAACATAATGGTATTGACGCAAAAGGTATCTTGCGTGCCTTTTTTGTGGGTATTAAGAACGGACATTTTTCAGAAGGTGCTTCTACCATTACACAGCAGTTAATTAAAAACCAGATATTCAATGTCGGACTCAACGAATCAACATTTATGGATTCATTAAAACGTAAAATTCAAGAACAATATCTGGCAATCGAATTAGAAAAGCAAATCGAAAAAAAGGATATTCTTGAATTGTACATGAATGCAATTTACTTAGGACAAGGTGCGAATGGTGTGCAAACTGCATCCGAAATCTACTTCGGAAAAGAAAACCTAATGGACTTAACATTATCCGAATGTGCCGTAATTGCAGCCATTACACAAAGCCCAACTGAATTCGATCCACTTTTGTATCCAAAGAACAATCAGACTAGAAAGAACACCGTATTACAAAAAATGTTAGAACAAGAGCTCATCACACAGCAAGAATATGACATTGCTATAGCAGATGATGTATATGCCCGTATTTCTAACAATACAAAGGAAGAAGAAGAAACAAAAACATATAATTCATATTATATAGATGCGGTTATCAATTCCTTAACTGCACAATTAGTAAATGAACTCGAGTACACAGAGACACAAGCGTACAACACAATCTATTCAGGCGGTTTAAGTATTTACATCAACCAGGATGCCGAAATCCAATCCATTTGCGATGCACAGATTAATGATGCTTCTAATTATCCTGCCGGAACAAGTGTAGCGCTTAATTATGCATTAACTCTACAGGATACAAAGACCGAGGAATTGCACAATTATTCAAGTGGTCACCTGTTGCAATACTATATTGAAAAAACAGGCAATCCAAAATATAACTTAATCTATTCAAGTGAAGATACAGCAAGAGCTGCTGCAGATGAATACAAAGCAGTCCTTATCGAAAAAACAGGATACAAAGAGATTGCTGAGTCATTCTCCACAACAATCCAGCCTCAAGCTTCATTCGTTGTGATAGATCATGCAACAGGACATGTCAAAGCAATCTGTGGCGGTCGCGGAGAAAAAATAGGTAACCTTACACTCAATCGTGCAATGGATTCAAAGCGCCAACCAGGTTCAACCTTTAAAGTCCTTTCCACATTTGTTCCTGCACTTGATACTGCAGGAATGTCTTTAGCTACCTGCTACAAAGATGAGCCTATGAATTACAGCAATGGTACTCCGGTCAAAAACTGGTATGGCGGATACCGCGGTGAACAAACAATAAGAAGTGCCATTCGCGATTCACTCAACATCATAACCGTAAAATGTTTTCAGGATGTCACACCGCAAACCGGTTACGATTATCTTGTAAATATGGGAATTACGACACTCAAAAACGGAGAAACTTCTGTTAATGGTTCTGTCGAAAATGATATTGTCGAGTCTATGTGTCTTGGTGGTCTGACAGATGGTGTTACCAACTTAGAACTTACAGGAGCTTATGGTGCAATTGCCAACGGTGGCGTTTTCGTCAAACCAACTTTTTATAGCAAAGTATTAGACCACGACGGCAATGTGTTAATCGATAATACACCGGATGAGAAACATGTAATGAAAGAAACCACTGCTTGGTTAATCAATGATGCCATGCAAGATGTTGTTACATCCGGTACGGGTACTGCAGCCAGACTTTCCAGTGGTATGGTAGTTGCAGGAAAAACAGGTACTACTTCCAGCAACTATGATTACTGGTTCTGTGGTTCTACTCCATTTTATACAGCCAGTGTATGGATGGGATATGACTCCAATACTGATTTTTCAAACAGCAATTACCACAAGATTATGTGGCGTAAAATTATGGACGAGATTGTATCGGTAAAAGAATTAGACACTTCCGCCAAGTTCAAAAAACCGGGAGGAATTGTTACTGAAACGGTATGTGCCACATCCGGTGCCCTGCCTGTAGAAGGTAAATGCAAATCTACTATTACCGAATATTTTACAGAAAGCACAGTTCCAAAGGATACTTGTACTGTCCACCTGACAGTCAAACTTTGTGACGAAACACATTACAAAGCAACTAAATATTGTCCGGAAACAACAACTTACCATTACAGAGTCGAGGACGACGGAACAATCATCTTAGACGATGAAGATGCTGACTTTTCACTACCTGCGGACTATAGCACAAAAGATTGTCCGGTTCACACAAAAGAATACAAAAAGAAAAAAGATAAGGATAAAAACAAAAATTCTTCCAGTGAAACATATACCATATCTACAACCGTAGAGGGCAAAGGGAAAATCGAGGGCCCTACAAAAGTACAGGCACACACCACAATCACATATCACTTCATCCCAAGTGAAGGATATGTACTTTCCAATGTTACAATTGATGGTGTTGCCCAAGGTGCCATTTCAAGCTATACATTTGGTGGCGTGGACTCAAACCACAGCATTGTAGCTACATTCGTCCCGAATACCCCAACCGAGGACCCTCCTGAAGAGGATGTGCATGAAGATGGTGCTTATCGAAACAATACACTGAACACATTCTTCTCACATTTCACATCAACAATCCGAGGTCTCTTTGGAATCAAATTTCATCATTAATTTTTTACTAAAAAACCGCCTTACAATTGTAAGGCGGTTTTATTATTTGATCATCTTAGGTTGAAATAATAACGATGCAATATACGAAAAAATAAGTGCAGCAGAACTACCGACTGCAGCCGCTTGAAATCCTCCTCGAAACAAACCAAGCAAACCATCTTCATCTATTGCTTCTTTCATACCCTTCCAAAGATTATATCCAAATCCGGTTAAAGGAACAGATGCGCCACTTCCCGCAAATTCCAACAATGGTTCATACAACTGCAATGCACCTAATATCGCTCCGCTACAAACCAGAATTACCATAATTCTTCCCGGCATCAATTTTGTTTTTTCCATTAAAATCTGTGCCAAAACACAGATAATCCCCCCAACTACAAATGCCTTCACAAAATCCATCTTTATTTTTTCCCCTTTCTTTTTACAATTTTGACTCTATAACAACTGCATGCGCAATTCCGGGAATAGATTGCCCTTCATTGTAACTCACTGTCGACAAGAGTGCACCTGTCGGAACGAATAGTATCTTTTTTAGCTTCCCCTGTTTTAGATCATTCATTAACGCACCCGCAAGTGTTACCGACGAACATCCACATCCCGACCCACCGGCATGCGTATCCTGATTCGGATTATCAAATATTTCTATTCCGCAATCCATGTGGACTGCTGATATGTCATATCCGTGTTCTGACATAAGTGTCGCTAATATTTCTTTTCCTACGATTCCCAAATCGCCTGTTACAATCTTGTCATAATCATCCGGGGCAACCTGAAAATCCTGAAAATGTTGGCATATCACATCAGCTGCAGCCGGAGCCATACAAGCTCCCATATTAGAAGAATCCTTCACACCATAATCCACGACTTTTCCGGTTGTGATTCCTGTAATCATTGCATATCCCTCTTTCTCAGATAAAACAAATGCACCACTTCCGGTCACAGTCCAAGTCGACGACATCGGGCGCTGATTCCCATATTCCAACGGAAAACGGAACTGTTTTTCAGCACTGGCAAAATGACTGGATGCGGCCGCAACCACATAATCCGCATATCCTGCCTGAACCGTCATTGCACCTAGAGATAATGCTTCTCCGATTGTCGAACAAGCACCATATAGACCAAACAGCGGAATATTAAAATCCATCAGTCCAAATGTTGTCGCAATTAATTGTCCCAACAAATCTCCTGCAAATAGATATCTGATATCTTCTTCTTTTAGCTTTGCCTTTTTAATTGCCAATGAAACCGTTTGTTTCATCATTTCACTTTCTCCCTCTTCCCATGTGTCCTTTCCAAAAGTCGCATCTTCTACAATTTCATCAAATGTATCTTTCAAAGGTCCCTCTCCTTCTTTTGGTCCGACCACACATGCCGAACTCATGATAAATACCGGTTTGACAAATCGAATACTTTGCTTTCCAATTTGCGTTTGCGATTTCACGTTATCACCTCTTTTTCATTTTATCAGACAGGCAAACATCTGCTGATTATTGTGAACTACCCATTGTCTAAAGCCAATGGGCTTCCTGCTTCCCAGACCTCGTAACCTACTATCTCCACAGGCGTTAATTCGGGCAGTCCCTGCCCTATATTGCTATTTTTTATGCTATTTGTCTTAATCCTTCTTCCAGTATATTCTTCGCCGCATTGATATCTCTATCGTGCTTCGCTCCACAGACAGGACATATCCATTCCCTGACTGTCAGATTTTTCGTCTCTGTA
>SVEJ01000044.1 GCA_015057435.1 Lachnospiraceae bacterium
TTAAGGGATGCAGCAACTTAAAGACGTTGATTATTGGAAACGGTGTAACAAGTATTCCGGCAAATGCATTTAAGAACTTCAAGAAGCTTACAACCGTTAAGATGGGAACCGGAGTTAAGACGATTGGTAAGAACGCATTTTATGGATGTAAGGCATTGAAGACAATCACCATTGGAAAGAGTGTTACAAAGATTGGTTCTAAGGCATTCTATGGATGTAGTAAAATAAAGACGCTTACAATCAAATCTTCGAAATTAACTACAAAGAAGATTGGAAGTAAAGCATTTACAAAGACACCAAAGAGTATGACTGTGAAAGTACCTAAGAAAAAATTCAAGGCGTACAAGTCTATGCTTATCAAACGTGGTGTGAATAAGAAGGCAAAATTTAAGAAGAATTAACGATTAATTAAAATACAGCGGAGCAAGGATAACTTGTTCCGCTGTATTTGTGTACGCTGATAAAAATCTTGATATTATAGTAATTGCCACATCGGATCATGATTTTGTTTCTATTGTAAGGAAAGCGCGTGAATCGGGGAAGAAAGTAGTTGTTTTGGGGAATAGAAATACATCCAAGAAGCTTAGAGCGGCGTGTAGCTGCTTCTACGATTTGGATAACGATTAGAGTGTAATATAAAAAGTGTTTTTTGTTTTGCAAAAGGTTGGTAAAACCATACATAATATGTTATAATCAATTTATCTATTGTGTCTCGACGAGGAGAAACATTTGGAGCGATGTATAATAGCGAAAGGAGCCTTCTTATGGTTCGTGAAGAAAATGTGAAGCTGATGACAAAGTTGGCGATATACGAAAAGCATAATGGGAAGACCGAGATTCCAATGAGTGGATATTATAAGAGTGATTATGTCAGGATGAATTGCTTGAAAACAGTTGTTGCGGCTACGGTTGCATTTGCATTAGTTGCAGCGATGATTATTACATACAAGATGGATTATATTCTGATGAATGTGTTTAAGATTGATTATAAGAGTTTTGGTATGGGTGTTGCATTAATCTATGCCGTGTGGATTTTTGTTATGTGGCTTGCGGCCCGTATCGTATATAGCATCCGCTATGAAAAAGCAAGAAAGCACATTATTGAATATAATCATAATTTGAAAAAGTTACAGGAAGAAAGTCAGAAAGAAATGTACAAAGCAATGAAAGGGGTGGTAATTAATGACGACTTTATTGACTTTTAGAGATGCGATAAAATCATTTTTGGGTCGTTTTGATTATGTATTGACTCCAATTGCAAAAGGATTGTTTGCATTTTGCATGTTTCTTTTGTTGAATAGTCGGATGGGCTATTTTAGTGCACTTGATAATACTGTTATTTTGCTTGGGATTGCATTTGTATGCGCATTTTTACCGATTGAATTCATTGCAGGTATCGGATATGTATTTTTTGTTTTGCATTCTGTCAAGGTATCAATTGATGTTGGAATTCTGGCCCTTGCATTGGTTTTGATTTTTTACTGTGCCTATATGCGATTTGCACCAAAGACAGGAATTATTGCATTGATTATTCCTGTTTGCTATAGCATGGAGATTATCTATGCGATTCCGATTTTGCTGGGTGTTTTGGTTGGACCGACAGCAATTGTTCCGGCTATTTTCGGTATTATTTTATATAGTTTTCAGACCGGACTTATGGATGTTTCGAATATGTTGTCAACAGTTACGGATGAAGAAGAGGCAGTACAGGGATATCAGTATATAATTGATTTGTTTGTAGATAATAAAATTATGTTGCTAATGTTTGTTGTATTTGCTTGTGTGATAACGATAACTTATGTGATTTATCGCTTGTCATTTGCACATTCATGGATTGTTGCAATGGTTGTTGGCGGAATTTTGAATGTTGTTCTGTTCTTGGTCGGAAGTGTAACAATGGTTGTGGATGTTGAACTTTCGTCTGTGCTCGGAGGAAGTCTTGTTGGTGTATTGCTGGCGGTTATAGTGCAGTTTTGTAAAGGGATTGTTGATTATCAGCAAACAGAACACCTTCAGTTTGAAGATGATGAATATTATTACTATGTGAAAGCAGTTCCGAAAATGACTGTTTCGGAAGTGAATAAAAGTGTAAAACATATTAACTCAAAAACACATAATTAGATGGAGTGATTGAATGTTGGAGAAGGTATTAAATTATCTAAGAACCTATTTTGATTGGTTCTATATTCCGAACGTGACAACTACAGATGTGATTGAAATTATTATCATTGCAATTTTGGTATATCATATCATGCGTTGGTTTAAGAAGACTAGAGCATGGAGTCTGATAAAAGGAATTGCTGTAGTGTTGGTGTTTGCGATATTCGCGTTAGCATTTCGGTTGGATACGATTCTATGGATTTTGGAAAATACAATTAATGTAGGAATTATTGCTGTAATTATTATTTTTCAGCCGGAATTTAGAAGAGTGTTAGAGCAATTAGGTAGAAGTAATTTGCTCTCTTCACTGTTGAATATGGATGATTCTGATAATTCTAATAAGTTAGATCGGAAAGTGCTCAATGAGATTACCAAGGCAGCGTATGCGATGTCGGAAGAAAAGACGGGTGCATTGATTGTCATTGAACAGGATGTCAGACTTGGTGAGTATGAAAGAACAGGAATTACAATTGATGCAGAGGTAAGTAGTCAGCTTTTGGTGAACATTTTTGAACATAATACGCCGTTACATGACGGAGCAGTATTGATTAGAGATAACCGAATTGCCAGTGCGACATGTTATCTTCCGTTATCAGATAACATGGATATCAGTAAGGCGTTAGGAACAAGACATCGTGCAGCAATCGGAATTAGTGAGGTTTCAGATAGTATCACTGTTATTGTATCAGAAGAAACGGGTGCGGTTTCTTTGGCTCATAACGGTGTGATTGTTAGAAATGTATCCAAAGAGAAGTTTTTGGACAAGTTACAGGAACTTAGAAAAGAAGCAGCAGGTGCCACGAAGGTAAAGTGGTGGAAAGGTTTTGGTAAGCATGAAAAAACACGTTCTTGAAAATCTTGGAATGAAAATAGGATCTCTCTTGATTGCAATAATTATTTGGATTGTTGTTGCAAATGTAGATGATTACAAGATAACAAAGCAGATTTCCGGAATAGAAATCGAATTCATTAACGGATCTGCGATTACTGAAAAGAATAAAGTGTATGAAGTGCCAAAGGGAACAACGGTTGATGTTGTGGTGAAGGGCAGACGTAGCATCGTTGAACATTTGTCAAATGATGATTTCAAGGCTGTTGCAGACTTGTCAAAAATGTCGGTTACGAATGCAGTGGCGGTGAAAGTATCACCTGTTAGTAGTCATATTGGCAAGGAATTACTGATTACACATACAGATAATGCAGTTGTGGTTGCAGTGGAAGATAAATTGCAGACACAATTTCCAATTACTGTTGCTACTACTTCTGAGGTTGCGGAAGGGTATGCTATCTGTAGTAAAACTGCGACGCCGAATTTGATAACTGTGGAAGGTGCCGAGAGTGTTGTAAAGAATATTCATGAGGTTGTTGTAACGGTAGATGTAAAAGGGGCAAGTCATAATCTTACGGCAGTAGCACCTCCGGTTTTTATTGATGGTAATGGTGAAATAATCGATTCTGAAAAAGTAGAATATGATGTGAAGATGGTGGATGTTTCTATCGAGGTTTTGAAGACGAAAGAGATACCGGTTAAGATTTCAGAACAAGGACAAGTTCGAGAGGGATATGCTATTTCAAGCATTGATTATCAACCAACTTCTGTTGAAGTGGTTGGAATACCGGCAGCTTTATCGAAGATAGATGAATTACTCATTGAAGATATTGATGTTACCAATTGTTATATGGATATTGAAGAAGCCATTAATATTGCAGAATATCTACCGGAAGGCGTGACATTGGTTGGAAATAATCCTGAAATAATGGTAAAGATTGCAATTGAGAAGGTGGAAGAGAAGCAATTGCATATTGGAGTGAAAGATATCAATATTGTAGGTAAGCATGGTGAGTACACATATCTAATCAAGACTCCAATCAATGAGGATATTATGATTAAGGGACTGAATAAGGATGTAGAAACAGTTGATATTACTGATTTGCTTCCGAGTATTGATGTAACAGGATATAGTCCGGGAGTTTATACATTTACTGTGAAGTTCCGTGATCTGAATGGGGTAGAAGTGTTAGATGAAATCAAGTTGGAAGTAGAGATTCGTCGATAGCAGTCAAGGAGGAAGGTTATGGTTTCACGAACGATAACTGTTAAAGAAGTTTCCGGCGTGCATCTGCGACCGGCAGGGAGAATTTCTGAAGTGTCATTACATTACAAAAGTAAGATTTTGATAAGAAAAGGTGACCATACGGCAAATGCAAAAAGCGTTTTGGGTTTATTGGCGGCAAGAATTGGTCAAGGTGATACAATAGAAATTATCTGCGAAGGTGAAGATGAAGAAGAGGCGTTAGAAGCGGTCTTTTGTGAAGTAAAGGGGTGTTAGTATGCTACATGAAGATTCTAAAGAGAAGATAGAACTTCTTGCAAAGATAATTGATGAGAGTGATAACATTGTCTTTTTTGGCGGTGCGGGTGTTTCTACGGAAAGTGGTATCCCGGATTTTAGAAGTGTAGATGGCTTATATCATCAGACGTATCAATATCCGCCGGAGGTTATGGTGAGTCATAGCTTTTACAGAAGTCATACAGATGAGTTCTTTTCTTTCTATAAGAAAAAAATGATTGCGTTGGATGCAAAGCCGAATACAGCCCATATGAAATTAGCGCAGCTTGAAGCACAGGGCAAGGTGAAAGCGATTGTTACGCAGAATATTGATGGATTGCATCAAGCGGCGGGTAGCAAGGAAGTTTTAGAGTTACATGGAAGTGTACATCGTAATTACTGTGAAAAATGCGGAAAGTTTTATCCGGTAGAATATGTTGTTGAAGCGAAATGTACACCGTTATGCGATTGCGGAGGTATCGTGAAACCGGATGTTGTTTTGTATGAAGAAGGTTTGGATTATGAGACAATGCAAAAGACCAAGTCTTATATTTCGAAAGCGGATGTTTTGATTATCGGCGGAACATCGCTTGCGGTATATCCGGCGGCAGGATTTATTGACTATTTTAGAGGTCGTCATCTTGTTGTAATTAATATGGATGACACCGCCAAAAGTGTGCGTGCGGATTTGGTGATTCGTGAGAAGATTGGACAAGTTTTTGGAGCTATATAAAAAGAAGAGAAAGCTATCAGATTGATGGCTTTCTCTTCTTTTTATGAGCGCTTTCCCATAGAAGTATTTCTGAAATAGTGATTCTTGTATTCTGTAGGTGTAACGCCGGTTTGTTTCTTGAAAATCTCGGTAAAATAACTTTGGCTTGGAAAGGCCAAAGTAGAAGCAATTTCAGATAAAGTATATTCTGAGTAGATTAGCATATTCTTTGCGGTCTCTATTTTTTTGTTTTGTATGTAGGTGCTAACAGGGGTGCCTACTTCTTTTTTGAAAAGACGGGAGAGGTAGGATGCGTTTAACTGTACATGTTCTGATAACATTTCAATGGTAATTCGTTTGTGTAGGTTATCATAGATATAGTCGATGCAATCTGCTACATGTTTGGAACAAATCTTTTTCTTTCTTAATGCCCTCATTCGTTTGGCGTAGTCTTCGCACATGATAGGGTGCAAATCGGATATGTCTTTTGCGTTTTTACATCGATCAGCTTTTTGGATGTAGAAATCACTTAATGTATATGCAGTTGACAGTTCCATACCGCCTTCGATGCAGTATCTCGCAGTGACGGCTGTTGTAATGACAAAATGGTACTTGATATGTTGAAGATAATCATCTGATAGTATACCTAATCCCTTTTTGTCTATTAGTCGTTCCCGGCAAAGCTCTCTGACCTTTGTTACGTCTCCTGACTTGACTGCTGTAAAAAATTCCAATTCCGGATTATAAGGTGCTCGTAATATTTCGTTTTCACGTCGTACAAATTCCTTGTAAAACAGTTCTTTTTCGAGACTCATACGTATTTTTCCTCCAATATATATTAGCGGTATTATAGCATGATTTTTATAAAAAGGAAAATAAAATGATAGAACTCAAAATGGTCATGAAAACGATAAAATTGAAATGAAATTGATATAAGGGAAAGATGCCTTATGATATAAATGAATTACAATAAAAATCGGAATAAAAAGAGAGGAGAAAAAACATGAGAAGATTTAAAAAAACAGCAGCTTTTTTGATGGCGGCGGTTATGGTAGTGACAATGACACCGATTACTGCCCAGGCAGCACCTAAAAAGGGAAAAGTGAAGTCCGTAACAATTAAGAATGTAGATACGGACACAATTGTTCTTAAGAAGGGCAAATCATTCAAGTTGAAGGTGAAAGTGAATGTTTCGGGCAAAGTAAGCAAGAAAGTGACATATTCATCTTCGAACAAGAAAGTAGCAACTGTAAGTAAGAGCGGAAAAATCAAAGCGGTGAAAAAAGGTACTGCTAAGATTACTGTAAAAAGTGTTGCAAATAGTAAGAAAAAAGCAACTGTTAAGGTGAAGGTTGGAACACCGGTTAAAAAGGTGACGTTAGATAAGAAAAAGTTAGAAGCTTATGTTGGAGACAGTGTTACATTGAAGGCAACTGTTTCTCCAAAGAAACCAACAATAAAAAAGGTAACATTTTCTTCTGATAAGAAAAGCGTTGCAACGGTAAATAAGAAAGGTGTTGTTACTTGTGTGGGAACAGGTACGGCTAAGATTACTGCAAAGGCAGCGGACGGAAGTGGTAAGAAAGCGGTTTGTCGTATTACTGTAAAGGAAAAAGAAGTGGCAGACGCTACAACAGAAGAAGCAACAACACAGACTTCTACAACAGAAGAGGCAACGACACAGACTTCAACAACACAGGAACCGACAAAACCGGGCAATAAGGATGAAGAAGTAGTTATGGGAACGGATTTGTCGTATGAAGGCTATAAGTTGGATTGGGCAGATGAGTTTGAAGGTACGGAGTTAAATCGAGAGGATTGGAATGTTGAAATTCATGATCCTGCATGGGTTAATGCGGAGTTACAGGCTTATGTCGATTCAAAGGATAACATCAAGGTAGAGGACGGCAAGCTTGTAATTACCCCAATTCAGACAAAGAATGATGATGGTACATATTCTTACACATCAGGTCGAGTTAATACACAGAACAAAAAAGCGTATACGTACGGTATGTTTGAGGCAAAGGTAAAGGTTCCGGAAGGTATGGGATATCTACCTGCATTCTGGTTAATGGCAAACGATGAAAATATCTATGGTCAGTGGCCAAGATGTGGTGAAATTGATATCATGGAAGTAATGGGCCAGAATACCAAGAAAGCAATGGGTACAATTCATTACGGTAATCCGCACAAAGAACAACAAGGTTCTTGGGAATTGAAAAACGGAAGTTTCTCAAGCCAGTATCATACATTCACATGTGAGTGGGAACCTGGCAAGATTACATGGTATGTGGATGGTAATAAATTCCATGAAGCAAACAACTGGTATTCTACAACAGAAGGTGGAGGAACGATTTCTTATCCTGCACCGTTTGATCAGCCATTTTATATTATCTTGAACTTAGCAGTCGGCGGAAGCTGGGTTGGCTATCCGGATAATGAAACATTTGTTGCTAACCCTTACGAAATTGACTATGTAAGAGTATATCAAAGAGAAGGCGGATATGATGACTCTAATGTAGAAAAACCTGCAGAGGAAGAAGTTGTTATTCGTGATGCTGATGAAAATGGTAACTACTTGATCAATGGTGACTTTGAGACACAGGAAGATTTAGTAGAAGCTGAAGGATGGCAGTTTAAGACAGCGAATAATGGAGTTGGTACTACGGCAATTACGGCTGATGGTGCAATTGCGGGTAAGTCAGCAGTTGTTACAACAACAAATGAAGGTACAGTGGATTATTCGATTCAGTTGATGCAAAATGATGTTCCTTTAATTGCAGGTCAGACATATGTGTTAAGCTATGATGCTTATACAACCGCTGAGGATGGAAGAACAATCAGAGTTGCTAGTAAAGCACCTGAAAGAAGTTATTATGCATATTTGCAAAAGGATGACACGATTACTGCAAAGAAGCAGACATTTACACATGAGTTTACAATGATTCATACAGATGATGCAAAATGTACTGTTGAATTCAATATGGGTGCATTTGGTTCTACAGATACTGTAATAATTGATAATGTATCACTTAAGTTGAAAGACGGAAAAGTGGATGAGGCTGCAAGAGATGCAGTTTACAATCCGAAAAAGAGCGTTCGTGCGGACGGTAACTACATCTACAATGGTAAGTTTGAAGAAGGAAACAAGAAGTTAGGTGATTGGATTGTTGAAGAGGGTGCGAATGTAAGCGTAACTTCGTTATCAGATAACAGAAAGTTAAAGGTAGTTGTTGCTGAGGGTGAAACGGTAACAATTTCGCAAAAAGATGTACCGGTTGGAGTGAATCAGGAATATTTGATGAGTATGGATGCGAAGCTACCGGAAGATGGTTCGTTAACTGTGACATTTGACGAAGAAGAATTTGATGTAGAAAATGGTGCATGGAGTGAAATCTTTGAGACAGTAGACGAAGTAACAGATGATACATTTGTTATGACTTTTGAGGGCGCAGGAACTTATTATGTTGACAATGTGCGTATTGATGAATATGCACTTATCAAGAATGGTTCGTTTAATGCTGGATTTGCAGGGTATGAAACATTTGCAGACACATCAATATCTTCAAAAGTTAGTTGGGTAGTGGACAGTTTGTCAGAAGATAACGCCGCTGATGTATCAATTAGTGATACCGGTGCTCAGGATTGGATGGTACAATTAAAACAATCAGGAGTAGACTTAGAGGAAGAACAATGGTATAACTTGTCATTCAAGATTAAGTCAGACTTAGACAGAAAAGTATCTTATGCAATTCAAAGAGATGGTAACAGAACAGAGACAAAAGACGATTGGACACCTTATGTGCAGGAAGTAATTGATATTACAAATGAATACACAACTGTATCAAAAGACTTCCAGATGACGTATGATACAGATTTGGAATCAGTATTTAATATTACAATGGGTTCTGTAGGTGGCGTAAGAATTACAGATAAGCATAGAATTTGTATTGATGAGATTATGTTGACACCGATTGACGAGCCTGAAATGGAAGAAATTCCGGAAGGTGAGAACCTATTTAAAGATCCGACATTGACAGCAGGATTTGGTAATGGATGGAATGCTGTATTTGATGCGAACTGGTCAAATCCGGGTGTTTCTGAAGATCCGACAAAAGCAACGGGTGTTGCTACAATGGAAGATGGCGAAGTGTTATTTGAAATTGATACATTAGGAGAGTTTGATTACAGTATTCAGTTAAAGCAGGAAAATATAATTTTAGAGGAAAATGCAGTATATAAGGCAACTTTTGATATTGTATCCTCGAAAGACCGAACAATCAGAGCACAGAGTATGGATGCAAAAAATGCAATCATGTATGGTTTCTCGTCAGCAGATTTGAAAGCAGATGAAGAAAAAACGGTAACAGTGGACATTGATATGTCGGAGAGAGAAACAGACAGAACGGCATATTTCCAGATTTCATTAGGAAAGATTGATGACACTACCGTGGCATCGGATGTGACGATTTCTAATGTAAGTCTTGTAAAAATCAGTGGCGGAACATCCGGTGAAGAACCGGGTGAAGATCCTGAAGAGCCGGGAGATAATCCGGAAGAGCCGGGAGATAATCCGGAAGAGCCGGGAGAGGAACCGGGTGAAGATGTGGATGTGAACATGTTAAAGAATGCAGATTTTGCCACAAAGAATGATGATGGATCGTTTGCTGATTGGATTACCTATTCATTAGCGAATGATGATGCTACATGGTCAGCACAGGATGGTGTGATGACATGCAATGTTGTTAATCCGGGAACGGCGAATTGGAATGTACAGTTAAAACAGACAGGTCTTACAATTGAGGCAGGGAAAACATATACATTTAGCTGTTATGTGACATCTTCTGTTGCCAGAACAATTGATGTGATGTGCATGGATAGCGCAAGTGATAGTTTGTGGTATGGAGGAAGCACAGCGAAAACGTTAGCAGCAGGAGAAAGAACGTTGGTTACATTTACTGTCACAACAGAGAGCGCATCTGATAAAGCAACACAGAATGATGCGTATATTCAGTTCGCATTAGGAAAAAATACGCAGGAAACAGAAGCTGTGGCATCAGAGTTTGTAATCTCTGAGGTGAAGCTCGTTGAAGCAAGTAACAACTAATAGAAATGATATATAGAAAAAGGCTGTTTTTGTGATATAATCACAATGAAAGATGAGGGTTGGGTGTGATGGATATCGTGTCCGACCCTTGTCGCATTAGATAAAGAAAAGAAAGGAGTGTTCATGTGAAACTTGAACGTGGTATAAACTTAGGAGGATGGCTTTCTCAGTGTTGCCATACAACAGAGCATTATAATACTTTTATTAATGAAGAAGATGTGAAGAAAATTGCGGATTGGGGAATGGATCATATTCGTATTCCGGTTGATTATGAAGTGTTAGAAACTGAATCAGGGGAGATGATAGAAGGCGGGTATGACTATATTCGTAATACGCTTGATTGGTGTGTAAAATACAGATTGAACGCAATTATCGATCTACACAAAGCGTTTGGTTATGATTTTAATGATGCCGGTGATGATAAGAAAAATACACTATTCTCGGATCAAGCTGTGCAAGAACGGTTCTTACAATTATGGGTAAACATTGTGAACGTATTCTCCTCTTATGATAACGTGGCATTTGAATTGTTAAATGAGGTTGTAGAGCAAGAAAATGCAGATGCATGGAATCAATTGATTGATAAAGCAGTGACGGCGATTCGTGCTGTTGCACCAACAGCTCCTATTATATATGGAGGTATTCAGTGGAATAGTGTAAAAACATTGAAATTGCTAGAACCACCACGCGATGAGAATATTATCTATACATTTCATTTTTATGAACCGCTTCTTTTTACACATCAAAAAGCATACTGGGTAAAGAATATGGATCCGGAAGAAGATATTTACTATCCTGAAACAATGGAGTACTTTATTGAGAAATCCAAGGTGCTTGGTTATCAGGGTGAAGTGGTAACAAAAGCAAATGCCAAGACAATGGGCGTTGAATTCATAAAGGAAATGATACAGGAAGCGATTGATGCAGCGTCAAAAGTAGGTGCATCTTTGTATTGCGGAGAGTTTGGCGTAATTGATAGGGCCCCGCTTGCAGATACGATGAGATGGTACAAAGATGTAGAACATGTCTTTTCGGAAAATCATATCGGTGGAGCAATGTGGTCATATAAGAAAATGGACTTTGGTATTGTAGATGAACATTATGAAGCAATTCGTGATGATTTGATTACGCTTTGGGTTAAAGGAGAATAACAGACATAAGTAAAGCTTATGGGAAGATTGTACTTTAAGATAATAAGGTACAATCTTTTTTTGTGCAAAAAAAGTACGATTTTTATTGAAAAAACAATGAAAACCATGAAAAAAATATTATTTTTGGGGTGTACAAATATAAAATTATGGTATATAATCTGCTTATGGGAAGTCTATTAGACATAAGGAGAGCTTATATGAATCTTAACTTAGAGTACTATAAGATTTTCTATCATGTAGCCACCGAACATAGCATAACTGGTGCTGCCAAGAAGCTTAGTATATCGCAACCTGCCGTCTCCCAAGCTGTAAAACAGCTCGAGCAGAAGTTGGGAATTGAGCTTTTTACCAGACGTGCCAAAGGTGTCAGTTTAACCCGCGCTGGAACTTTACTGTATTCTTATGTCGGGAATGGTTATGAAACTATTCTTGCAGGCGAGAAACAGCTTGCTAAGATGATGAATCTGGAATATGGAGAGGTGAGAGTTGGAGCAAGTGACACGACGCTTCAGTTTTGCTTATTGCCGTATTTGGAGGCGTTTCATCAACGATATCCGGAGATTAAGGTTGCGGTACACAATACCCCGACGCTGCAGACAATTGACCACTTGAATCAGGGACGAATTGACTTGGGGGTCGTGACCAAGCCTGCCAATATCGATTCACATTTGAAGGTTTATAAGCTAGGAGAGATTCAGGATGTGTTTGTAGCGGGGGAGAAGTTCCGTGAATGGCAAGGGAAGAAACTTGATTATTCCGATTTGGCAAGAATGCCGTTGATATGTTTGGAAGGTGACACTAGTACAAGAGCATATGTAGATAGTTGTTTGGCTAAGAAGAATGTAACGATTACACCGGAATACGAGTTGGCAACGAATGAGATGATTGTTCAGTTTGCCAAGAGAAATCTGGGTGTAGGATGTGTGGTGGAAGAAGTCGCGAGAGAATTGTTAGATAACGGCGAGTTGTTCCGTCTTGAATTTAAGAAACCGATACCACCACGTGAGGTTTGTCTTGTGATGAATTCACAAAGCCACTTGTCTGTTGCGGCTTCCGTCTTGAAAGAGTTGCTGTTGGAAGATTGCTAGGACATGGAGATATGTATGGAAGCTATCAGTGTTTTATGTTCATAGTGATGATAGAGAAGATTAGAAAAACACAAAGATAGCATTTGAGATGAAATAATGCAAATGGAGGAAAAGAAGAATGGAAGCAAATAACACATTTAAGTTAGTGAATGAATTAGGTGAAGAGATTACGTATGTTGGATTAAGTGTAGTGGAGAATCCTGAGAATGGACAGCGCTATTTGATCTATACAGAGGCAGAGAATGCAAAACAGGTTTCAGGAAAGCAGGTTGATTTGTATGCTTGCTTATATAGCAAAGAGAACGGAAGAATTGTTCTTGATCCGATTACAACGGAAAAAGAAAAGACCTTGATTAAAACCTTTATTGAAAAGAATATTCGCGTTGCATAATTAGAGAGGAATGACAGCATGGAACATACGGTGAGAAAAAATCCACGCAATCGTGTTGCACTTCGTATTACCGGAGCGATTTTTGTATTGATTGCAATTGCGAGGGTGCTTTATCTTTTTATGGGTGAAGGCAGTAAGAATATATTTATAACATTACTGTGTGTAATCTGCTTTGTGTATGGTGCAAGACTGATCAAGGAAACATTCCGTCCGCAGGCATATGATATTACGTATGTTTTTCTTGATAAAACGATGACACTTAAGATGCGCAAGAAAGAATTGACGTTGGGATATGGAGAGATTACAGACTTGGGCTATGTGGTTCCGAATGAGAGTCTTGATTATAGTTTAATACAGATTTATATCGGGAAAGAACAATATGTCATTCCGTTTTCGGGCAATATGCAAGTTGCGGAAGCGTTATATGGGATGTTAAAGTTGAAACGCGATGAAGCGTTACCGTCGGAAGATGAAGCAACCGATGAATAGAGGATTAATATATGGTCAATAGGATAAAACAATATTTGCACACAGAGTGGATGGGGACAACGATTGTTTATGAAGAAGAGATGGACTCTACTAATTTGCGTGCTAAATTGATTGCTGATGAAAATGTGACGAATGGTACGCTTGTTGTTGCAAAAAGACAAACATTAGGCCGTGGCAGACTTGGCAGACAATGGTGTTCTCCGGAAGGAAATGCATATTTTAGTCTGATGTTGAACCCAGATGTACATACGGAATATGTTTCTCGAATTACTTTAGTTGCGGCGTTGGCATTGGAAAAATCTTTATCTAAAATCGCAGATTTACCAATACGAATCAAATGGCCGAATGATATTGTTGTTTCGGGACGAAAACTATGCGGGATTCTAACAGAAGCCAAGGTTTGTTCGGATGGTTTGGAATATGTGATAGTTGGAGTGGGCATTAATGCCAATCAAAAAGAATTTGATGCATCTATTCGTGATATGGCCACATCTCTTTTAAACGAACTTGGAAGAGAAGTAGATATTCCACAATTGATTGCTGAATTTTTGAATGAATTTGAAGTCTGCTATAATCAGTTTTTGCAAACGCAGGATTTGTCGTTATTGCTTGATGATTATAATAGGAGTCTTGTGCATTATAATCAGCCGGTTCGTGTGATTGGTGAGGATGAGATGATTGGAATTTCAAAGGGGATTTCAGAGTCAGGGGCACTTTTGTTACAGACGGAAGATGGCAGACTTGAATATATTATTGCCGGAGAACTTTCTGTACGAGGGTTGTATGGTTATGTTTAGTCTTTTGAAGACGGAATGAGAGTTAGTTGTTATATGTATATAATGTTTGTGTTATGTAAGTGGGTTTTGTTATAACAGAACCCACTTTATTTATTTAGGCGGTTTGAGATTATTTCCTTCATATGTTTTGCATGGAATTAATAATGTGAGGAGAAAGCGGTTATTCACCTTAGAAAATTTAATTAAAATTTTCACATCTTGCAATAATTAAGTTGCTTTACTATAATAAGTAACAGTTGTGAATCAATTATAACGTAAAAGGAGGACAATAAAATGTCATATGTTGATGAGGTACTCGCACAGGTAAAAGAGAAGAATGCAAGTGAGCCTGAATTTTTGCAGGCGGTGGAAGAGGTTTTGAATTCTTTGAGACCTGTAATTGATGCGAATGAAGAATTATACAGAAGAGAAGCTGTTTTAGAAAGAATTACTGAGCCGGATAGAATGATTATGTTCAGAGTTCCATGGGTTGATGACAATGGTCAGGTTCAGGTGAATAGAGGCTACCGTGTACAGTTTAACAATGCGATTGGACCATACAAGGGAGGTCTTAGACTTCATCCGTCTGTTAATTTAGGTATTATTAAGTTTTTGGGATTTGAGCAGATTTTCAAAAATTCACTTACAAGCTTACCAATCGGTGGTGGTAAAGGTGGAGCTGACTTTGATCCGAAGGGTAAGTCAGACAGAGAAATTATGGCATTTTGTCAGAGCTTCATGAATGAGCTATATAAGTACATCGGAGCTGATGTGGATGTACCTGCAGGTGATATCGGAACAGGTGCGAGAGAGATTGGATATATGTTTGGACAGTATAAGAAAATCCGTGGTGTATTTGAAGGTGTGTTAACAGGTAAAGGATTGACATACGGTGGTTCTTTGGCAAGAACACAGGCTACAGGATATGGTTTGTTATATTTTACAAGAGAGATGTTAAAGAGTAACAATGATGATATTGCGGGTAAGACAGTTGCAGTGTCCGGAGCAGGTAATGTTGCAATCTATGCGATTGAAAAAGCATATCAGATGGGTGCAAAGCCTGTAACATGTTCAGATTCAACAGGCTGGATTTATGATCCTGAAGGAATCGATCTTGCATTATTGAAGGAAATCAAAGAAGTAAAGAGAGCGCGTCTTACAGAGTACGCTGCGGCACGTCCTAGTGCAGAATATCATGAAGGTAAGGGTGTATGGAGCGTGAAATGTGATATTGCACTTCCATGTGCAACACAGAATGAACTTCATCTTGAGGATGCGAAGATGTTGGTTGCAAATGGCTGTATGGCGGTTGCTGAAGGTGCGAATATGCCTACAACATTGGATGCTACAAAGTATTTGCAGGAGAATGGTGTCTTGTTTGCACCTGGTAAGGCTGCGAATGCAGGTGGTGTGGCTACTTCTGCATTAGAAATGTCTCAGAACTCAGAGAGACTTTCATGGAGTTTTGAAGAAGTTGATTCTAAGTTAGAAAGTATCATGATTAACATTTTCCACAATTTGGATGATGCAGCTAAGCGCTATGATAAAGCCGGTGATTACGTAGTTGGTGCTAATATTGCAGGATTTGAAAAGGTAGTAACAGCTATGATGGCACAAGGTGTTTGCTAATTACATAAGGAATGGATGTTAACGTTGATTTTTCAAAATCAATAGAAGATTATGATGATGAGCTCTGCGAATATTATTCGCAGAGCTTTTTGTTTGTTGGAAGATGCATATTCAATGAGATTTTGGAGAAAATATCGATAGTAATATTTGAATAACTTATATCGAAGGAGTTGAAATGCTATGAAAGATAAAATCTTCGGCGTCTTACAACGTGTTGGACGCAGCTTTATGTTACCAATTGCTATTTTGCCGGTCGCAGGGCTTTTACTAGGAATTGGTAGCTCTTTTACGAATGAAACAGTCTTAAGAACATATAGATTGGTCAATGTAATGGGAAAAGGAACAGTTTTGAATGCAGTCTTACAGGTGATGAGCAAAGCAGGTGATATTGTCTTTGCAAATCTTCCGTTATTGTTTGCTGTTGGTGTTGCAATCGGTATGGCTAGGAAAGAAAAAGAGGTTGCTGCGCTTGCGGCAACGATTGCATTTTTGATTATGCATGCTTCTGTTTCTGCTATGATTCACATCTTTGGTGGTGAGGAAGGGATGTTGAGTGGTGCTGTGACATCGGTGTGTGGTATTTCTTCATTACAGATGGGTGTGTTTGGTGGCATTATTGTCGGTCTTGGAGTTGCGGCACTGCATAATAGATTCTATAAAATAGAGCTTCCGCAGGTGCTTTCCTTTTTTGGTGGAACGAGATTTGTACCGATTATTTGCTCTTTGGTGTATGTTTTTGTTGGTATTTTGATGTTTTTTATTTGGCCTCTCGTTCAAAATGGTATCTATGCGGTTGGTGAAATAGTCTTGAAATCAGGGTATTTTGGGACATGGGTATATGGTTTGATGGAACGATTGTTGATTCCGTTTGGACTTCATCATGTATTTTATCTTCCGTTTTGGCAAACGGCTGTTGGAGGTACGTTAGAAGTAGGGGGAGAGTTGGTTGAAGGTGCACAAAATATTTTCTTTGCACAGTTGGCCGCTCCTGAAACAACACAGTTTGCGGTTTCCGCAACAAGATTCATGTCAGGAAAGTTTCCTTTGATGATTTTTGGTCTTCCTGGAGCGGCTTTTGCAATGTATAAATGCGCAAAGAAGGAAAAAAGACAAGTTGTTGGTGGTTTGTTATTGTCTGCGGCATTGACTTCGATGCTAACCGGTATTACTGAGCCGATTGAATTTACATTTTTGTTTGTAGCACCGTTGCTTTATGGAATACATTGTGTTCTTGCAGGACTTGCCTACATGCTTATGCACTTATTTGAAGTGGGTGTGGGAATGACTTTTTCGGGTGGATTGATTGATCTGTTTTTGTTCGGTGTTTTACAGGGGAATGAAAAAACGAACTGGATATGGGTTTTGATTATCGGTGTATTTTATTTTGCTTTGTATTATTTCTTGTTTTCGTTTTTGATACGTAAACTTGATTTGAAAACACCCGGACGAGGAGAGGAAGAAGTAAAATTATATAAAAGAAGTGATATGGAAAATCGAAAAAAGCAGGATGAAAATAAAGAAGAAAGACTTTCGGAACAGGATTTGCTTTCGGAGAGGATTATAAAAGGCTTAGGGGGGAGAAACAATATATCGGACGTGGATTGCTGTGCAACAAGACTTCGATGTACTGTTTTTGAGGCGTCGTTAGTGGATGAGGATATGCTAAAATCTACAGGTGCATCCGGTGTGGTGCATAAAGGAATGGGTGTACAGATTATATATGGACCTAAAGTGACTGTAATAAAGTCTAATCTTGAAGATTATCTTGAACGATGTCATGATATTGTTCATGATGAAGTCGGTGTGCATATTGAAGAAGTTGAAAAAAAGGCGTATGATGAAGAAAGGAAAATTATAGAAACGATAGTGATAAAAAGTCCGATAAAAGGTGTAGCAGATTCTTTGACAAAGGCACCTGATGAAGCATTTGCGAGCGGAATGATGGGAGATGGAGTGCTTGTAGAGCCACTTGGTGAGTTGGTGTGTGCACCGGATGACGGAGAGGTTACTTTCGTTTTTGACACAAAGCATGCAGTCGGGTTTTTGACGGATTCCGGCATACAATTATTGATTCATATAGGTATTGATACTGTCAGTTTAAAGGGAGAAGGATTTGATATATTGGTTGAATCCGGGGAGAAAGTGAAGAAGGGTACCCCACTTCTTCGCCTAGATCTTGAATACTTGAAGGAACATGCCCCGTTTCTTTCTTCGCCGATTCTTTGTACGGAACTTGGGGAGAATCAAGGTCTGCGTATGTTGACGCAAGGTATGGTTGAACAAGGTGCTCCGTTATTTGCAGTTGATATATATGAAACAAAGGATTGATATGTCAGGAGGAATGGATAATGAAGAAATTCAATTATATTATTAAAGATGAAGTCGGAATGCATGCAAGACCGGCAGGTCTTTTGGTGTCGTTGGCAAGAAATTATAAAAGCAAGATTTTGATAGAGGTAAAAGGGAAAGTTGCGGATGCGACCAGATTGATGTCTCTTATGTGTCTTGGTGCAAAATCCGGGGATGAAGTTGTTGTTACTATCGAAGGTGAAGATGAGGATGCTGCGTGCGAAGCCGTGAAAACATTCTTTTTAGACAACCTGTAGGAAATGAGGGATGAGTATGCGTTATGTTGTGGGGAAGTCAGTGTATAAGGGTATAGCGATGGGACCGTGTGCTGTTTTAAAAAAAGATGGACATCAGGTGAAAAGAAGAAGAATAACTTGCAAAGAGTCGGAACTAGAGCGTGTACGGCAGGCGATTCTTCGCTCAAAGGAACAGTTGCAACGATTGTATGATAAGGCGTTGGTTGAGGTTGGTGAAACAAGTGCGGCTATTTTTGAAGTACATCAGATGATGTTAGAAGATCAAGATTATCTTGATGCGATTCACAATATGATTGAAACAGAGATGATTAATGCTGAATATGCAGTTGCGGTTACCGGAGATAATTTTTCGGAGATGTTTCGCGCTATGGATGATGATTATATGAAGGCACGTGGAACGGATATAATAGATGTTTCGGAACGTTTGGTTCGCAATTTGATTGGAGAAGAAGATTCAGATTTGTACTTTGATGAACCGACAGTCGTTATCGCTGATGACTTGACCCCTAGTGAAACTGTGCAAATGGATAAAGAAAAAATCATTGCTTTTGTGACCGTGCATGGTTCGGCTAATTCTCATACAGCAATTCTTGCACGTATCATGAATATACCGGCATTGGTTGGTGTGGATATTGAATTGGACAGTCTGAAAAATGGAACGATGGCGATAGTGGATGGCATAGAAGGTAATCTTATATTAGAACCGGATGAGGCAACTTGTGCGAAAGCGAAAGATAAGATTTTAGAACAACGAGAAAATGAAATGCTACTTCAAAGTCTTAAGGGTAAGGAAAATGTGACGCTATCCGGTCGGAAAATTAATGTTTATGCCAATATTGGTAATGTGTCAGATCTCGGATATGCAATAGAAAATGATGCAGGTGGTATTGGATTGTTTCGAAGTGAGTTTTTGTATTTGGGAAAAACTGATTTTCCTTCGGAAGATGAACAGTATCAGGCGTATAAGCAAGTGTTGCAGACTATGGCAGGGAAAAAGGTGATTGTGCGTACGTTGGATATCGGAGCGGATAAAAAGGTGGACTATCTGGGCCTGGCGCATGAAGAAAATCCTGCGTTAGGATATCGTGCAATTCGAATATGTCTAATGCAACCGGATATATTTAAAACACAGTTGCGAGCGTTGTTTCGGGCGGCGATATACGGTGATATGGCGGTTATGTATCCGATGATTACCTCTGTGAAGGAGGTGGAACGTATATTTGCGATTGTGGATGAGGTAAAGAAAGAATTGGATGAGCAGGGTGTTTGTTATGCGGTTCCGAAACAAGGGGTTATGATTGAAACGCCGGCTGCGGTTATGATAAGTGATCAATTGGCGCAAATGGTAGATTTTTTTAGTATTGGAACCAATGATCTGACACAATATACGTTAGCTGTTGATCGACAAAATGAGATGTTAGATGAATTTTATGATCCGCACCATACGGCGATTTTTAAGATGATTCAGATGGTGATTGATAATGCACATAATGCAGGAAAATGGGTTGGCATTTGTGGAGAGCTTGGTGCAGATTTATCTTTAACTGAACAGTTTGTTCGCATGGGTATAGATGAATTGTCGGTTGCACCATCAATGATTTTGAAGCTGCGAAAAATCATACGACAAATACAGTAATTTCTGTTATATGTAATTTCTTGACATGAGATAACACAAAAGTTATAATGAATGACGGAATGATTAATAAATAGAAGAATGTATACGAAATGAAACATCTATTTTGTACAAAGGAATGAGGAATTGAGATGGAACTACAACAGTTGCAATATTTTTTGGTAGCAGCAAAATATGAGCATATAACGAAGGCTGCGAATTCGCTTCATATTGCGCAACCGGCATTATCGCAATCTATAAAGCGCTTGGAAGCGGAACTTGGAGTGAAGTTGTTTGAACGAAAAAAAGGTGGTATTTCACTTAGCGATTCCGGCAAGGTTTTGGTTCAGGAGTTACAGCCTATTATGAAAAGTTTGGATGACTTGCCTAAAAAATTGATGGAAACAGCAAGGAAACAATATCAGACCATTCATTTGAATGTTTTGGCAGCTTCTATTCTTGTGACCGATTGTATTATTGCTTACAAAGCAAAACATCCGGAAGTGAATTTTCAATTTGTTCAAAGTCAATCTACGACAGAATATGATCTTTGTATAACGGCGAGTGCGCATAAAAAGAATCCGACATCTAATCAAGTCGCAATTGAAGAAAGATTCTATCTTGCTGTTCCTGCTGATTCAAAATATGCAAGCTACAAAGAAATTGATCTTTCGGAAGTTTCGGAAGAAGGATTTATTGTGATGACTGATACAAGGCCAATTCGTAGTATCTGTGATCAGTTTTGTCTCGCTGCAGGTTTTGCACCGAATATTATTTTTGAAAGTGTGAATTTTGAATCAGTAAGAAGTTTAATTAGTGCAGGTATGGGTGTAGGCTTTTGGCCTGAGTACTCATGGGATACGACGAGAAATTATCAGAATATGACGCTTTTATCAATTAAGAGTCCGGATTGTACGAGAGATATCATTTTTACGTATAATCCTCAATTTTCAGAGAGTGATGTTGCTAAGGATTTTTATGATTTTTTGCTTGATTACACGAAGCAGCGCAAGAAACAACATGAAAAAGTGCTTGCAATATAGCA
>SVEJ01000073.1 GCA_015057435.1 Lachnospiraceae bacterium
AAGTGTCATCATGTGGATGAGATGGAGCCGTATTGCTTTATCGGTAAAAAAGCGACTATCCGAACATTTACACTTGATGGCTTGTCACTTTCAAAGGATTCACCAAATTATCTGGTAGTTGTTGATTTTGAAGGTGGCGGTAAGATGATGACATATCTTGTGGACTGCAAGAGTGAGGATGTACGTGTAGGCTTACCGGTAAGATTAAGCTTCCGTAAGATATTCGATGCAAATGGCGTACATACATACTTCTGGAAGGTTGTTCCGGAAATGACAAAGGGGGATGAATAAGATGGCTGGTATTAAGGATAAAGTAACCGTTATCGGTATGGGTTGTACCAAATTCGATGAACGTTGGAAAGACAGTCGTGAAGATTTAATATTGGAAGCAGTAAACGAGGCGTTAGATGACGCAGGACTTACCATTGATGACATTGATGCATTCTGGTTTGGCTCTTATTACGAAGTGGCAGGTTATACACTTTCAAACGTATTAAAAACAAATTTCAAACCGGTAACTCGTGTGGAAAATAACTGCTGTACAGGTCTTGAGGCATTCCGTAATGCTGCATATGGTATTGCATCAGGAGCTTATGGTGTAGTAATGGCAATTGGTATGGAAAAATTAAAAGACAATGGTTTCAGCGGTAATCCTTTTGCACCAACCTACAGAGATAATACATCACCGGCTTACGGTGGACCGGCAGGATTCTCTCTGCTTGTGCCTGCATACTGTGAGAAATATGGGGTCAAATTTGAAGACATTCGTGAGGCAATGGCGTCAGTTTCTTATAAGAACCACTATAATGGTTCCTTGAATCCAAAAGCAATGTATCGTAAGGTGACACCAATCGAAAAAATTAAAACATCGCCGATGGTTTGCGAACCATATCTTTCAATTATGGACTGTTCAGGAGTATCAGATGGTTGTGCATGTGCAATACTGACATCAGCAGAAAATGCACATAAATATCGTCCGGACCCAATGTATATCAAGTGTGCAGAGGTAGCATCAGCGAATGGATATGGAACTCTTGTTGGTGAGTATGATTATACAACTGTACAGGAAACAGCACATCTTGCAAAAGTGGCATATGAGCAGGCAGGAATTACAGATCCTGTAGAGCAATTAAGTCTGGTAGAACTGCATGACTGTTTTACGATTACAGAGATTGTTCTCTATGAGGATTTACAATTCAGTGAGCGTGGACAAGGTTGGAAGGATGCGTTGGATGGCAAATTTACGAAGGATGGAAAACTTCCGGTAAATATAGATGGAGGATTGAAAGCATTCGGTCATCCGGTTGGAGCAAGCGGTATTCGTATGATTTACGAGAGCTGGCTTCAGTTCCACGGAAGAGCAGGGGAACGTCAGTTAGAGAATCCAACGCTTGGAATGGCACACAATCTTGGTGGATATCCTTGGGAAAACGTTAGTGCAATTGCGATTGTAGGAAAAGAACCGGGATAGTAGATTTAGAAGTAATTACCATATAATAGATATTGGAAAATGCGTACAAAAACAGTGAGACATGATTTGAAAATCATTGCCTCACTGTTTTTAGTTATTTTGGTGCTTTTTCCGTAATGTTATATCCAAATAATTTTTTGTGAAGAGAAGATACATAGTTTGGATCTTTATAGCCATATATTAATGCGGCTTCATATAGATGAATGTTTTCATTAGCCATAAGGTTCTTGATACCCTCAAGCTTTGTTTTGTTGACATATTTCATTAAAGAATCACCGTGTATCTTTTTGAAAATACGGCAGAGATACTCGGGTGTAATTTTTAAATGTTCTGCTACAGCGTGCTGAGTGATTGGTTTGTATATATGTTTTTGAATGTATTTCTTTGCTTTCTCGGTGAGTAAAACTTCTCCAGGTATCTGTTTTAGCTTTTTTGCATGGTTACAAGCGTCAATTTCGCAAAGGATGTTCATAATTTGAGCGATTTGTCTTGCAGAAGATTGTTTATACTGGTGAAAATTGTAAATGATATCATCAATCATATTATGAAGATTCTTTATCTGTGGATTAAATCGGGTTACAAAAGGAAGATAAAGACCATTGGCATTGTTCTCTTGATATGTGTAATCTAACCGCATAACAAAGCTATGGAGACAGATTGGTTCGTCAGAATGCACAACAATTTCTCTATTTCTGATAATACACATCACATCCCCTTCATGCGCTTGTCGTTTCTTTTTATCTATCCAAAAGTCAAGGGTTCCCTGTGCAACATATGTAATTTCAATACAACGATGTAGAGGATTTAAAACAAAATCATATGAATCATTTTTGTTAATTATGGAAAAGAATACCTCAGGTAAAGAGGTAACTTCTAGTGTTTTCATTTCAACACCCCTTTCTTCGTAAATAATTATATTTTTTTATGTCAATTTTGTCAAGAATATCAAATATCTTCATTTATGTTCTATAAGAAACAAGTTACGATATTTTTGGAGAACTTTAAAAATACGGAGGAATATAAAATGATCAAGACAGATGTAGTTGTAATTGGCGCAGGAGCAGTTGGATGCGCAATTGCAAGAGAATTATCAAAATATAATGTGGATGTCATTGTTGTTGATAAAAGGGACGATGTCGGAGGCGATGCTTCCAAGTCAAACAGTGCCATTATACATACAGGATACGATGCAGCTCCGGGCACATTGGAATCTCAACTGGTTGTTGCTGCAAACCCAATGTACGACGAGTTGACAA
>SVEJ01000003.1 GCA_015057435.1 Lachnospiraceae bacterium
CTTTCTTGGGTGTGTGGTTTTTAGTTTCTAGCAACTCTATTATACCATATCCAGTGAGGAGTTATTTGTTTTTTATAACAAAAAAGTGCCGTATTTATGCGGCTTGTGGCGTTTCGCAAACGCCTAACTTGTTAATCATATGAAAGGAGAGAATGTATATGAGTGATGTGAAATTAGTCTTAGGTACAATGACATTTGGTGAATCAGTATTTAATCCTGAGGTTGAAGAATTTATCAATCAATTTATGGACAGCGGATACGATGAATTGGATACGGCTTATGTATACAATGATGGCGATTGTGAGAAATTGCTTGGTGATGCACTGGAAAATATTCATAGGCCATATAAAATTGCAACGAAAGTGAATCCGCGTATAAGTGGTAAGCTTGATGGGGAGGCAGCATATAAACAACTGAATGAAAGTTTGCAACGCATGCGTTTGGAAAGTGTAGATACGGTATTTTTGCATTTTCCGGATCCGGCAACTCCGGTAACTTCCGTGCTCTCGGCAATGCAAGATTTGCACAAACAAGGAAAATTTAAGAATTTGGGACTTTCGAATTTTCCGGCTTGGATGGTGGCGGATGTGTGGCATATATGTGATAAACATGATTGGATAAAACCCACAGTATATGAAGGGATTTATAATCCACTAACAAGGACAGCCGAGAGGGAGCTTAATGCGGCACTTTCTCATTTTGGAATGCGTTTTTATGCATATAATCCGTTAGCAGGTGGGTTGTTGACAGGTCGTTATACGGAATTTGATGCTTCTCCTACGGATGGACGATTTACGCATCGTCCAAACTATCAAGGTCGCTATTGGAAAAAATCCTATTTTGATGCTGTGAATGTAATTAAAACAGCAGCAGAGAGCAATGGTATCACAACCATTGAGGCGACATATCGATGGTTGGCGTACCATTCTATGTTAAGTGGTAATCGAGGAGATGCTATCTTGATTGGTGCAAGTAAGCTGGAGCACTTGGAGCAGAATGTGAACGCAATAAAAGCAGGTGCTTTACCGGAAGATGTAGTGGAAGCGTTTGACAAGGCGTGGCAACTTACCCAAGGAGATAGTCCTGAGTATTTCACACTATATAAAGGAAAAGGTTCTGTGGGAGGGGAAAAAGTCTAAATGTTGGAACAAGAAAAAGTATTTAAAACACTTGCCAATTATGGCATCAGATTTTTTACAGGTGTACCGGATTCTTATTTGAATGGTTTCTGTAATTACGCTTTAGAACATTGTGGAAAAGAAAATATTATTGCGGCTAACGAAGGGAATGCTATCGGTATTGCTGCAGGGCATTATTTTGCAACGAAAGACATACCGCTTGTGTATATGCAAAACAGTGGTATGGGAAATAGCATTAATCCATTGGCTAGTTTGGTGGATAAGGATGTGTATGCTGTTCCTATGTTGCTGCTCATCGGTTGGCGAGGACAAGGAAACACAGAGCCAAACCATCCGCAGCACAAATTACAGGGAGAAATTACACCACATTTGTTGGATGTGATGCATATTCCGTACTCGGTTTTAACGGATGATCATCAGGAATTTGATGATGTAATAGAAAAGGCCGTAAAGTATTGTAAAGAAACGCGGCAACCATATGCTCTTATTGCCCCAAAAGGTGTGATGGCGGCAATGGATAAACCAAACAACAAGGATGATTTCTATCCGCTTAGCCGGGAGGAAGCCATAGAGATTATCTTAGATCACATGCCTGCAGATACAGTTTATTCTGCGACAACTGGAAGGGCAACGCGAGAACTCTTCTTTCTTCGTGAAACGAGAAACGAGACAAAAAACCATGATTTTTTAAATGTTGGCTCGATGGGTCATGGTTCTTCTGTTGCACTTGGCATGGCGTTGGAAATGCCCAAAAGAAAGGTAGTTGCACTTGATGGTGATTCGGCTGCCATTATGCATATGGGTGCAATGACCATGGTAAGTAAAATGGACGTTCCTAACTTTATGCATGTTATTCTCAACAATGGAGCGCATGAATCTGTGGGTGGGCAACCTTCCGCAGGACACTGCGTTGATTTTACTTCAATTGCAGAGGCTTGCAGTTATGCAACGGTTCACCAGCCTGTGACAACAAAGGCTGAGTTGGTGGATGCAATTAATGCTTTGAAGGATTGCGGACGAGCCTCTTTTATTGACTGTCGTATCCACAAAGGATTAAATAGAAAACTTCCGCCGATTATATTTGATCACAAAAAAGCGATTGACGGTTTGATTGCTGATTTAAATGAAGAATCTTAAATTAAAAAAATTATCGATATGATTCGAGAAAGGGATAGTATATGAATAGTATGGAGAATACAAGAAAATTTTTAGAATCAATAGGACTTCCTAGTGGAGATGCTTACAATTTACCGACATCTGAAAAACGATTTAGTGATGGAGGACAGTTCCGTTTTGAAGTTCCGGGTATTCAAGGTCCGAAAGTAATGAAGGCTTTATTGGAAGCGATGGATGACTATGGATTGTACCTGCACCGAGTAACTCAAACACAAGGTATTATGCGACTTACCGACAAGGAAATTGCATCCATGGTGGAACTTGCTCATGAGTGGAGGACGGATTTGATTCTTGCTATTGGTCCGAGGGCGACAACTGATACCTCGGCTTCAGTCCACACCGAAGAAGGTGTAAGAATGGGATATCGTCTTCGTGGACAGGAACAGATTGTTCGTGCCGTTGAAGATGTAAAGAGGGCTGCACGTCTTGGTTGTCGTGGATTTTTGGTGTACGACGAAGGCTGTCTTTGGGTTTTGAATGAAATGCGCAAGGCAGGAGAGATTCCGGAAAATTGTCATTTTAAGGTTTCGGCTCATGCCGGACACGGTAATCCTTGTTCAGCAAAGTTGTTAGAAAGCATAGGTGCGGATTCTATCAATCCGGTTCGTGATATCCAGCTTCAGATGTTAGCAGCTATGCGTCAGGCAGTAGAATGCCCTATTGATATTCATACAGAAAATCCGAAGTCTACAGGTGGTTTTATCCGTCACTATGAGGTGCCGGAGATGATTCGAATCGCTGCACCAATCTACCTTAAAACAGGAGGGTCTGTAGCGGCTACGCATTCTTGGGATTCAACAGAGGACGATGCGAGAAAACGTGCAAAGCAGTGTAGCCTGGTAAAGAGAATGATAGATGAATACTATCCAGAGGCTGTTTGGAGTCCTAAGGGTAGTCTTGTCTAAACCAATTTTAGTCTTATTTCAAAATTAGTAAAATGGAGAAAAAACAATGAAACATCATATGTATAATCCCGACTTTGATTTTATAGTCGGACCAGAATCATTTAACAAATATACAGATCGTGAATTGTTACAGTATTGTCTTGGCGCTACCATGTATATGCCTGGTTTTAAAGACTTCACACCGAAGATACTTAATCACTCTATTCCGGGTTTGACAACGATGGTATTATGCTTTGAAGATGCTTGTCCGGAAGAAAAGGTTCCTGAAGCGATGGAAAATGTACATTATTTACTTGCGACAGTTACAGAGGCAGTAGAGAGTGGAAAGCTAAATCCTGATTATGTTCCGCTTATTTTTGTTCGAGTTCGCAATCTTACACAGTTCAAAGCATTTGGAGAGAAACTGACGAAACAAGAAGTCAAATCATTGTGTGGTATTAATTTCCCTAAATTTAATGCTGAAAATGGCTATGAATATTTTGCTTATCTACAAGATTTGAATGATCGTTTTGGAGAGATTTTATATGGAATGCCAATTATTGAGGATCCGGAGGTTGCATATAAAGAAAGTCGCATGTCTGAACTTTTGGGAATTCGAAAGATATTAGATAAATATAAAAGTTTGGTTTTGCAGGTGCGTGTTGGAGGCACAGACTTTAGTTCAGTATTTGGTGTAAGAAGAGGAGTAGATTATAGTCTATATGATATTATGGCCGTTAGAGAATGTTTGTCGGACATTATAAATGTGTGTGGTCGTAATAACGATTATGTCATTTCCGGTCCGGTATGGGAATATTTCCGAGCGCCTAAGGAACGGATGTTTGAGAAACTTCCGGAGCATGGTTTTGAGGATTATTTGATTCGACGCAAGCCTTTGATAAACAACGAGATAGATGGATTGCTTCGCGAGGTTATTCTCGATAAAGCCAACGGCTTTGTTGGCCGCACAGTCATTCATCCCACACATATTAAATTTGTCAATGCCCTAATGGCGGTTACAAAAGAGGAGTACGATGATGCGTGTATGATTCTTGGAACAGATGGCGGAGTGGTTAAAGGTTCAGGTGGCAACAAAATGAATGAAATCAAGCCACACACTAACTGGGCGAGAAAGATATATAACCGAGCAAGAGCTTTTGGTGTTATCAAAAATGAAGGCTCGTATCTTAAATTATTTGCTATTAACGAGTAAAAAATAACGAGGTAATTATTTATGGTTGAAGTAAAAACTCCCATATCGAAGGATGTAATTGAGAATCTAAAGGTCGGGGATGCGATTGAAATTAGCGGATATATTTTATGTGGTCGAGATGCGGTTCTTCCTCGAATTGTTGAAATGATTGAAGATGGAACCATCGACACGCTTGGGGTTGAATTGGAAGGACAGGTTATTTTTCATACAGCGGTTAGTGTTGCAGGAGTGGGTCCCACTAGCTCCAATAAATTAGAAATTGAAAATAGTATAGAACCCCTTAGTAAAGCTGGTGTTAGATTACATTTGGGGAAAGGTGAAATTCATTCTGAAACGATTGCTGCACTTGACAGATACAATGCTGTTTATGCCATTGTTCCGCCGGTGACCGCTTTACTTGGCTCTAAAACGAGTGAAGAAAAAGTGGTTGCTTTTCCTGAACTAGGGATGGAAGCACTGCATTTGATAAAAGTTGACAAATATCCGGCAATTATTGGTGCGGCACATGGGAGGAGCATTTATGAATAATAACATTGTAAGCCTTGTAAGTGATGCTCTTGTAAAAGCAGGTAGCACATTTAGAGAGGACAAAAAGCAGGCATACCGTCAAGCTATAGAGAAAGAAACCAATGAAAAAGCCAAGTGGGTTCTTCAAACGATACTAGATAATGCCAATGTGGCAGAAAGTAATCGCTCACCTTTGTGCGATGATACTGGCATTCCGCATTTGGTATTAGAGATAGGCCCTAACCGGTCAGTAAGTGGAAAAATGCTTGATGACATAAGAGAAGGAATACGACAAGGTCTTAGAGAACTTCCGGGTCGCCCGATGGGTATTATGGGAGATGACGGTCAAAGAATGGATCAGAGTGGTGGTTTAGACATGGATTCTGCGGGTGTGGAACCTGCACCGATTCTTTTACGACAATGTAATGAGGATGTGATTCGATTACACATTCTAATGTTCGGTGGTGGACCTGCAATTAGAGGAAAAACTTATAGAGTATTTCATAAACACGACACAAAGATTGTTTTGGATGAAATTGTGAACTGGGCAAAAGAAGGGGTTGCCCAACTAGGGTGTACCCCATGCACATTGGCAGTAGGTGTGGGTCGGAGTCATTTTGAGGCTGCTTCTATGATGCTTCAGGCACAAGTTGACGGAAGATACGATGTTCAATCTGAATTTGAAAAGGAAATTACCCGCCGTGTTAATGAAGCCAATATCGGTCCTCTCGGTCTTGGTGGCAGAACCTCGGTGTTAGCGACATTTATGAAAGTTGGACCACAAAGGGCAAGTGGGGTAAGGATTGTATCAGTACGTCCAACTTGCTGCTTTGAACCAAGAATTACCACTATTGAGTTATAAAGTATTTTGAAGTAAAGGGCATTATGTGTTAAGATAGAGGTACTAGTTGCAAAAGATATACGTGTATGGAGGAGGGCATTAGTATGAGAGGTAAAAGACTTTATAAAGGCATTTTAATGTTCGTTGCAGTAGCTGTCATGGTATGTATGTGTTCTACGACAGCAGAGGCGGCAACCAAGCTTTCTAAGAAGAAGGCAACCTTGTATGTCGGAGAGACAGTGCAGTTAAAGCTAACAGGTGGTTCGGGACGTGTTACATGGAAAAGCAGCAAGTTGAAGATTGCTGGCGTAAGCAAAACGGGAGTTGTGACGGCGAAAAAGAAAGGTTCTTGCAAGATTACAGCGAAGTGTGCAGGCAAAACGTATACATGTAAGGTTACCGTTAAGAAACTGCCGGCTAATTATGCAATTGTGAATGGTAAACGTGTGAAGGTAGGTAAGACGATTACATTAACCTATAAGATAAAGAGCAAGAAACCAATCGCAACAATTAGTGTGAAATACATCTACGATAAGACAGCGTTAAAGATTACCAATGAAGAAGAGATGAGCCGTTATCCGACATGGATTTGTAATGAGTATTATCCGGATAGCTTAATTGATGGACAAGAATGTGATATTGCCCACCTTGTAAATTGTGATACGACAAGGACAGATGGTATATATTATAAGAATATAACTTGTAAAAGTCCGAAAGTGTATGAGAAGATGAAGGTTAAGGTTCTGAAATCAGGTAATTACAAGATACAGGCAGATTTATATAGTGCAATGGATGAAGAGAGTAATTCGGTGAAGGGTTATAAAGTTACGACAACGATAAAGTAAAACGACGATAAAACATGATTTTAAAAGGTTAGCTGATCAAAGAATTGTATTTTGATTAGCTAACCTTTTAAATTGCATTTTGTTTTCGTTAAGGATTGCTTTTCTCTTGTCTTTTCAAGGATTACCAAGTATAATATAGCTTTGTGGGTAAATAGATAATATATGGAGGGCAGGAGAATGACAGATAATTCAGCTTTAGGTTTGAATCACGAGAAATATGCAGGTGTTCTTGTGCATCCAACCTCGTTTCCGGGCAAGTACGGAATTGGGGATTTGGGACCGGGAGCTTATGCTTTTGTAGATTTTTTGGAGCGATCAGGATTGAATCTATGGCAGGTGTTGCCACTTGGACATACCGGATTTGGTGATTCGCCATATCAGCCATTTTCATCATTTGCAGGTCAGCCTTATATCATCAGCATAGATGATTTGAGAGAAGCAGGACTTTTGTGGGATGAAGATTTTTATGATATGCCGCAATGGAATCCGAATAAGATTGAATATGGTGAAGTGATTGCATTTAAGACTGAACTTTTGAAGAAAGCCTATGCGCGCTTTATGGATAATGATGTGAAGGATGCCTATTCGACAGACCAGGCATTTATGCTCGATTATACAGAATTTGTGACAACATCGGATTGGTTAGATGATTATGCATTGTTTATGGCAGGTAAGGATTATTTCCAGGGTGCACCTTGGTACATGTGGGAAGATTCTTTGAAAAAACCAACGGCGAAACAAAAGATAGAGTGGATGAACAAGTTGTCGAATGAAGTGGGTTATTACCGATTTATCCAATTTTTGTTCCATAAACAGTGGTTTGCATTAAAAGAATATGCAAATGCGAAGAATATTAAGATTGTGGGAGATATTCCGATCTTTGTTGCATGGGATAGCGTAGATGTATGGTGCAATAAGAAGTTATTTGACCTGGATTCTAAGGGATATCCAAAGACAGTGGCAGGTGTACCGCCTGACTATTTCTCAGCAACAGGTCAGCTTTGGGGTAATCCGCTTTATAAGTGGAAAGAGCATACGAAGACAGGATATGAGTGGTGGTTTAACCGCATTCGTCATCAGCTAAAGGTTGCAGACTTTGTAAGAATTGACCACTTTAGAGGTTTTGATAAATATTGGGCAGTGCCATATGGTGAGGAGACTGCAGTGAATGGTAAATGGATGCAGGCACCGGGTGTGAATTTCTTTACACAGCTTGAGGCGACACTTGGTTACAATATGCCGATTATAGCGGAAGATCTAGGAGAAATCGATCAGTCAGTTATTGATTTGCGAGACAAGTTTGGCTTGCCGGGAATGAAGATTTTACAGTTTGGATTTGAAAATCCGGATGAAAACAGTTTCCTCCCGCATAATTTTATCAGAAACTGTGTTTGTTATACCGGAACACATGATAATGATACGACGCTTGGTTGGTATCAAAAATGTTACGAGCAGTCAAGAGATAAGCTTAGAAGATATTACAACACAGACGGTGGAGATGTATGTTGGACATTGATTCGTGCATGTTTCTCATCAGTGGCAAATATGGCGATTGTTCCGATTCAGGATGTGCTTTGCTTAGATTCGTGGGCAAGAATGAATACACCGGGTGTTGGCGAAGGTAACTGGGCGTTCAGATTCAAACAGGAAGATTTGACGAAACATTTAGAAGAACGTTTATATGAAACGGCAAAATTATACGGAAGATAATAAGACATAGAAACAAGAATGAATGAAAGAAGGCGAAGAGATTGCGAAGTTTTTTGGTATTGTTTTATTTGTTCGCGTATTTGATTATTATGATGCCGGTACATGGGGTTTTGGTTCTGATTGGAAAAGTCAATCCAAGACTTCGATACCGTATTGGTAATTTTTTGGTATATTGGAGTTTTCGGTGGGAATTGTTTCAATCCGGCGCGAAGATTACAGTGAAGGGAAAAGAGAATATTCCGAAGGAACCGGTTCTTTTTGTATCGAACCACCGAAGTTATTTTGATATTTTGGTATTACATACAACAACGGGAAAACGTCCGGGTTTTGTGGCAAAAGCAGAGATGTTGAAGTTTCCTTTGTTGGCATGGTGGATGAAGGATATTGCATGTTTGTTCCTAGACCGCAATGATTTGCGTTCCGGCATGCAGATGATTAAAGATGGTGCGAAGTTGATACAAAGCGGACAATCCATGGTTATCTTTCCGGAAGGGACGAGGAATGGTGAGAAGAAAATGTTGCCTTTTAAAGAAGGAAGTCTTAAGATGGCAGAGAAGGCAGATTGTCCGGTTGTTCCGGTAACACTTATAGACACGGACAAGCTTCTTGAAGTAAGACCCGGTTTTGATATTCGAAAAGGCAAAGTAAAAGTCATTTTTGGTAAACCGTTTTACATCAAGGATTTGCCAAAAGAATGGCGTAAAAAATCCGGTGCGTATGTACAGGATATGATAGAAAAAGCAATGCAAGAAGAAAATGGTGATATTTCACCGGAGCATGAATAGGAGGAAAGATATGTCAAAGGCGTTAATTATTTCACTTGTGATATTAGTGGTGTTAGTTGCAGCATTTATTGCGTTATATTTCTTCGGAAAGAAGATGCAAAAGAAGCAGATGGCTCAAAGGGAGCAGATGCGAGAGGCGGCACAGATGGCATCGATGTTAATTATTGATAAGAAGATGATGAAGATGAAGGATGCGGGATTGCCGAAGGCAGTCATGGATCAGGCACCAAAGCGTTACCGCAGTGCAAAGCTTCCGATTGTAAAAGCCAAGGTTGGTCCACAGACGGTGAATCTAATCTGTGATGATGCGATATTTGATGAGTTGCCGACAAAGTGTGAAGTTAAAGCGATGGTAAGCGGTATCTATATTGTTGAGATTAAAAGTGTCCGCGGTAAGAAAAAGAACAAAGCAGCAGAAGAGCCTGCAAAGAAGAGTTTTGGAGCGAAGATGCGTGCAAAGCAAAGAGAGCTTCAAAAAGATATGGCAATGGAAGAATTGTCGAAGGAAGAGAAAAAGGCAGCAAAGGAAGCTGCAAAGAAGAAAAAAGAGAGAGCAAAGAAGATTACACAGTAATTGTATTAAAAAAAAGCGCTGCGGCGCTTTTTTTGTGTCTGTTTTTTTCGAGTGTTCAGATATTTACAAAAATATCATTTGTTCCGACATATTATATAGACTATGAAATCGTTTGATATAATTATGATTTGATATAGAGAAGATGGAAATGAGGTGTCATTATGAACTATCAGATTAATAACAATGCAGTACATGACAATACATCGTTTGGAAATGTAGGTTTGTCCGGTGTGAGCGATAATGGTGTAAAAAATGGCCGGGGAAATACTTTGGATAGTATTTTGAAAAATAACAGCGTAGGTGATATGTTGGCATGCCGATTGGTGCAAGGTGGAAAGGAACCGGTGTTAGATTTGAATGGCATTCAGATTAAGACAAAGGCCGCCAAGGAATTAGAACAGGCAAAACCGGGGGATACCATTTTCTTAAAGATATCAGAGGCGAGCAATAAGCAGGTATCGCTTAAGATAGTAGGGGTGCAGGAACAGAAAAAAGCACCTGTTTTGGACGCAGCTACGAGTGCGCAGGTAACAAAATCCACAGAACAGTTTTCGGAAATGATAAAGGATAATATCGGTGGTGCACTTGATGAGAAAAAGATGAAAGAGAATCAAAGACAGATTCTCAGAAGTCTAACGACGGAAGAAATCGGAAGACTTCGCATGATGCAGATTGATGTTACCAATGCAACACTTTCTGATCTTATGGGTATGGTCATTTCAATTCGAAGCGCAGAGCATCAGGAAGAGGTCAATGACCGTCTTCGTGATGTGGTGCAAGAGACAATCGGAAAGCTAAGAAAGAGTGTAATGGCCGGACATGATGAGAGCGTGGCGACTCAAGATGTGGGACAACTTGCGACAAATGAAGTGTTGGATGAAGGTAATCCGTATCCGGGAGGGGCAAGAATTAATCAGGATGGTTATATTGTGAGTGCACAACAGATACATGGTGCGAAAAAGAGTGCAGTGAATCAGCATGGCAATGCATATGCTACAGCACAGCACGCGCCGGGCACCCCGCATCTGCAAGCGCAGGAAATATTAAAAAATGGTGATCAGCCTATAATTACTGAAGAACAGATGATCTATATGGTAAAAAATCATATGGATCTTACGATAGAAAATCTTGATGTGGCAAAGAATAGTGTCAATGAAGAAAGCCCATTGCAGACATTGCCGTTTAACAATCAGGTATGGAACGACATTTATCCGCAAGTAACAGGAATTCTTGAAGCAGCAGGATTATCTGTTACAGAGCAAAGCTTGGATGGAGCAAAATTCATGTTAGCACATGAATTACCGATTACAGTTGATTCACTTCGCCTATATATGGGCGTGAATTATGTGAATCAAAGGGGAATTCAGGTTAATCAGGTGGAAGCCAATATTACAGAACAGATTGCAATCGGTAATTCGCCGGAGCAAGCCCGAATAAGTGGTAGAACATTGCATGAGAAGGCAACGCAATTGGTGGAAAAGGTGCAGGGAATCACGATGCAGGCGATTGACAAAGCCGTTGCACAGGGAAAACCTCTTAGTATTTCCTACCTTTATAATTCTTCTATGAGAACAGCAGAGATTGCAAGAATGCGTACACCGGTTAATAAGGGTGTAGAAGGCGCAAGTCTTTCGTTAAGCGGAATGACAGGTGAAGGTATGCAGCCGGAAGGTGCAATGCCGTTATCTACCAATCCGAATGCGGTTGCAGCAAGAAGACAATTAGAAGAGATTCGGCTTTCGATGACCTTAGAGGCAGCGAATCGTCTTGTAAAGCTTGATATTAATATTGACGCAAAGCCGCTTGCTAAGGTTGTGGATGCACTACGACAGCAGGAGAATACATTTTATGAAAATGTAGTATCTTCACATGATTTGCATGAGATACCGGATGATGTGGATTTGTTAAAAGAAAGTCTTAAGCGTACAGAAGGTTTGAAGGTGTTGCCGGAGTATACGTTAGGCGAGATGGTAAAACGTCCGACAATCACTGTCGGAACCTTGTACGAAACAGGTACAAGAATCAAGGCGGCTTTGGTTGGTAATGCCTACGAAACAATGATGACAAAACCGCGAAAAGACATGGGCGATTCCATTACGGATGCATTTCAAAATATTGTTGACATTCTTTCTGATATGAATATGGATCGCAATGAAGAAAATCAGCGGGCAATTCGTATCCTTGCATACAATCAGATGGAATTAACAAAGGAACATATTCTGAGCGTAAAAGCAGCAGATGCCAAGGTTCAACAGATGTTTGAAACTTTGACGCCACAGATTGTATTGAATCTGATTCGAGAAGGAAAGAATCCGCTTAATATGACAATAGATGGTCTAAATGAAGAAATTATGCAGCAGCGAGAAGTACGCGGTGTGACAGATGAACAGCGTTTTGCAGAATTTCTATATCAGATGGATAGACAAAATGCAATTACAGATGAAGAGAGAAAGAGCTTTATCGGTATTTATCGTCTTCTTGACAAGATTGAGAAGTCGCATGGCAAAGACATTGGTGCGGTAGTGCGTAACGGACAGGAAGTAACGCTTAACAATCTATTCTCGGCAGATAAGAGCAGAAAAGTACAGGGCATGGATGTATCGGTGGATGATACGTTCGGAGAGCGTGTAAGTGTGGAGACTGCCGGTGAAAGCATCTTATCTCAGATTGAGACAGCTTATAATCAGACACTTGCAGGCAGCATTTTGCGCCATGTTCGTCCGGAGACATTGAAGAACCTAGAGAACATGGATTATAGAAACATGTCATTTGAGGAATTGAATACGTTAGTGAAAGCTTCTGATAATGGTCAGGGACAAAGTGAATTATTAGAGGAGATTTCTAATAATCTGCAGCAAGCCTTGTCTTATGAAGAAGATGTTTCCATGATGTTAGAAGCACATGACATGCCGCGTACGGTTACGAACATGATAGCCGCTCATCAGGTAATGTATGGAGAAGATGGCATTTATGGCATGATCCGTAGAATGAAGAACAATCTTTCAGAAGAAGCGAGAAGTAAGATTACAGAGCGAGAAGCAGCCATTTTAGAAAATCTGGAAGGAAAAGAAGATGTCGTGTATGGCTTGGAAAATATTCGTTCGGGAATATCTGATTCAATTCATCAAAAGGAAGCAGATGGCACGATTACGGCTATGGATATTCAGGCATTAAAATATCTGAATGCGGGTATGCCAATTGCGATGCGTGCGGTTGCAGAGGATGTATTCCAGATTCCGCTTGTAATGGATAATGAAGTGCACATTATGAAGGTTTCAATCCTTCGCGATGGTAGCAATGCAGCAGAAGTATCTGCGTCTATGCAGACGCCAAGATACGGCAAGCTGGAAGCATTTGTTCGCGTAACAGGAGAACAGTTAGAAGGTTATGTTGTGACGGAGGAAGAATCCGGTCAACGCGTGCTGGAATCTAATGAATTAACGATTCGTTCTGTTTTTGCAAAGATTGGAATGGGAATGAAGGATATTCGTCTTGATGGAACAAGACCAATGCAGTATAGCAACGATAAGAAGGATGAAACGATTGAGACTTCTAAGTTGTATAGAGTAGCAAAGCAGATGATGATTGCTATTAAGTTGACGGGTGTTGCAGCCGATAAATAATATAGTGAAGCAAATAGGTATAAATGGATTGTAATACCTTGATATGTGCAGTGGGTCAGAAAAAGGAGTTTCAACCGCTTGCTATATGGACAGAGGTGAGAACGATGAGATTAAACCACAACGCAATGGCATATCTAGCCAACAATAATTTGAATACAATTAATCGTAATTTGACAAAATCTATGGAGAGATTATCTTCCGGATACAAGATTAATAAATCTTCTGATGATCCGGCTGGAAAAGCAATTTCGCAGAGAATGAATTCCCAGATTCGTGGGTTGGAAAGAGCAGCAACCAATGCGAATGATGGTATTTCTTTGATTCAGACTGCAGAAGGAGCATTGAATGAGGTGCATTCTATTCTCGCAAGAATGAGAGAACTTGCAGTACAGGCAGCGAATGAGATTTATGCGGAAGAAGATAAGGATGCAATGCAGGATGAGATTAACCAGTTACAGGATGAGCTTGATCGTATTGCAGAGACAACTGATTTTAACGGAAGAAAGTTATTAAATGGTGAGTTGAATAAAAAGGGTTATGTTGATGTAGAGTCTCTAGAGATTGTAGAAATTGGCGGTGATATTGAACCGAATATATACGGATTGTCTATTACAAGTGCCGGAACACAAGCTACATCTTCGATTACACCAATGGCAGATGGTGCAGTAGTTACTGCTGAGCAGGCAGGAACACTTTGGCTTAATGATTTTGAAATTGAAATTAAGGCCGGAATGACCGGTGAAACTGTGAACAAGAAGATTCGAGATGCTGCAAGTAAGATAGGAATTGATTATGACACAACGACAGGCTCTCTTACAACACAACAATATGGTAGTGAACAGTTTATTGAGGCAAAAGCATCTAATGATGAATTGGCTGCACTTCTTGGTGCAGACGGAACAACAGTGTACGGAACCAATGCAGAGGTTGATTTTGCGATGGATGGTGGAGAGCGTATCGGTTTCCAGGATACAGCAACTGTGGAAGTACAGGGAAACCGTATTACAGTGACAGACAAGAATGGATTTAAAATGGTATATGATACAGATCCGGCAGCAGGTGCTTATGATGCGAATATTACAGTATTGTCTGCAGGACCAATGGTTGTTCAGATTGGTAACAATGAAGGTCAGACATTAGATATTAATATTAATATGGTAACTGCCGAGTCTTTGGAAGTAGATAAGATTAATGTATATACGAATCATTATGCTTCTGATGCAATAGAAAAGTTAGATGCGGCAATCGCTAAGATCTCTTCTATTCGTTCTGCGCTTGGTGCATATCAGAACAGATTGGATTATACAGTAACGAACTTAGACACTGCGAATGAAAATCTTACAGGAGCAGTTTCCCGTATGGCAGATACAGATATGGCAGAAGAGATTACGGAGTATACGGAGACGAATGTTCTAAGTCAGAGTGCTTTGCAGATTTTGACAAAAGCAAATGCAAGACCGGAGCAGCTTTTGCAGTTGTTCCAGCGATAATGCATAGAAGGGATTGGTGTTTCCTATGACGAAAGAACAGATGAATGCGTATAAGATGCGTATAACACAAGCGGGAATCGGTGAGTTTTGTGTAATAATGTTTGAGATGGAGATACAGTGGATAGAGGAAGCTTTATCTGCATATGAGACAGATAATCGGGAAGTATTTGTTTCGTGTGTTACAAAAGCGCAGGCAGTTCAAGTGGAATTAATGAATATCATGAATGTAGAAAATGATGCCGGATATGATGTGTATTCTATTTTCGCATTTATTAACAAAGAATTGATTCGTGCTAAGCTAAAGGGTCAGCCATTAGAACTAGCGCGTTGTAAAGGAATGTTAGAGAAACTACATCATAGCTTTATAGAGGTTGCTAAGACAGATGATGGAGGCGCTCTGATAAAAGGTAGTGAGAAAGTATATGCCGGTCTTACGTATGGGGCCACAGGCTTGGTGGAGAGTAGTGTCGGTGGAACGCAATATAGCGTGTAGAATTTTATAAGGCTGTAATACCGTATGGTATAGAATAATCGGTCTTCGTACTTGCATATTACGAAGGCCGGTTTTTTATTGCCATAGAAGATGATAAAGGTTTGCAATTCTTTCGTTAATATGATAGATTTTTATTTGATTAGAATGTATATTATTAGATAATTGCGAAACATGAAGGGTTATGTTTCGCAATTATCTGATTCGTGACGATACGAAAGGAGAGAATGAAATGAAAAAAGGATTATCTTGTATTTTGTCTTTTTTACCGTTGGTTATGATTGTACTCACATTTGTTGTGCTTTTTGCAATGCTCATAATTTTTGGAGAGGGAACGATGACTACCGGACAGACGATTTTCATGATTGGTTTACTTATATTTGAATTAATAGGTGTTATATTAACCTTTGTAGTGATGATTTGGTATATGATAAAGACCTATAAGAATCCGGAGTTTACCACAGGAATGAAAATTCTTTGGTTTGTATTACTTTATTGTTTTAATTTGTTTGTATTTCCGGTTTATTGGTTTATGTATGTTCGAAAAGAATTCTAGATGCAGTTAATAATATATATGAGTAGGAGGAACGATTATGGTAAAGGATGATTGTATTTTTTGTAAGTTGGCACATGGAGAAATTCCTTCAACAACAATTTATGAGGATGAGAGTTTTCGCGTGTATTTTGATATTGCTCCGGCTACGAAGGGGCATTGTCTCATTATTCCGAAAGAGCATTATGCGGATATCTTTGAGATTGATCCAAAAACAGCAGGAAAGTTGTTTGAATTAGCAACAGCGGTTGCGAAGGGATTGAAAAAGGTGCTTGGTTGTGACGGTATGAATATTATGCAGAATAACGGAAGCATAGCAGGACAAACTGTGTTTCATTTTCATCTGCATCTGATTCCGCGATATGAAGGAGATGGTATCGATTTCCACTATGCGCATAGCGAAGCCAATATGGAAGAATTAGCACAGATTGCAAAGGAAATTAGAGCCAATATATAAGAACAGGACAGAAACTATGAATGAGCCGATGATTGTTGTGGAGAATATGAGTTTTGCTTATGGCAAGGATGACGTTCTCACAGATGTCAATTTAATAATTAAAAAGCAGGAATATGTTGGTGTGATTGGTGCAAATGGTGCAGGAAAGAGTACTTTGATGAAATTGTTTCTTGGTCAGCTTACGGCAACGAAGGGTACTGTGATAGTGCATACGAAGAATATTGGGTATGTACCGCAGGTTGGATTTCAGGCGGTAAGTAATTTTCCTGCGAATGTAGAAGAGGTTGTCATGACCGGTCTTTTTACGGATATCGGTATGTTTCATTTTCCGAAAAAGGAACATAAGAAGATGGTAAAGGAAACGCTTGAACTTGTGGGAATGCAAGATTATCGCAAGCACATGCTTTCAGAACTTTCCGGTGGACAACAACAACGGGTTATGATCGCAAGAGCGTTAATTCAAAATCCTGAGCTGTTGATACTCGATGAGCCGCTTACAGGTATTGATAAAGAGGCTTGCGAGCTGTTGTATCAGCTGCTTGCCAAGTTGAATCAGGAGTGTGGGATTACGATTGTCATGGTAACCCACAACATGGAACAAGTGGCACGTTTTACCGGCAAGTTTTATCATGTGAGTAATGCAAATGTGCATTTGGACAAGTCTTCTGTTCTTTGTGATGAGGTCTTGTTTGATAAGATGAAAAAGAGCAAGTCAAAGGGATTTGGTTCTAAGACATATAAGACGAAAAAGGTAGCGGTCCCGGAGAAAGAAGCGCCTTATGACGCAAGCTACAAGGGCAAGAAGGAGCTTTCTGACAAGGATGTAGCAGATGATAAAGATATGAGTCCGGAAAAAGAAGGAACCTCGCAGTCAGGAGGTGACTCATCATGTTAGAAATGTTTGAATATGCATTTATGCAAAGAGCATTTTTGGTCGGAATTTTGCTTGCAATCATCATTCCGCTGATTGGTGTGATTGTAGTGTTGAAGCGCCTTTCTATGATTGGAGATGCATTGTCACATACTTCTTTGGCAGGTGTTGCACTTGGCTTGTTGCTTGGTATAGATCCGATTGTAGGAGCGGTGGTCGTCTGTGTTGTTGCAGCATTTAGCATTGAGGCGATACGAAAGAAGATACCGCGCTATGCGGAGATTTCGATATCCATTATTATGTCGGTAGGAATTGGTCTTGCCAGTGTCCTTACCGGATTTATCGATGATGGTGCAGCATTTAATTCCTTCTTGTTTGGTAGTATTGTGGCAATTTCAGATACGGAAGTTTTGCTTGTTCTGATTGTGACCGTGATTGTTGTGGCAACATTTTTGTTATTATACAAAGAGTTGATGTTTATTACTTTTGATGAACAAGGCGCGGTTTTGGCCGGTCTTCCGGTTAAAAAAATTAATTTTATCATTACGCTGTTAACTGCGATTACCGTCTCTGTTGCAGCAAGAAGCGTAGGTGCATTAATTGTATCTTCGTTGATGGTAATACCTGTGGCGTGTGCGATGCAGGTCGCGAATAGCTATAAAAAGACGGTAATTTATTCCGTTTTGTTTGCAGTGTTGTTTACCGTGGTGGGATTGGTGCTATCGTATTATTTTAATTTGAAACCGGGCGGAACGATTGTGCTTACAGGTGTGATTGTACTGATACCGTTGATGGTAATAAGGAGAAAATAAGTTCAATAGAATACGGAAGGTTCTTTTTTAGAAAAGACCCTTCCGTTATTTTTTTACATTTTTTTGTAATAAATTATTAATGTTCGTTGAAAATTATAAAAGAATACTTAACCCATACAAAACCAACAAATGCATTGGATAAAACCAATAGAATATCATCTTTGCAGCGGGACCACGTTTTTTGTTGTAACAAAGAATCGGTATCAAAGCAATTAGGCCATACAATTCAGAAGGCTGGTAAAAGAGATATAACACCAATCCGAAAAGTAATACCATAATTCCGGGGTTGTGTCGCGTGATATAAAAGACGCAAATTAATAGTACACCACCGATACCGTAGTCACAATGGGAAAAATAGGCAACTACAAATGTGAGAATTAACGGAAGAACATAAATGCGTCGGTTGTTCATCTCTTCAAGACAAAATATTGCAAAAAGTCCTAATGCCAATGTGATAAACACATTTTGCGAGTTCCAGTAAAATAACGTTTTGTGAAATGCCAAATCGAAAGGAATTTCTGATAGGAGTGCAAATATAAGGAGTCTAATCAAATAATTAATATGACTTCTTGTATGGAAAAATCCCTGTACAATTAAAAAGCAAAAAATGGGAAACGAGATTCTTCCGATTGCACGTGCAATGTCGTAATATGCAGTGCCGACCGGCAAAAACACATATCCAATATGGTCGATGATCATTGTGATAATTGCAATTATCTTCAAAGTGAAACTATTCAAAAATCCAAACGATTGGTTGTCCATGACATGTCTCCTCTTTTAATCAAATATAGAAAATTATAGCAGAGGAAGGAATGCTGTACAACATTTTCTTGAAAAAATGGGAACACGTTAAAACTTTAATGAAGAAAAGGTAGCATTTACATAGAAAAATTGTTATAATAACAACTAATAATGCCTTACTGTGCTTATTAATAAATTATCGATAAAGGTTGGGGAATGTTACATACGAAAGGAGATTTGCTATGGCAAGAGAGGAAAGATTTAAGACAGTATCTTTTGGTGGATACGACAAAGTAGTAGTAGATACGTATATCAGTGATTTGAAAAGATCGCATCAGCAAGACATTTCGGATTTGAAACAGACAATTAGTAAGTTGAGTGAAACAGTAAAAAGTTTGCAGCTTGTTAAAGACAGTATGAATACGGAGTCAAATCAGGCGATTGAAAATATGCAAAAATACAACGAGTCTTTACAGGTTGAATTAGAAAAGGCAAATCGTAAATTAGCAGAACAGGAAGAAAACTCAAAAGGATATTCTGATAAGTTAGAAATTATTTCTAAAACATTGGTTGAGACCAATGAACGTTGCGATGCATTAATCAAAGAAGCAGAGATGAAGAGCAAAAAGATGATGTTAGAGACAGAAGAGCAATGCAAGAAAATGCTTATTTCTGCAAAAGAAGAAAGTGATGCATTGTTAAATAATGCGAAAAGTCAGAGTAATTATATGGTTACGGAGGCTGAAAAGAAGAGTCGTAATCTGATAGAAGATTCAGAAAAGCAAAGTACAACTATGCTTCGTCGTGCAGAAGAAGAAAGAGATAATCTTCGTATTAGAGCGGAGGAAGAATATAAGCAGGCAGTTGCACAGCGTAGAGAGGAATGTGAGCAGATGTTAGAGGATGCGGAGATAGAAAGAGAGCAGATGTTAGCAGATGCAAAAGAAAGAGTTGTTCTCATTCGCGGTTCCATGAAGAAAGAATGCGAGAATGTAAGTAACTACATGGCGAGTTTGATGGAATCAGTAGAAGGTGTTGTAAAAGCTTGTACAGAGACAAAGAATATTACAGATAAAGCGTTCAAGGGAATTGAAGGTCCGAAGGTGATGGAAAGACCTGCTTTGGTGGATGAGGATAATGAAGAGATTCCACAGATAAAATTCAACTAGTGTTGCTAAAGGAGTTTGCTTATGGATACGCAAAGAATTGAAAGTTTCAAACAATTTGCCCAATATCTAGAGTATCCGATGGTAGTATTTGAGGCCGATTCAGGCGATGTGCTTGATATCAATTATGAGGCGGAAGTGCTATTAGGAGCTAAGGTTAGGAATATCAAGATTGAACCGGGAAGAACATTTACAAAGAACAGCTTTTGGGATGTTCTTCATGGAAAAAAGAGCTTGATATGGCATAGGATTCGCATGGTTGCAGACGGTAAGGAATACCTGGTTAGCGGCTTGATTAATGAGATGACAGAGGGCGGTACGCTCATTTATACACTGTTGTTTGAAAGAAGAGCCGATTTGAATATTGGTAGTCTGACGTTGGAAAATATTGTGAATCATGCAGGAATTGTGGCAATTCATATGGGTAGAGATGAAGCAGACGCACCATTTCGCGTAGAATATATATCTCAGAATGTAAATCAATATGGTTATACGCGTGGACAGTTGTATGATAAAGCAATTGGCTTACATGAGATTGTTTGTACAGAAGATTATGAGCGGATTCGTTCGAGCATATGGGAATCAGCGAAGTTGCGCGTGAAGGAGGATTCGTTGGAATGCCGCGTGTTGACGGAGGAAAGAGAATTGATTCCGGTGCGGTTATTGATTCGTTATCTGTATAACGATTATGGTAATCTTATGGACATAGAAATGCTTGTTATGGATTTGCGTGAGGAATATGACAGAAACCGGGAGAATGGTTATCTTAGTAATGCAGTTACAAAGATGAAGAATGTTGTAATTGTGAAATCTTATCAGGCAGGAAAGAGAATATTACGATACATTTCTCCGAATGCTAATATAATCGGAATGAACGTAGAGGCGTTGAAAAAGGGTTATAAGTTGACAGAAGATTACATTCATCCTGAAGACAGAGATAATGTTTTGGATGCAATATATCAGGCAGTAGCGAATGGCGTTACGGATTATATGCAGATTTATCGCATGGTGACAGATGACGGGAAGCAGATTTGGGTAGAAAATGAAGTAACTGTGAATCGCGTATCAGATGGTGAAGCAGAGATTTCATTCTTGATAACAGATATAACAGAACAAAAAAATATGGAACAGGAGATGGCAGCTACGTTAGAGGTTGTAAAGGAACCGGTTGAAAGCTCTGAGGAGCCAAAAAAGAATGTTGCGAATGTTCCCGCTAAGATGACTCTGAACGATAAAGATGTGCTGGTTGAATTTCAGATTATGCAGGATGCAATCAGTAAAAATGCAGATTACTATACAGTTGTGTTGAATGCACAGGGAAAACCATTGACGACTCCGGCAGGTCCTGTTTGTGATATGGGATTGTTTTATGATCTCGTGGAACGTCCGTTACTAAAAGAAAAATTTCTTGCGGTGGAAGAAGAGATAAAGCAGGAGAAAAAGCCGGTTGCTATTTCGTTTGGTATGGACAACCTGACAATTCATGCAACATTTGCACCGCTTACAGTGGAAGACAAGGTTATGGCATATTGGATGATGACAAGCTTTGTGAAAGACGGCGATGTTGCGTTAAGTGAAGTTGCCGAAAATCAATGGCATCTTGCCAATTCGATTATAAAGTGTTTCTATTCACAGGAATTGGTACAAAAAGAGCAAAAACTTAGAAAGCTGACAGAAATGCAGTTGCACAAGGAGCAGGCAGAAAGACGTGTAATAGAAGATATCGTTTCTTCTATGAAGAAGGATACAGATGCCGCTTTGCATGAGATTTGTCATAAGGCAGGTGTCTATCTTTCTATCAATAGTATTGCCATTTACTATGAAGACGAAGAGACAAAGGGTGTGAATACGTTCTTTGTATGGAACCAATCCGGAGAAGACGTTCCATTTTTTAAAACAATGGAATTGTCTACGGCGGAATTATCCGTATTGAAGGAGCATTTTGCGGCAGACAAATTGTTGATTGCAGATGCACAAAGCGATGCACCGTTTTTAAAAGAAATGGCAAAGCAGACCAACATGGCAGTTCTTGTTCACAAGATAGAAGGAACAGCAGGAACGATAGGATATGTTGCGTTTGCTGATGAGGATAAGAATCGATTGTATGATAATGTTGATATACATTTTGCAAAAACAGTCGCTAAGATATTCGAGGGATATTTGGCAAGTAGGGAAGGACAAGCGGCGCCGGATGTTGTGAAAAGCGGCATGTTAGAATCATATGATCATATTCGTGACGCGGTTTACGTCAAAGACAACCGTACTGGAGAAATTGTATTTGCCAACAAAGCAGCAGATAAGTTGTTTGGATATAGCATTGTAGGTATGCGTGCGACAGATATTATGAACGACCAGATGGAGCAGTATCGCAGCATTGGTGGTGTACGTCGGCGGTTTATTGACAATCGTAAAGTAACAAAATGGCAGACCTACATGAAAGAATTAGATCAAATCATGAATATTGTTGAGGTTCGTTTGGAAACACTATATGGAACGGACTTAAGTCTTATCATTTTGAAAAAGAACAAGAATAAGGGATGATGTTCTTCATCATATCGTGATTTTTGTCGATATATATTGGAAAGGAGTATGAACATGGCAAGTTCAGATATCGGAATTGATTTGGGTACAGCCAGTATCCTTGTATATGTAAAAGGAAAGGGTGTTGTGTTAAAGGAGCCATCTGTGGTGGCATTTGACCGAGACACCAACAAGATCAAAGCAATTGGTGAAGAAGCACGTTTGATGCTTGGAAGAACACCGGGCAATATTGTAGCGGTTCGTCCGCTTCGTCAGGGTGTAATTTCTGATTACCGAATTACAGAGAAGATGCTAAAGTACTTTATCCAGAAAGCAGTTGGAAAAAGCTTTTTTGGTAGAAGACCAAGAATTTCAGTGTGTGTGCCGAGTGGTGTAACAGAAGTTGAAAAGAAGGCAGTAGAAGATGCTACGTATCAGGCAGGTGCCCGAGACGTTTCTATTATTGAAGAGCCGGTTGCAGCAGCAATTGGTGCAGGAATTGATATTTCCAGACCATGCGGTAATATGATTGTAGATATTGGTGGTGGTACAGCCGATATCGCAGTTATTTCATTAGGAGGAACCGTTGTCAGCACGTCAATTAAGACTGCCGGTGACGATTTTGATGAGGCAATTGTCCGTTATATGAGAAAGAAACATAATCTGTTGATAGGAGAGCGTACTGCAGAAGAGATTAAGATTAAGATAGGTACCTGTTACAGACGTCCGGAGAACCTGACTTTGGATATAAGAGGACGTAATCTTGTTACAGGACTTCCGAGAACGATTACAGTTACATCGGAAGAGACAGTAGAAGCTTTAGAAGAAGTGACAGAACAGATTATTGAAGCGGTGCATTCTGTATTAGAAAAGACACCACCGGAGCTTGCTGCCGATATTGCAGACAGAGGAATTGTATTGACCGGCGGTGGTGCAATGCTTCATGGATTAGAAGAATTGATAGAAGAAGAGACAGGTATTACAACGATGACGGCAGAAGACCCGTTGACTTGCGTGGCGATTGGAACAGGTAAGTATATCGAATTCCTAAGCGGCGTAATGGAGGGTGACTGATAGATTACAAGAAAAGGAGTTGAAGAGATGGTAAGAGGTCTTTACGCAGCGTGGACCGGTATGGTAAACGAACAAAAACGTCTGGATGTTATTTCTAACAATATGGCCAATTCCAATACGACAGGATACAAAAAGCAGAATGTTACCTCTCAGTCGTTTGATGACGAATTAGCGGTTCGAATCAATGACAATAATAGAGATACAACAAGCAGATATCCGATTGGTTATATGAATCTGGGCGTGAAGATCGGTGAAACATATCACGATTTTTCACAGGGAAGTTTACGTGAAACCGGCAACACTTACGATTTGGCGTTGAGCGGAGACGGATTCTTTACCATTCAGACAACCAACAAGCAGGGTGAAACCACAACGAAATATACGAGAGATGGTTCATTTACTGTGAACACGGAAGGTTATCTTGTGACCAAGGATGGGGATTATGTGTTGGATACGAATGGAGAACGAATTCAAATCCCGGGTGCACAGACAGCACAAAATGTTGCAATTGACTTACACGGTAATATTACCGTGGATGGTCAACAGATTGCGACCCTTGGTATTGCATCATTTGCCAATCCACAAGCATTGTTGCTTTATGGAGAGAATATGTATGATGCGACACAGGCGGCAGGATTACAGGCGTCTACAGCAGCTGTTAATCAAGGATATCTGGAAATGTCCAATACGAATGTAATTGAAGAGATGGTCGATATGATTACCATTACAAGAGCATACGAAGCAGGACAGAAGATGATACAGACTGTAGATAATACGTTGCAAAAAGCAGCAAATGACATCGGTAGAGTATAAGAAGGGAGGTTATTAATATGATGCGTTCATTATGGACTGCGGCATCAGGAATGCTTGCCCAGCAGACTAATTTAGATACAATTTCCAACAACCTTGCGAATGTTAATACAGCAGGGTACAAAAAAGATACGGTTGAGTTTAAGTCTTTGTTATATCAGACGTTACAGAATACATCAACGAATAATGCCGGAGAGAATAAACCGGTTCCGGCACAGGTAGGACTAGGTACAAGAACGGCTTCAATTACAACAGTTTTTTCTCAAGGTGGATTGCAGGAAACACCGAATGATACATATATGGCAATTGAAGGCTCCGGATTTTTTAAAGTTAGAGACAAGGACGGCAATATCTGTTATACTAGGGATGGTAGCTTTAATGTTCAGCCGGTTGAAGGCGGAACAATGTTATGTACAGCGGAAGGGTATCCGGTTTTGGACCAGAACAACAATCCGATTGTGATTCCTTCGGAATATCGTACGGATGATTTCACAGTTGACACCGATGGTAATATATTTGTGGCGGGTGCCAATGGTGATAAAGTTCCGTTAACAGCTACGATGAATGGTCAGACTTATGAACAGAAGATAGGGTTGGTACAGTTTAACAATCCTGCCGGACTTAACAGTGTCGGAGGTAACTTATATGAACCGACAGCAGCGTCCGGACAACCGCTTGAAGAAAGCACGAATGCAGCGTTGAAAAAGAGCTTGGTACATCAGGGCTATATTGAAATGTCTAATGTACAGGTTGCGGATGAGATGGTTAACATGATTGTTGCGCAACGAGCGTATGAGATGAACTCCAAGGCGATTCAAGCTTCGGATGAGATGCTTCAACAAGCGAATAATCTTCGTGGATAAGGAGGTGTAATGTATGCCAATTACAGGAACGGATCCAAGTAGTTATTATACTGATTATTACACCAATGCAACCAATGCGTCTTCTAACGCGTTAGAGAACACATTGGGAAAAGTAGGACAGCAGGCAACTGAAGAAGAATTAATGAAAGCCTGTAAGGAATTTGAAGCTTATTTTGTTGAGCAGATCTACAAGGGCATGGAAAAGACCATTATGAAAGCAGACGATGAGGAGAACTCTACGGCTAGTCAGTACAAGGAATTCTTCGGTGAAATGCAGACACAGGAATATGCGAAGGCTACTGTAGAACAAAGTGGCGGTGTCGGATTAGCACAACAGTTGTACGAACAAATGAAGCGTAATTATGGATTATAAGGAATTAAGAAAGAGAGTGTTAAGGATGAGAAAGAAAATTGCAAATTTGACGGATAGCGAAGAATTGGTCATGAAATCTGTGTGGGATACGGGACATGAACCTGTGTTGTCTGAAGTAGTTGACAGAGTGAATAGTGCCTATGGAAAGGATTGGAGACCACAGACGGTTTCTACCTTTTTGGCAAAGCTTGTAGGAAAGAAATATTTGAAGCTTCAGCGTAACGGAAAAATCTATACATATAAGATTTTGGTTACAGAAGAAGCGTACAAGCAAAAGCTGTATCAGCATCATGTCAGCTTCTGGAATCATAACAGTATGAAAGAATTTGTTACAGAGATGTTTGATAACGGTGATTTAACAAAAGAAGATTTGGAAGATTTGAAGAAGGAAATCGATGAGCTATAATATTTTTATCAAAAGTATATTTTGTTATTTTATATTAGGTATCATAGTAGCTTCCTTCATAGGATCGATTGTAAGCATTATTTGGTTGCTCTTTAGTAAAAGAGCAACCAAATTTTATATAATCGAGTCTATGAAATATTTGAAGTTGATTATGATGAGTTTTGTTTTGCCCGCAATTCCGTTTTGGGTATATCCGGTTTGCAAAATGATTAGAAGAGGATCGTATATCAATTTGAATAATCCGATGTTTGACAAGTTGGTTATTCTTATTGGAATTTGGTTGTTCTTTATTGTCTTGGTATTGGCATATCGTTTTTTTCATTACTGTCGCATGTGCAGAATCAGTGGAGAGAGTGTCCCGATACAGGATGAGGATATCTTGTTAAAATTAGAGAATTGGAAAGATGGATTAGGGATTCAAAAAGATGTAAGCATAAGTTATAATGCGCACATATCTTCTCCTGCTATTTTATATCACAAAGGATACCGGATTCTATTTCCTGCTTTTGCGATGACAGAGCGTCAGATGGAAATAGCATTATTGCATGAATTGGTACATTTGAAGAATAAGGATACGATAACGAAGGATGTTTGTTTTTTTGTGCAACTGCTTCATGGTTGGAATCCGTTTGCATATATGCTGAAAAATAGTATTGTAAGGTGGGCAGAAGTTCTTTGTGATTTGAAAGTCTGTGAATTGGGTGAAGAGATATTCACTGCAAAGGAATATTACAATACCATTTTGGAGATGATGAAACAGGCACAAGAGGAAACGCATGATGATGTTATGTTTTGTCTGTTTGAAAAAGAGTCCCTGATTCGATTTCGAATTGATAAATACAAGTTAGCAAAACAAGAAAAAACGTATCGAGCCAATAGGTGTTTTGCGATGGCATCCGCGTTGGTTTGTGGATTGACTTTGTTGGTGTCTTCTATAACGGTTCAAGGGTTGTATGTGTGGTATGAAGATTCTTTGATTGGTTTTGAGAAAGAAACGCAAAAAGAGGAAGTTCGGATAAAAAAATGCGACGATTCTGTTTTTATAAATGTCTCAAAAATGTATCGTGATACGCATGATTTTACACAGGCACTAGATGAAAAGAGAATACTTGATAAGAATGAAGTGTGGGAAATCCAAGCAAAATCAAGCAATATAGAGGACATAGATGTCTTTATATTTACGGAGTCGCAAAGTTATGTGATAGGTTATAGGACCGAAGGAGGCATGAATTATTTTGACGGCACCAAGACAGCGAGTTATTCTTTTGATGATAAAATCAAGAGTATCATCATAAAGAATTGTGGAGAAAAAGAAGAATTTGATATAGCAGCCAATACAAGAAGATGAAATTAAAAAAATAGTATACAGATGCTTGTAAAGGCTGCTTGTTTATGTTATAATGAAACTATAAATTTAGGAGAGAGGAGGTAAAAATGTGAAGCATGTAAAACGAATACTTCTGTTTTTGATAGTGTTTGCCGGTGTTTGTGTTTTTGGTACGAAAGCGCAGGCACAAGGGATGAAGGAATGTACTGCACATATTTCGGATCCTGAGTTTGCCGGTATCATAGAAGAATCTATGGGAAACATTGTGGAAGACAGAGCGAATTCAAGAAGTTTGAATGTGACTGTGGCGGCAGCAAGAAGATACACGACCGTATATTTTGATGTTAATAGCGGAAGGAGCATCCAGATCAACGCGACTTTATCAAAGTCAGGCAATGTTGGAATTATTGATGCTGACGGCTATGTACGTTATGTGACAGGCACGCGTATTAATCATACTTTTGCAATATCGCAAACCAATGCATATTGCGTGTTTGTACAGAATTTGAATAGTGTATCAATTACGGCAACAGGTAGTTATTCTTGGAATTAATATGAAAAATCTATAACCAAACCAGCATGGCAAGGTGGTTTTCCGCCTTGCCTTTTTTGTGATTTGTGATATTCTAAATGTGAAATAGCCGAAGAGAAAGAGGCGGAGCATGGAATTAGAAGGAATTGTATTAAAAATAATATATAAAAATGATGATAACCAATATGTTGTATTTGCAATCGAGACAGCTGATGGCGATGAAGAGACTTGTGTTGGATATTTGAACGGGTTAGAAGAGGGAATGTATATTCTTGCAAAGGGAGAGTATGTTACGCACCCTCAGTATGATATGCAATTCAAAGTATCGGAATATACGGTCAAGATGCCGGACGACCTGGTTAGTATGGAGCGTTACTTGGGCTCGGGTGCCATCAAGGGTATTGGCGAGATTATGGCTAAGAGAATCATTAAGAAATTCGGTAAAGATACATTTCGGATTATCGAAGAAGAGCCGGAGCGCTTAGCTGAAATTAAGGGCATTTCTGAGAGAAAGGCGAATGAGATAGGCGTTCAATTTATTGAAAAGCAGGAAATGCGAGAGGCGCTGATGTTTTTGTCGCAATATGGTATTTCACCTAATTTATCAGTAAAAATCTATCGTGAATATGGACAGAAAATGTACACAATCATGAAAAAGAATCCTTATAAGATAGCGGAAGATATTACGGGTGTTGGATTTAAAATTGCTGATGCAATTGCTATGAAAGCAGGTATCGGGTGGCAATCGGATTTTCGTATCCGTGCTGCGCTCATTTATACACTTAGTCAGGCTGTCGGGGTAGGACATATCTATCTGCCGAAAAAGATTTTAATTAATTGGACGAAACAATTATTGGAAAAAAGTAGTGAAGGCATTACAGAACAAGAGGTCTCGCTTCTTTCGGAGGAGGATATTGAGATTCAGCTTATGAATCTTAATGTAGACGGAAAGGTTGTCTTGAAAGAGGAAGATAATGAAGTAATCGTATATGGACAAAGTTTTTATCACAAGGAGTTAAACACGGCGCGCATGCTTTTGGAGACGAAGGCAAATATGGCGGTGCCGGATTATTTGTTGGAAGAAACGATTCGACGGATAGAAGAGCAAGAGCATATTGAATTAGATGATATACAAAAAGAAGCGGTAAAGGTTGCGGCGAGAAATGGTGTAGTTGTTATAACCGGCGGACCGGGAACCGGTAAAACAACGACAATCAAGGCGATTATTCGTTATTTCTGCATGGAAGAAGCAGATATTTTACTTGCTGCGCCGACGGGAAGAGCTGCAAAGAGAATGACGGAAGCAACAGGGTATCAGGCGCAGACGATACATAGATTGTTAGAGCTTTCCGGAACAATATCAGAAGATGGAGAGCACACAGGTATCCGATTTGAAAGAAATGCGCAAAATCCACTAGATGCGGATGTGGTGATTATTGATGAGATGTCGATGGTTGATTTATCGTTGATGCATGCACTTATGCTGGCAATCTTGCCGGGGACGCATCTAATCTTGGTTGGTGATGAGAATCAGCTGCCGTCTGTTGGTGCGGGAAATGTGTTAAAGGATATTATTCGTTCGAGCACTATTCCGGTTGTTGCACTTAAGAAAGTTTTTAGACAGGAGGCAGGCAGTGCAATTGTAGAGAATGCACACAAGATTAATGAAGGGTTGCCGATTGTCTTAGATAACAAAAGTAAAGACTTTTTCTTTTTGCCTCGGAATAATACAAAAGATGTTGCGGGTGAAGTTACACAGTTGTTAACCAGAAAATTACCGAATTATGTTGGTTGTAAGGATACGGAGATTCAGGTTCTTACTCCGATGCGAAATGGTGATTTGGGTGTTTCGAATCTCAATACACTATTGCAAAAAGCGTTGAATCCGGGCACTTCAAGAAAAAAGGAAAAGGAATTGCAAAATGGCATTATCTTTCGTGAGGGCGATAAGGTAATGCAGATTCGTAATAACTATAAGCTGGAATGGGTAATTTATCATGAAAAAGGTAGATTCAAGATAGAAGAGGGTGTCGGTGTATTTAATGGTGACATGGGTATCGTAAAAGAGATAGATGATTATAATGAGGAAGTGGTTGTTCTCTTTGATGATGAAAAGGAGGTCCGATATCCGTATAATATGTTGGATGAATTAGAGCTTTCGTATGCGATTACAATTCACAAGTCACAGGGAAGTGAATATCCGGCTGTTGTAATACCGTTATTCAGCGGCCTGAAAGTGCTGATGAACCGTAACCTTTTGTATACGGCAGTGACAAGAGCAAAACAATGCGTTGTGCTTGTAGGAAGTGGTCATATGATAGAGTCGATGATTTTGAATAACGATGAGCAAAAAAGATACTCGTCTTTGGATGTTAGAATGCTACAATTGTTAGAGGAAGGATTTTAGGGAGGTGTGATGCATCAAAGAATGGATTATAGATTTGTTATATCCAAAAAAATGTCCGTTGTGCGATAAAACGCTGGTGTTTTTAGAAGATGGGGTTTGCGATATATGTGAGAAGAATCAACCGAAAGTTGTTGCACCGTTTTGTATGAAATGCGGCAAGACGGTAGAGGATGTCGAGCAGGAGTACTGTGCAGATTGTGTAGCAATCCCGAAAAGTTTTGAAAAGGGATATCCGGCATTTTCTTATCGGGATGGAATTAAAGATGCGATATATGCGTTCAAGTATAAAAATCAACGATATTATGCAGAATATTTTTCAGACAGTATTTTGCAACTATACAAAGAAGAACTGCAACAACTCAATCTAGACGGTATTGTTCCGGTTCCTGTTCACAAATATAAGAAACGACAAAGGGGATATAACCAAGCAGAAGTCTTAGCAGATTGTCTTGCAAAGGAACTTCAATTGCCGATGTATCCATCTTATTTGCTAAGAGTGGAGAATACGAATCCGCAAAAGGAATTAAATGACAAAATAAGAATAAAAAACCTAAAAAATGCTTTTAAAATAGGTGAAAATGCGATAGAATTAAAGAAGGTTCTACTTGTGGATGACATTTATACTTCTGGAGCGACAATTGAAGCATGCACAAGGATATTGTTAGAAGCAGGGGTGCAGAAGGTATACTATACGAGTGTAGCTATAGGCAAAGGTTATTCCGGATAGTAATACACAACATGATGTACGGGAGGAATACAGATGGAAGTAAAGACATGTAAGCAGTGTAAGAGATTATTTAACTATTTGGCGGGACCTCCGATTTGTCCGGGCTGTAAGAATAAGTTGGATGAGAAATTTGCCACGGTCAAGGAGTTTGTTCGTGAGAATCCACACGCCGGTATTACAGAAGTGGCTGAGGCGAATGAAGTGCCTGCAAGTCAGATTCGTCGCTGGATTCGTGAAGAGAGGTTATCATTTTCTGACGAGTCGGGTGTTGGTTTGGATTGTGAAAGCTGTGGAAAGATTATCAAATCCGGCCGCTTGTGTGAAGAGTGCAAGAGTAAGTTGTTAGGCAGCTTCACGGATATGTATCGACAGGATGAATCGATTGTTGCGAAGAAACATAGAGAAGCGGCGAGAATGCGTTTCTTGGATAATTAAGATGAACAGATCAAAGCACTCCGTAAGGGGTGCTTTTGTAACGCATAAAAAAGATGCGAGAATTATATGAGTTTTTTTCAATTTGGTCTAATGTTTTGAAAAAACAGGCCGATATAATTATTGAATCCATTAATCGAGGATTGAATAATTTGACTTGTTAAGAGCAGGTTGAGTATAAGGAGGAAGGTGTGACAATGCGAATTGGTGCATACAATCAGGTTTCTCAGGTATATGGGAATAAGCCGGTAAAGAAAAGTTATAATGCCAGTGCATATGGTGTTGCTTCAACAACAGATCAGGTTTCTTTCTCAACAGTTGGAAAGGATATGCATGTTGCAAAGACGGCATTGAAAGAAGTTCCGGATGTGAGACAGGACAGAATTAATGCGTTGAAAGAAAGCATTGCAAATGGTACCTATCATGTAAGTGCAGAGAGCTTTGCAGATAAGCTTATTGCTGCATTTGATGAGAAATCCATCTAACTCCGAAAGCGTTTGCTTTCGGAGTAGTGAATGGACATTTGATTGACAAAGGAGAATCAGATGGCGAGCTTAATTGAGATATTAATCGAGGCTCTTGAAGAAGAAAGTGTTTTATATGATAAGCTTACAAAAGAGTCTATGGCAAAGACACCGGTTATTGTGGCAAATGATTTGGAAAAACTTGCAAAAGCCAATGCCGATGAACAAAAGATAGTAGATGAGATAACCGCGGTGTCTCATAAAAGAAATCAGGCTTTAACAGAGATAGCGACTGTAATGGGCAAGGATGCAAAAACTATTACTGTTTCCGAAGTCATTAAGATGATGGAGAAGCAGCCGGAGTTTCAGCATCCTTTAATTGTTGTAAGAGATAAGATGTTAAAGCAGGTAGATATATTAAAACAAGTTAATCTACACAATCAGGACTTGTTAAAAGAGTCATTAGAGATGACGGAATATTCCATTAACCTGATTCAGTCGATGAATCAGGCACCGGAAACAGCGAATTACAGTAAGGGAAGTTATAGTGGTGCAACATTAGGCGCGAATTATTCTTCCTTTGATACCAAGCAGTAGGATGATTGATTAGAAAGGAGGAGCTGACATGTCAGGAACGATGGGTAATTTTTGGGTTGGTGTAAGCGGATTACAATCCAGCCAATATGCATTGAATGCGACCGCACACAATATAACGAATGCAGGTTCAAAGGGATATTCCAGACAGCAGGTTCTTCTTGCAGATCTTAGTTATCATCATCTTGGGGATACCGCAGTCGGAAGGAATCAGGCAGGTCTTGGAACATCCATTGCGGATGTAAGATTGATAAGAGATACATTTGTAGATAAAGCATATCGTAAAGAGCTTGGAAGAGAACAGTTTTATCAGACAAAGTACGATGTGGTAGCAGAGGTACAGAATTATTTTGGTGAATTAGAGGGAAGTGATTTCCGTACTTATATGCAAAATCTCTGGTCTGCAGCACAAGAGCTTCAAAAGGAATCGAATAGTATTGTTACACGAAGCTCATTTATCGCACAGGCCGTGACATTTATTGAACAATCGAATGAGATATATGATCAGTTAACAACCTATCAAAAGAATCTCAATCAAGAAATTGAAGATCAGGTTAATCGAATTAACGAATTAGCAGATATAATCTATGATTTGAACCATAAGGTTACGATGGTGGAAGCATCCGATATAGAAAGTGCGAACGACTATAGGGATCAAAGAGATGCAGCGTTAGATGAACTTTCAGGCATCATTTCTATTTCTTACAAGGAAAACGCAGACGGGCAAGTGGATGTGTATGCAGAGCACAGAACTTTGGTAAGTATGTCACGCGTTTACAGAATGGATGTGAAAGCGGTTAGTGATTCATGCGACTTTTATATGCCGATTTGGAAAGACGATCAGGAGAATATTTTCAATCTGCATAATGTTCCGAATGCTGAAGCGAAGACAGATACAGGTTCTCTTAAGGGAATTATCATGTCGCGTGGCGATTGGATTGCTGATTATACCGATATTCCGATTGCACCGGAAGCACCGGTAAGACCGGTTCGCTCGGATTACGCAACAGATGCGGAGTATGCAGATGCAATAATAGAATACAATGATCAATATCAGGATTATCAGACTGAATATGAACAGTTTGTAAAAGATAGAGATTATTACAATACATATCTTGAACCGTATACAGTGAATAATATCATCGCGCAATTCGATCAGCTTGTACACGGAATCGTAACGAAGATGAATGATATTCTTTGTCCGAATAAGGAAGTTACGGTTACGAACCCTGACGGAAGTACGCGCACAATTCAGATTCTGGACGAGGAAAAAGCCGGATACGGAATGGGTAAAGAGAACAAGGTACAAGGTAAGGAATTGATCAAACGTAGAACGATAGAACGTTATACGGAACAGGAAGTGACCATTGTTAATGACGATGGCACAACGGAAACAAGAACCGTACAGGTGTACAATGAAGAAGGCGATGAGGCGTTAACATTGTATACACTCGGTAATCTTGAGGTAAATGACGAATTAATTAAAAATCCAAGTTTGCTACCACTTACGAATGAGCAGAATGAAGAGCTACAAGCTGTTGCAGATCGCTTGATTCATATGTGGGAAGATGAGTTTGGAACACTTGGACCGAACAGTCTTGTGGTTAATAACTATATGGGTTATTACAAAGAATTTATAGCAGATTTTGCAAACAAGGGATATACATATAATGGAATTGCGGAGACGCAATCTCAATCGGTATTGGAATTAGAGAACCAGAGACAGACGGTGGTTGGCGTTTCTACCGATGAAGAATTAAGTAATCTTATTAAATACCAGCAGGGATACAATGCATCTTCGAGATATTTTACAGTTGTTTCGGAAATGGTGGAACATTTGATTAGCAAGTTGGGATAAAAGCGTAGGGCTAGAAAGGAAGTGGAGATATGGCTTCAACATTTTTGGGATTGAATACAGGGTTATCAGGACTTAACTATCATCAGACCAATTTGAATACAACAGCACATAACATTTCTAATGCCGACAGAGAAGGGTACTCAAGACAGACGGTTCTTTCGCAGGCAGCACAGGCACTACGTGTTCGCACCTCTTACGGTATGATGGGAACCGGTGTTCAGACAACGGGCGTTGATCAATTGAGAAATGTCTACTACGATACGAAGTTCCGTGCATCTAATTCAAAGATGAAGGAATATAGTGCAATTAACGAGCAGTTATCACAATTGCAGTCTTATATGAATGAAATGCAATCTGAATCCGGATATACAAAGTTACTGGCTGAAGTAAGTGCGGCGATGCAGGATCTTGCATCAAGTCCTTCGGATGCAACATACAGAACACAGTTTACGCAGGCAATTAATAACTTTACGGATTTGATTAATGAGGTTGCAACCAACTATCAGAAATCACAGACGGATATTAATAATGAAATTGCGATTCATGTAGATACAATTAATTCAATTTCTTCTCAGATTTTCACATTGAACAAGCAGATTATGAATATTGAGACAAGATACGGAAATGCGAATGATTTGCGCGACCAGAGAGAACTTTTGGTTGATCAGCTTTCAGAGCTTGTAAATGTAACTGTTGTGGAGACACCATTGATGTATAGAGAAGGTAACGATGAAGTGGATTCCGGAACAACCCGTTATGAGGTTCGTATCGGAAATGCATTATTGGTTGATGATATGGAAAGCCGTCAGTTAACGGTTGCAGCTAGAAGTGAGAAGATTAACCAGAATGACATTGATGGCTTATATGATGTGTACTGGGTAGGATTGAATCATTCACTCGGTGAAGAATTTAATTTTAACAGTCGTAATGTAACAGGACTGATGAAAGGATTGTTAGAGGTTCGCGATGGTAACAATGCCAATCCGTTCGAAGGTACGATTGCAGCAATGGATACGGCAACAGCGGACGGTTCCACTGTTACGATTGAGTTAGACGAAGGAATTGATATCGACAAATTGAATCTTCCAAAGGAAGGAACAATTACCCTCAACTGTAAAGATTATTTTTATGAGGGATTTGAGGCAGTATATGACGCGAACGGAAAGCTTAACAGCTTTACATTTAAAAATGTCTCGTTAGAAGATGAGACTGGTAAACGTGTCCCTGCACAATTTAACGCAGCAATTGACGTAGGAAGACCGGCCAGTATGGGCGACAGCATTGACTGTAAGGGTATTCCATACTATATGACAGAGCTGAATGAATTCGTAAGAACGTTTTCAACATACATGAATGATATCTTTACGGAAGGCGCAGATGCTAATGGTGATCCGGGAATGGATCTGTTTACGGCAGCAGATGTCTATGGTAAAGATTATGTGTTAACGGCGAATAAAAGTACAACAGGTATTACGTCAGTAGATTCTACTTACTATCAGATTACAGCACTGAATTGGAGTATCAATCAGGAGATTGCGAGAGATCAGAGTAAGTTGGTTGTATCTTACAAAGAGGATATTGAACAGCTTAACAAGGATGCAAAAGGTGTGCTTGACAAGATGATATACGGTATGACAGATCAGAATATGTATTCGCAGGGAACAGTTGCTCAATTCTTGCAGGCAGTTACAACTTCGCAGGCAGTTGATATTTCCAAGTTTGAATCATTTGCCAACAATATGGATGAGGTGACAACTGTTATTAATAATCAGCGTATGTCTGTATCATCTGTTGATACCAATGAGGAAGCGGCAGCGCTTGTAATGTATCAGAACGGATATAATCTTGCAAGTAAAGTTATTTCTGTTATGAACGAAGTTTACGATAAGCTTATTAACCAGACGGGTTGATAAGCCGATATATATGTTATAACAGTCGTCAAGCAACAGGGCGTTTGGCAAGCTTGCTTTTATAGATGTCCTGTTATTTGACAACAGAAGGATAATCCCTGGCAATGGATTGTTAGGTATTAAGTGAGGTTAATGGAGTAACCGGACGGGAGAATGGCTATGCGAGTAACCAACCAAATGGTAACAAACAATTCATTAAGAAACATGCAAAAGTCTATGGGACGTGTGAATAAGTTAAATGAACAAGTTACAACGGGAAAGAAGATATCAGCACCTTCTCAGGATCCGGTTGTTGCTATTCGTGCGCTCAAGCTTCGTACAACATGTGACCAGTTAGATCAGTATAAGAAAAAGAATATTCCGGATGCGTTGTCCTGGTTAGATACGACGCAGACGTCCATTCAGAATGTATTTAATCGTCTTGATGATGTATATGCATATTGTGAACAAGGTGCATCTGACACATATCAGACGAAAGATAGAAATACGATTGTGAATGAGTTATATGCATTAAAGGATGCGATTTTTTCTGAAGGTGGAACGACTTATGCAGGAAGATATTTGTTTTCCGGGTATAAGACAGAGACAAATCTGATTTTCCAGAATGATGAAGCAAAAGCAGGATTATCTTACAATATTACACAGGATATTGATCCGGCTACAATTGAGCCGAAGAGTGTCGTACTGAATGAAGTGGATGAAACGCAGCTTGATGCGATCTTGGCTGGTGGAGCATATGAGGCTCCTATATCAGAAGATGTATACAGAATGCGCCTGGCATATAGCAATCTGGATAACGGAGCAGATGATATTTCTATTACAGTTACGAATGCAGACGGTTCAACAACTACAATTACACCAACAATGAAACAGGTTGCTGATTCTGCTACATATTATGATGTGGATCCGGACGGTGTGAATTATATTCCTGAGACCGGAGAAGTGATTTTTGGAGAGAACATTTATAATTCAATCAAAGAAGCAGAGAATATTGAAGTGAATTACAATAAGTCTAAGTTTGAAGTAGGAGATCTTAGACCGGAGATGTATTTTAACTGTACACAATACAAAGAATTGCCGGATGGAACGATTGACGAAACACAATTTACAATTGATCCGGACGGACAGCCGATTCAGTATGAAGTGAATTTTAACCAATACATTACAGTGAATGCTGAGGGGAGAGAACTGATTACGCATGATATGGGTAATCGAATCGAAGATTTGGCAATTGCAGTACAGGATGTATTAGATATTGAGAATACGATTAGCAGATTAAAGCAGCTATTAGGTGATCCGCAGTATAAGGATAATGAGGATGCGGTTGCACAGCTTAATAAGATGTTAGAAGATGCAGATGTAGAGCTTGCGTTAAAGCGCGAGAATATGCAGAAGTTGTTTGGTAACAATATGTCGAACTTCCAAGGATTTATGGAAGATGTAAGTGCAGTACAGGCAAAGGTAGGTACAACATATTCCAAGCTTGAATTGATTCAGACACGTGTGACAGAACAGGTTGCTAACTTTGAAGAGTTGAAGTCTTCGAATGAAGATGTAGAGACAGAAGAGACAGCAATAGAATTATACCAGGCAGAGTTGGTGTATGAATCAGCGTTATCTACAACAGCAAGTGTTATCAAGAAAACATTGCTAGATTATCTATAATAATGGTATAATGTTTTCAGAATTGTGAAAGTTGTATTACAACGAAGCAATTCGTTATATTTAGATATAAGAACGAGATAATATTACTCGAAAGGAGAAGGGTATATGTTAGCAAAGACAAAGTTTTTTGGCGAAGTTGAGCTTGCAGATGAGAAGGTTTTGGAATTCCCAAGCGGCTTGATTGGTTTTGAAAATTATACAAAATTCGCTATTATGTATGACGAAGAGAGTGAGAGTGCAACAAGAATCAGTTGGTTACAGTCATTAGAGGAACCACTCTTGGCATTGCCTGTTATTGATCCATTGGCGATTGTTACAGAATATGTTCCGATGATTGAAGATGAGTTGTTATCTCCGCTTGGTAATCCTGCAGATGAGGATCTATTATTCCTCTTGGCGATGACGGTTCCTTCAGATATGACTAAGGTTACCGCTAATATGAAAGCACCAATTATCATTAACGCAGCAACGAAGAAGGGTGTACAGCTTATTGTAGAGAACGAGGATTATCCTATTAAGTTCAACGTTTACGAATCTGTGCAGAGAATGAAAGAAAAGGCGGGTGAGTAAGATATGTTGGCCTTATCAAGAAAAGAGAATGAATCAATCATGATTGGTAATGATATTGAAATTACCATCTTAGAAGTAAAGGGTGAGCAGGTTAAGATAGGTATTACTGCACCGAAATCTGTGCCGATTTATCGTGAAGAAGTGTATGCGCAGATTAAGGAAGCGAACAAGGAAGCAGCATCAGATACTGCACAGGATACATTGAAGAACCTATTTCAATAATTAAAAGTTTTGCATATGTGCTTATTGACAGCAGGGAAGCGTATTTGTTCCCTGCTGTCGTTTTCTCTTTCACAGGAATTTTCATTGAGATTTATAAAATATAAAAAAATTTACAAATTTTTATAAAAAAGATATAATGTATTAGTACGGATGTACCGATACACTAATTGAAGTATCAGAAGTTTTTGAATTTCACATGGAGGTGGAAAGAATGGCAATTGAAGGTATTAAGTCAAATGTAATGAGTCAGATGAATAGAGTAAGTGAACCGGTTGTTGTAGAGCGACCAGAAGCAATACAGGTTACAGCTCAGCAGACAGCGCCGGTAGTTGCTAGAGAATCTGGCTACGATCAGCAAGATGGACAGGGAAAAGACGAAGGGAAAAACCTACACGAGGTTTCTCCTGAAAAGGTGAAGGAAGCAATTGGTGAAATTAATCAGAAGATTCGTCCAACGAATACACAGTGCGAATTTAAATATCACGAAAAGACGAATAGAATTTCTATTACAGTAAGAGATAGAGTGACCGATGAAGTGATTCGTGAGATTCCACCGGAGAAGACTTTGGATATGATTGCAAAGACGCTTGAGTTGGCCGGAATCTTAGTAGATGAGAAACGATAAGGAGGGGTAGATATGGCAGGAGTAAGAATGACAGGTCTTGTTTCAGGACTTGATACAGAAAGCCTTGTAGCCCAGTTATCGGATGCGCATAAGATTAAGGTGAATAATGTTCAGAAACAAAAGACGAAGTTGGAGTGGAAGAAGGAAGCATGGGCTTCGCTTAACACAAAGTTGATGGATTTTTACAAAGGATCTTTGTCAACATTTAAGAGTATATCTACTTATAATGCCAAAGCTATTACAGGTGATTTGTCCGGTGTGAAGATTACAGCGGGTGCGAATGCTGCAATCGGAACACATAAGGTTCAGGTTACGCAGACAGCCAGTTCACAGATGTGGACAGGTAAGAAAGTGAATAAGTCTACATATACAGCAACTTCTTATGAGAATGCAGACACAAACATGAAATTATCTGACCTTAAGGATTCTGCAGGTCATGATATCGGTGCAAGTCTCAGCGGTGCAAGTTTCACGGTTGGTACAGGAGAGAATGCAAAAGAAGTGATTGTATCTGTGGGAATGGATGCAACGGTGCAGGATGCACTTGATAATATTAACAGCCAGTTAGTAGGAACCGGTGTGGAAGCAACATTTAAGGATGGCAAGCTTGCTTTGTCGAATGTTACTTCGACAGAGACGAAGGAGACCGTAGACGGTAAGGAAACAACGAAGTACGAAGGCGGCGAATCAGTTGTGATTACAACAGATGATGAGCTTAGTGCGAAAGTGTTTGGACTGAAGCAGAATGAAGAGGTTACATTGAAGGCGAAGTCTGAAGATGAGAAGGCGAGCGGAACTGCAAGCACAGAAGGTTTTTATAAGAAGGTAGAGACAACAGGAAGTTCTGTGACGGGAGCGACTAAGCTTACTGATCTTGGAATCGCAGAGGGAACCGTGATTAAGGTTAATGGTAAAGATATTACTGTTTCAGCTACGATGACAATGAGCGGTCTTGCAAAGGAAATGGCAGGAACGGGTATTAATGCGAATTATGATGAGAAACAGGGTAGATTTTACTTGAGCTCGAAAGCATCCGGTGTAGAGAATGCATTTACTGTAGAAGCAGATGATGCAACACTTGCAGCATTAGGTCTTGATTTGAAAGAAGGCGATGAAGGCTATATTGCAGCACAGGATGCAAAAGTAATCTACAATGGCGTGGAATATACGCAAAGCTCTAACTCGTTTGCAATTAACGGACTTACGATTGATGCAACAGAAGTTGGAAAAGAGCAGAGTTTCAATGTGAATAATGATGTGGATGGTGTCTATGACAAGATTAAGGAATTTGTGAAGTCTTATAACTCCTTGATTGAAGAGATGAACACATTATACAGCGCAGAACGTGTAAAAGATTATGAGCCACTTACGGATGAAGAAAAAGAGGCGATGAGTGATGACCAGATTGAGAAATGGGAAGGCATCATTAAAAAGTCACTTCTTCGTAAGGATGACACAATCAGTTCTTTGCTTTCAACAATGCGTACAGTATTGAATAAGCAAGTATCTGTTACGAATGCAGACGGGACAACAACGAATTATGCATTAGCATCATTTGGTATCGAAACAGGTATCTATTCAGAAAAAGGAAAGCTTCACATTTTAGGCAATCCGGATGATGCAGACTATGCAGATAAAGCAGACAAGTTAAAAGCAGCACTTGCAAGTAATCCGGATGCATTAGCAAAGACATTTAATGAGATTGGTACGGAGTTGTATTCAAGATTCCAGACTGCAATGAAGAGTACAGAGATGAGTAGTGCATTGACGTTCTATAATGATAAGCAGATTGATGATGAGCTAGAAGAATTCGATGAAAGAATCGGAACATTAGAAGATAAGCTCCTCAAGGAAGAAGATAAGTACTATAAGCAGTTTGCGGCGATGGAAGCAGCAATGGCAAAGTTACAATCCCAGCAATCTTATGTCGCACAGTTATTCGGTGGACAGTAATATAAGAATATGAATAGAGAAGCAGCTGTTATCTAATGGCTGCTTCTTGAATACAAAAGTAAGAGGTGACGTTATGGCATATAATCCGATGGCAGCATATGGAACCAATAAAGTTACAACGGCAACGCCGGCAGAGTTGACATTGATGTTGTATGAAGGTGCAATCAAGTTTTGTAATATTGCACAGATGGCGATAGAGAAGAATGATTATGAAAAAGCGCATATCAATATCCAAAAAGCAAGGAATATTATTGTAGAATTGCAGTCTACATTGAATTTTGACTATCCCGTTGCGAAGGATTTTGATGTGTTATATACATTTATTTTTGATAAATTAGTTGCTGCGAATGTCCAAAAAGACGCAGCAATCTTAGATGAAGTGTTAGTGGAGCTTCGGGAGATTCGTGATATCTGGAAGCAGATTATGAAGACGACAAAGGACCCTAGATTTTGATAGATAAGGATGAAGTGTATGGGTGAGAATCAAAGATATGTCGGCATTTTGTTAGACACATTAGAAAAGAAGCAAGGCGTTTTGCGAGACATCTTATTGCTGACACAGGATCAGGAGCAGGTGTGCAAGCAGGATGATTATAATGAGGAACGCATGTCCGAACTTATGAACAAGAAGGAAGTGCAGATTGCAAAGCTGAATGAATTAGACGATGGATTTGACAGAGTGTACAGCAGAGTAAGATTAGAGGTTCGTGATCATAAGGAAGAATATAAGGAAGAGATTCTTAAGATGCAGGAATATATTCGTACATGTACGGACCTTGGTAATGCGATTATGGTATTAGAGGATCGCAATCGCAGTAGAATTGAACAGTTCTTTATGGGAAAGAAAAGTGAATATAAGATGTCGCGTGCGAAGACGGCTGTTGCAAGTAATTATCTAAAAACAATGAATAATACAAAAGTCATGAGTGCATATTTTGTAGATAAGAAGAAGTAGACAACTATATCTATGGCTTGCAAAATTTTCTGAAAAATATTATAATTTTTTTATAAAAACTATTAACTTTTAAAAATAATGGTCGATATATATAGTGTAACAAACAATTACATATTGAAGTGCAGATAATAACTCCGGCAGGAGATATTATATATACCATTAACGGTAGCGTTGCTACTAGTACATGTCGCAAGGAAGCGACATTATATTCAAGGAGGAATTTATTATGGTAGTACAACACAACATGCAAGCAGTAAACACAAACAGAATGTTAGGTCAGAACGTTAAGGCAGTAGCTAAGAACACAGAGAAGTTGGCTTCTGGTTACAAAGTTAACAGAGCTGGCGACGATGCAGCAGGTCTTTCAATTTCTGAGAAGATGAGAAATCAGATTCGTGGTTTGAATCAGGCTGTTAAGAACTCTGAAGAAGGTATTTCTTTGATTCAGACAGCTGAAGGTAACATGAACGAGATTCACTCTATCCTTCAGAGAATGGGTGAGTTAGCTGTTAAGGCTCGTAACGATGTTAACGCAACTGAAGATCGTCAGACTATCCAGGATGAGATTACTCAGTTGAAGGAAGAGATTACTTCTATTACTAACAAGGCTGAGTTCAACGGAACTAAGCTTTTGGATGGTAACCTTTCTGGCAAGTTATTGCAGGTTGGAGCTAACGTAGGTGAGACGATGTCAATCTCTATCAGTGGTACATCACTTTCTACATTAGGTCTTACAACAACTTCTGTAGGTACAGGTGGAGCTGCATCTGCTGCAATCAGTGCAATTCAGGGAGCTATTAAGGCTGTATCTGCTCAGCGTTCTAAGTTAGGTGCTGTTCAGAACCGTCTTGAGTACACAATCAACAACTTGGAGAACTACTCTGAGAACTTAACATCTGCTGAGTCTGGTATCCGTGATACAGACATGGCTGAAGAGATGGTTTCTTATAGCAAGAACAACATCTTACAGCAGGCTGCTCAGTCTATGCTTGCACAAGCTAACCAGTCTAACCAGGGTGTATTATCATTACTTCAGTAATTGTATAATTGCCGAGGTAAGAGGCAGGTCCTTATGGACCTGCCTTTTGACTTTTATAAAAGGTTTTGTTTGTTATTTCCTTCTATCTATGCTACAATGAAGCAAATGTGTACGGACGGAGGTTGCATATGGAAGAAAAGAGAAAGTATAGAAGATTACCGATTAGTTTGAAGTTAGAAGTATCAGAAGTATTTAAGCAGGATAATGATGTGATTCGTGATTTGAATGCTGAGATAGAGGTGTTTGATATTTCGAAGAATGGAATTGGTTTTAAGACAACAACTTTGATTCCGGAAGGATACTATTTCAATGCGACGATGACATTAGAAAGCTCTGAACAGAAGCTGATGACGGTTGTTAAGATTTTGCATCGTTTTGAATTGCCGGATGGATATTACAGATACGGATGTGAATTCACCGGTATGGCCGGAATTTTTGATTTCGTATTCAATGGTTATGAAGATTTGATTGATAAGCAGTAAGAAAATGCCATGTAGGAAACTCTACATGGCATTTTTGTGTGAAGTATGTGTTGATTCAGAAAGACTTATTGGTGGGATGGAGACAGAAAGACAATATGCTTGCGTGTGCGCAAATGTTCCCTAATTCCTTCTGTAATGTGATGCGTTCTAATAGGAGAAATTGTAGTCTGTTCCGCGATTGTAAGATCTGCCTCCGTACTATATGGAAACGTGTTTAACCAATCACATTTTCCGTATCCTACAAGTGTTCCGTTATAACGATTGTATCCTGCATCAAAACCGACCTTGTTATATAGACCAACATATGCTAGTTGGTAGTCCCCGGGTTCTAGATGAGAAGGAAAGTAAGTGGTAATGTTCGCAGCTCCTGCTAATAGTGGTTCTTCTAAGTTGGCATATATTGTAAAAGACGTTCCGTCTGTGATGTTTTTGTAGACAAGATAGATGGTAGTAATTCCGATGTCGTCCGTAACTTCGATTTCGTAAGTGGCGACACCGGGTGACTTGCCATCATATTCTGTAAGTGCAACGCTTTCTAACCTTGGAGCTTCATAGTAATTCATTTCTACTGCTTTCGTAGTTGCGCCGAATACGGCAGCATGTTTTGGTGAAGGTGCTTCTTCTCCTTTTTTGTGTAGATTGTAGTATGCAGCAATGGCAGTGGCGTCAGCGATGGCAAGCTTTCTTAAACCTTCTTCGGTAGAAAAATAAGGTTTATCAATTTCTGAATCCATATAGCAATGTTCTACAATCATAGCGGGAATCCCCTGGTTATATGCATGTCGCAGAACGCCGTAATAATCATCAAAACTCCCATCGGTTCTTCGCCCGTTCATCTGGGTAACTCTTGCAAACATTCCGGCATTTGATAAACCAATCGCTTCGAATTCGCCTAAAAAACTATCGCCTAATCGCATCAGTTCATCTTTGTGATAGGCACCGGTACTAAGGTAGATAGATGCACCGTTGCTTGTATGTGATACACTTGCGTTAAAATGTAAGCTTATCAGCATATTGGCATGTTGTTCAGATGCACGCTTGCCACGTTCAAAAAGGGAAACTTCTTCGTCCTCTGTTCTGGTAAGAATTGTGGTTACTCCTTCATATTCTTCTAATTCTTCTAATAGCATGCGTGCTAACGATAGATTCAGATTTTTTTCCTCTAATCCGTAATAAGTAGCCCCGGTTTCTTCGCCACCATGTCCAGGATCTAATGCAATGATAAGATTGTTCGTAGTGTGAGCAGTGGCTGAGACGTCAATAGAATTTAGGAAAACCAAGATTATAATTATATATATAATAATAAAAGTCTTTTTATTCATTGCTCGTAGTGTATCCTTTCTTCAAAGCATTTTGTGAATATCTTTTCTTATTATAGCATTTTTTTCTTTTATTTGCTGCATATTCGTGATATGATGTTTCCATTGTGTAGATAATGCATATATGCAAAATCTGAAAGAGGTTTTGGAGAAAAAATGAAAAGTGAGGATTTATTATGAAACAGAAGAAAGACAACTTTTCCAGCAGGCTTGGATTTGTCCTTGCAGCAGCAGGTTCTGCAGTAGGCTTGGGAAATCTATGGCGTTTTCCGTATCTTGCGGCAAAGTATGGTGGAGGTAGTTTTTTGTTAATCTACCTTATTCTGGCAGTTACATTTGGTTTTGCGTTACTTACTACCGAGATTGCGCTTGGTAGAAAGACCGGAAAGAGCGCACTATATGCGTTTGGAAAGTTGAACGAAAAATGGAGCTTTATTGGTGTATTGGCAAGTGCGGTTCCTATCATTATTATGCCATATTACTGTGTAATAGGTGGTTGGGTAATTAAGTATGCATGGGTATACATCGCCGGAAGTGGTGCAGCCGCTGCCGGAGATGATTTTTTTACCGGATTTATTTCACAACCGGTCGAACCGATAGCCTGGCTTGTTGTTTTTATTCTTGCATCGATGGCGATTATCTTGTTAGGTGTCAACAAGGGAATTGAGAACATGAGTAAGGTTCTTATGCCATTGCTTGTTGTGCTATCTGTTGTGATTGCGATTTTTGTAATTACAAGACCGGGTGCGACAGCGGGACTTGTATATTATTTCAAGCCTGATTTATCGAAAATGTCAGCAAATGCATTTCTTGCGGCACTTGGACAGTTGTTCTATTCTATGTCGTTAGCGATGGGTATTATGATAACGTATGGTTCTTATATGAAAAAAGAAGATGACATAGAAGCAAGTGTGCGTAACGTAGAGATTTTTGATACGGGAATTGCGTTTTTAGCTGGTTTGATGATTGTACCGGCTGTGTTTGTTTTCAATAATGGCGATACCGAAGCTTTGAAAGCAGGACCGACATTAATGTTCATTACGCTTCCGAAGGTATTTGACAGTATGGCAGGAGGTCATATAATAGGTGCTGTATTCTTTATCCTAGTGTTCTTTGCGGCGCTTACATCTGCAATTTCTTTGATGGAAACAGTTGTATCAATTTTCGTTGAGAAAACAGGGAAGAGCCGTAAGTTTATTACGATTTGTGTGACAATCTATACAATTCTTATGGCAGTTCCTTCTTCGTTAGGATTTGGAATATGGAGTCATATATCAATAAAGGGACTAAGTATCCTTGATATGTGGGATTTCCTTTCTAACAGCGTATTGATGCCGATTGTTGCATTGCTTACTTGTATCTTTGTTGGATATGTTGTGAAGACCAATATAGTTACGGATGAGGTGAAGGCTTCGACGGACAAGTTTAAGAGTGAGAAGTTATATGTTGTGTTAATTAAGTATTTTTCTCCGATTCTAATCGTACTGATTTTAATTAGTTCAATTTTGAATACATTTGGAATTATTACATTATAAATAATAATTGACTTAAGAAGGTGGTATTTTTTGGCGCACAGGTGCGAAAGATACCATCTTTTTAATTTTTTTAAAAATTTTTTAAAAAAGGTATAAAGTTATCGATTAGGGTGTCGATATATAAGGTGTAAGGAACAAAAAAGGATTTGAGTTCACTTAGAAAAAAATAAATTTAGAGGAATAGATCAAAAGGATTTGATATCAAGGAGGAATGAATTATGGTAGTACAGCACAATATGCAAGCAGTTAACACAAACAGAATGTTAGGACAGAACGTGAAGGCAGTAGCGAAGAACACAGAGAAGTTATCATCAGGTTACAAGGTAAACCGAGCAGCAGATGATGCAGCTGGTCTTTCTATTTCTGAAAAGATGAGAAATCAGATTCGTGGTTTGAATCAGGCTGTTAAGAATTCAGAGGAAGGAATTTCACTTATTCAGACAGCAGAAGGTAACATGAATGAGATTCACTCAATCCTTCAAAGAATGGGTGAGTTGGCGGTTAAGGCTCGTAATGATGTTAACGCAACAGAAGATCGTCAGACAATTCAGGATGAGATTGTTCAGTTGAAGGAAGAGATTACATCTATTACGAACAAGGCAGAGTTCAATGGAACAAAGCTTTTAGATGGTTCGATGAGCACAGGTGCTGCTAAGTTATTGCAGGTTGGTGCGAATGTTGGAGAGACAATGTCAGTTTCTATCAGTGGTACATCACTTTCCACATTGGGTCTTACAGATGTATCTGTAGGAACAGGTGAAGCTGCTTCTGCTGCAATTTCTGCAATTCAGACAGCAATTAAGCATGTATCAGCACAGCGTTCTAAGTTGGGTGCTGTTCAGAATCGTCTTGAGTATACAATTAACAACTTAGAGAACTACTCTGAGAACTTAACATCTGCTGAGTCAGGAATCAGAGATACTGATATGGCTACAGAGATGGTTGCATACAGCAAGAATAACATCTTGCAGCAGGCAGCACAGTCAATGCTTTCACAGGCTAATCAGTCTACACAGGGTGTTCTTAACTTATTACAGTAATCTATCTAATTTCATAGAATACGATAAGAACTTTTCACAAGGGCTGGCCAAGACGGCCAGCCCTTGTTTTTAGTATATTAAGGTGAATGATTATATTGCAGGAGGTCATTATGGAAGAAATACGTGCAGAGATAGAGAGAATTGCGAAATTGTTATATCAGGAAAAAAAAGATGATGCATATGCAGGAATTAGTAGCCTCGTTCCTGAATTGGTTGCATATACAGGAGGTATAGAAGATACAGAGAAGCAGCAAAAGCTGACAGAAGTTTTAGGAAATGCGCTTGGCGCAATGGAAGAGGAAGATTTGACACTTTTGGCAGATATCTTACAATATGACTTAATGGATGAATTGGTATAATTGGAGTAGAAAGTATGACGATTAGAGAAAAAAACATTGAAGCAATCAAAATTAAAAATAAAAAGCTGTATGAAAATCTGATAAAGTTGGATGGCGTACCTTCATCGGAACTTGAAGTGATGATAGAAGATGCGAAAGATGGTAGTCAAATTATTAGCGTGGTAAAAGATGATAAAAAAACTCCTCTTAATAGTACATACCGTCCAAGAGGAGAGGCAGAGAAATTTGTCCAGAAGTATGATGAATTGGTATCAGGGGCAATTCTTGTTTTTCTCGGATTAGGAAACGGAATTGTGTTAGAGGAATTGTTGAAAAAAACACAAGAAGATAATGCTATATTTATATATGAGCCATCCTTAGAGATTTTTCTAACCGCGATTGAACATTTTGATTTTTCTGAAATCCTTAAGATTGATGGAGTGGAACTGTTTGTTAAAGGGTTGAATGATAGCGAAATCGGATTGTATCTTAGTGCGAACATGAATCATATGAATGTATATCTTACTTTCATTGAAAGTTTGCCAAAGTACAAAGAATTATTCCCAAGAGAATATATCGAGTTGTACCATATATATGAGGATAAGAAAAGATTTGTATTCATGGATATTAATACAAGAATTAAGGTGCGTAATGAATTCATGATTAATCCGATTCGAAATCTGGAATATGCGTTTCATAGCAAATCAGCACATGATTTTAAAAAGATATTTAATCCGGATATGCCGGCAATTCTTGTGGCAGCAGGTCCGTCGTTAGAGAAAAATATCGAACAGTTAAAAGAGGCAAAAGGAAAAGCTTTTATATTTGCAGTAGACAGAGCAGCGAAATATCTGCTTAATCATGGAATAGAGCCTGATATGGTGGCTGCGATTGATTATCTAAAGCCGATAGAGTTTTTTGATGATGATAGAATGAAAAAGATTCCGTTGGTCATTCTTACAGATTTCAATCATAAAGCAATGGAGTTGTTAGATGGGAATGATTTCATTTATGGATCAACGGATTTGAAGTTATATAGGGATTTCTTTGCGGAATTTGATAATACAATTATCGGATTGCCACAAGGAGGATCTGTGGCAACATATGTATTTGCCCTGTTACAATATTGGAACTTTAAGAAGATTATACTTGTGGGACAAGATCTTGCCTTGGCTGGTGAAAAGCACCATGCAGGTGAAGGGACAATTAAGAGAGAGGATATTAAGAGAGAGATCATAGAAGTTCCGGGTAATGTAGAAGATGTTGTATATACAACGCCGGACTTTTATGCATATCTTCGTTGGTTTGAGATGGCAGTTGAACATTATTATCCGTCCGGTGAAGTGATTAATGCGACAGAGGGTGGAGCGAAGATTAACGGAATGAAAGTGATGCCGTTAAAAGAAGCGCTGTTATTATATTGTGACGGAGAAACATATGATTACAAAAAGTTATTTGAGCGTGTTCCGTATTTCTTGACAGAAGAAAGATATCAGGAAGCATATGCATATTTGTATGAGTATTTGTTGCAGATGAACAAACTGAAAGGGAAATTGAAGGACGCAAAGAGTGCTGCCGAAAGAGCAGTGACTTTGGTCGAAAGAAAAGATATTGCAGGAAAAGAATTCAAGAAACTGAATCAGACTTTGGACTCTGTATTTAAAGCATATGACGGAACAGCAATCGCAGAGATAATATCTAAGGTTTCTGCGGATACAGAAATATCATCCATTGTTGATCTATATGTGGGAAAAGATGACGAACAGGAAGAATTGTTACGTCTATATAAGAAGCTTAAGATGAATTATGAAAGCTATTATACACACATTGATGAATTGATTGCATTGTATGAAGAGGTGATGGAGAAAATCCGTGTAAAATATCAATTGAAAAATTGTGATTTGTCATAATTTGTATTATAATGTAGAAAAGTGATTTTTGAGGTAGGTTACGAATACGGAGGGACAAGGATGTTAAATGACAAAGTGATTTTGATTACCGGGGGTACGGGTTCTTTTGGTAAGAAGTTTTTGGAAATGATTTTTCAAAAGTATAATCCAAAGAAGGTTATCATTTATTCCAGAGATGAGTACAAGCAAAGTGTTATGCAAGCAGAATATAAAGATAAGATTGATATGAGTAAGGTACGTTTCTTTATCGGAGATGTAAGAGATAAGGATCGCTTATATCGTGCGTTCGATGGCGTGGATTATGTAATTCATGCGGCAGCAATGAAACAGGTTCCTACGTGTGAATACAATCCATTTGAAGCAATTAAGACCAATATTCATGGTGCGCAGAATATTATTGATGCAGCACTTGATCGAGGTGTGAAGAAGGTTGTGGCATTATCTACTGATAAGGCGGTGAATCCGATTAATCTGTACGGTGGAACCAAGCTTGTATCAGATAAGTTATTTATTGCAGCAAATGCATACAGAGGCAACAATTACAATACAATTTTTTCGGTTGTTCGTTATGGTAATGTGGCAGGAAGTCGTGGTTCTGTAATCCCGATTTGGAAAAATATTATTGACCAGGGTGGTACAACATTAGGTGTGACGGATATGCGAATGACGCGTTTTTGGATTACCTTAGAAGAAGGTGTGGAACTTGTGTTCAAAGCCTTACAGGAATCAAAAGGCGGAGAAACCTATATTTCTAAGATTCCTTCGTTCCATATTGGTGATTTGGCAAAGGCGATGTTGCCGGATTGTACGATTGATGAGTTTGGTATTCGTGAAGGAGAGAAACTCCATGAAGTAATGGTAACGAAAGATGATTCCTGGACAACCTATGAATATGACAAGCATTATATTATCTATCCGCATATGAATTGGTGTAATCTGTCGGAGAATGTACAGCCGGGAGGAAAGCTTGTAGAACCGGGATTTGAATATAATTCAGGAACCAACAAGGAATGGTTGTCCGTTGAACAATTAAGAGAAGCATTAAAAAATATTTAAGTAGAAAGAAGAAGGCGAAATATTTTCGCCTTTTTCTTACAACAAGGAGATAGAAGATTATGAGCCGAAAGATAGCAGTGATTACAGCCAGGGGTGGAAGTAAAAGAATTCCCAAAAAGAATATCAAGGAATTTTGTGGTAAGCCTATATTGGCTTATTCTATTAAAGCTGCATTAGAATCAAATATATTTGATGAAGTAATGGTGTCTACGGATAGTAGAGAAATCGCAGAAATTGCAATTGAGTACGGAGCAAATGTACCTTTTATGAGAAGTGACGAGACGGCGAATGACTATGCAACGACCAACGATGTATTGAAAGAAGTGTTTTCAGAATATGAGAAAAAAGGACAGAAATTTGACGTGGCAGTATGTATATATCCAACGGCACCATTTATTACTGCAGAGAAATTAAGAGAAGCGGTAGCGTTAATGGAACAAGAAGGAGTGGATGCAGTAACGCCGGTCGTTCGTTTTTCTTTTCCGCCCCAGAGGGCATTCGTTATTCGTGATGGAGCGATACAATATCAATTTCCGGAAAATGCTGTAAAGCGTTCGCAGGATTTGGAACCCATCTATCATGATTGTGGGCAGTTTTATGTAATGAGGATTGAAAATGTAATAAATGGTGTAGGACCGAAACGGGCAGTGCCTTATATATTACCGGAGACAGAAGTCCAGGATATTGATACGCAAGAAGACTGGGAAATAGCAGAGATGAAATATAGGATGATGAAACATGATTAGTAAGTATGAAATAGACGGAACAAAGATATATAAATTCGTATTGGATGCGATTCGTTCTAATATGTACATTATGATAAGACATAACGTTGCATGTATTATTGACCCTCATATCTGTGAAGAGGCAGATGCGTTGTTGAAGAGAGAGTCGATTAATAAGATATGGGTTTTGTTAACTCACGAACACTATGATCATATCTTAGGTGTTAACCATTTTAGAGAACAATATGAATGTGTTGTAATCGGAAGTGACAGTGCAAAAAAGAATACACCATATCCGGTAAAAAATTTATCTGCCTATTACAAAGCATTGTTGATTACGCAAGATGAAGAGACAATCCACAAAGCTGAGCAGATTTTCTCGGAGGATTATAGTTGTCAGGTGGATGTTGGGTTTGATAAGGAATATGTACTTGATTTTGAGGGGATGCATCTTAAATTGATATCTACACCGGGACATTCGAAAGGTAGCATTTGTATTGTTGCAAATGATGAGTATGTATTTACTGGTGATAGTCTGGTGGATGGAAAGGAAATTATTACCAGATTACCGGGAGGTAGTAAGAAGGAATATCAAAGCATTACCAAGCCGTTTCTCGAAAGTTTATCGAAAGATACGATTGTATTTCCGGGACACGGAGAAGAAGGTGAAATAAGCCGATTTGAAATTGTATAATGTGAATGAGAAGGAGGTGCTGTAGTGAATAAAGAAATATATATTGGTGACAGATTAATCAGTGATAATGCGCCGGCATATATTATTGCGGAAATGTCAGCGAATCATCTGATGGATTTTGACAGAGCAAAAAAGATCATATATGAATTAAGAGACTGCGGAATTGATGCAGTGAAGCTACAGACATATACGGCGGATACCATTACAATCGATTGTGACAATGAGGAATTTCAACTTCACGGTGGTTTGTGGGATGGAGAGACATTGTATTCGCTTTATCAAAAGGCATATACCCCATGGGAGTGGCAAGGAGAATTAGTAGAGTATGCGAATGATTTGGGTTTGACATGTTTCTCATCGCCCTTCGATTTAACTGCGGTTGATTTTATGGAAGAGATAGGAATGCCGGCTTATAAGGTGGCATCGTATGAAATAAATGATATCCCCCTGATTCGAAAGATTGCAAGAAAGGGTAAGCCGATTATTATTTCAACCGGTACGGCTTATCTTGAAGACATAGAAAGAGCTTTGAGAGTCTGTAAAGAAGAGGGGAATGATAATGTTATCTTGTTAAAATGCACATCGGCATATCCATGTCCTTATGAGGATATGAATATCAACGTCATTCCGCTGATGCATCGTACGTTTGATTGTATGGTTGGTTTGTCCGATCATACATTGGGTAATGAGGTTGTGTTGGGTTCTATTGCATTAGGAGCAAGAGTAATTGAAAAGCATGTTACTTTGAAAAGAGCAGATGGTGGACCGGATGCAGCATTTTCTATGGAGATAGAAGAATTCAAAGATATGGTGAGACAGATAAGAAATCTGGAGAAGGCACTTGGAAGAGCAACATTTGAATTGACAGAAAAACAGAAATTTGCGCGTTACGGTACACGTTCATTATATGTCGTGAAAGATATTAAGGCAGGAGAGAAGATAACGTCTGATAATGTTCGTTCTATTCGACCGGGACTTGGTTTGCACACTATGTATTACGAGGATGTGTTAGGTAAAGTTGCGATAAAGAATTTAAAAAAGGGAACACCGCTATCATGGAATATGATGGAATAGAAAATGTGAGGTGTGTATGAAAGCAGTATTTAAGGGAAAGAAAATATCAGGAATATTAGGGATTTTGCCGGATGAAGTAAGTTACTTTGATGACGAAGTCGATAATTATGCATTTCCGCCAAAACAGACATTACGTCTCAAAAAAGTGATGGGTTTTGAAAAACACAGACTTGCAAAAGCAGATAGTACAGTTTCTGATTTTTGTATTTTTGGTTTAAAGCATTTGTTGGCAGAGGGCAAGGTTAAGAAAGAGGAGATTGGTGCAATTGTTGTAGTGACATTGTCTCCGGATTATTTTGTGCCGCATGTAAGTAACATTATTCATGGAGAATGTGAATTGCCGGAGGATGTACTTTGCATGGATATTGCACAAGGATGTTGTGGTTATCTGTTAGGGCTTATGCAATCTTTCATGTTGTTGGATGTATTGAAAGATAAGAAAGTTGTATTGTTTAATACGGATGTGCTAAGCCACAAAGTATCTAAGCAAGACAGGAACGATTATCCATTGATTGGAGATGCAACGAGCATTAGTGTTATAGAAAATGATGTTAATGCTGATGATATTTATTTTGAATTGCATACAAATGGCGGACAACGAAATGCTTTGATAATACCTGCGGGTGGATTTGCTATGCCGTCTACATCAGAAACGGCTGTTATGAAAGAGATGGAGGATGGAAATCGTCGTTCGTTAGATCATCTGCATATGGACGGAGCAGAGGTTTTTAACTTTGTTCAGACGAAGATTCCGCCTATGCTCGAAGAAACATTTCAGTCGTTGAATATTCGAAAAGAAGATATAGATTATTACTTGTTCCATCAGCCGAATAAGTTTATGTTGAAAAAATTAGCGGATAAGATTGGTGTACCATACGAAAAAATGTTTATGAACGTGGTGGAGAATTTTGGTAATCCGAGTGGAGCGTCTATACCGATGAATATAGTATACAATATAAGAAGTTTGTTGATAGATAATAACTTTACTTGCTGTTTGTCGGCGTTTGGCTCGGGATTGACTTGGGGAATTATGGTAATGAAATTAGGTGGTTTTGATTTTTGTGATCTTATAGAATCACCATATTGAATTTGGTCAGGAGGGCATTATGCGTTTTACAAAAGTGATTTTGGTCGGATCTGGCAAAATTGCATGTGATTGTCTAAGATACATGATAACAATAGTAGCTATTAAAGATATCGTTGTATTAGAGTCACAGAACAACCAATTGTCAATGCTTGCCAACGTGTGTAAAAAGGAAAATATAAGTTATTCTGTGTTGGAAAATAAGAAAGATATTGAACAATTTATGCTTGCACACGTTGAGAATGAAAGAACGTTAATTGTTAGTGCAAATAACAGATTCATTTTTACGCCACAAATTATCCAAAAGGAATACGTTGAAATTATAAATTTTCATTACGCGTTATTACCTAGGTATAGGGGGATGAATATACCCACATGGGTTATATATAACGGAGAAAAGGAAACGGGTATAACTTGGCATTTTGTAACAGAGCAAGTGGATAAAGGAAAGATAATTGCGCAACGGACTATTCCGATTAACGATATGACTAATGCGTTGGAAGTAACAAGAAAGGGAATGCTTTTAGGAATAGAAGCATTTGAGAGTTTTATAGCGGAATTGCTAGATAATAAGATGGACGGAATGGATGTATTGTATCCTGAAGAGGATGTCATTTATTATAACTCACAATTACCGATGGCAGGTGTGATTGACTTAAATCAATCCATAGAGGATATAAGTCGTCTGCTTAGAAGTTTTGATTATGGGGGAATGAAAGTTATTCCGTATTTGCGATTGTATTACAATAATAATTGCTATGAAGTTCAAAGATATAAATTAAGAAAACTATCAACTGTAAAAAAAAGAATGATAGAATACAAAGAAGATACAGTGTTTGTGAAAGACGTGGATGGAGAGATTGAATTATATTTAAAACCATTTCGGAATGATTAATCATAGATGAATGTAAAAATAAATTGATATTTGGGAGATTTCAATTATGGTGGAAGATTTGAAAGGAAAAAAGGTAAGTATATGGGGAACCGGAATGGGTGGAAAAAAGATGTATACTTTTTGAAAAACCATGCCGAGATAGAATGTTTCTACGATAGCGATGAAAGAAAAAGTGGAATGTTACTATATGATGTACCAATTAGAAAATGGTCACCATTGGTAGATGTATTATATTTATTTGTAGTAGAGGAAGATAAATCTATTTTTTCGTTTCAGCAGCGGTTATCCATGGTTCGAGAAGGGGTGAAAGAGTATAATAATGTATTGGTAATACCAAGTGGTGATTTTATGATTTCAACACTGACTTTTCCGGGATATTTCATGAAGGACAATCCTGCTAGGGCATGTTATGATACGTTTCTGGATTTGAAAATCTTCGCACATTATGTGGCGCCTGCGTTTGGTATTGAAAGTAGGTTTGTAGGATGTGAACCTTTTGATAAGGTAACAGCACAGTACAATCATGATATGAAAATTATCTTACAGGCTCAAGGAATTATGGTGATTGAAATTCCACGAAAAGAAGTGGAAGGGCAAGTCATTAGTGCTACTGTGGTGAGGAAATTGTTAATGGATAAAGATTGGACTAAATTAGAGAGATTTGTTCCGGCATCCACGCTTGAGATTTTAAAATTAAATAAATGATAAATGTTTAAAAATCCGATGAGGGAATTTCATCGGATTTTTGACATTTATATAGAACAATTATAATTGCAATCAACCGAGCCCAGAACCGCCATCAGCATGTAATGCACGACCGGTAATACAAGATGAAGCGTCGCTTAATAGGAACATACAAGCATTGGCTATTTCGTAAGGGGAAGAAGCACCTAACAACTGATGTTCCAATGTCTCGTTAACGATATCATTAGAACCTGTATAATCAATGTTAAAGGCAGAATCAAACATAGGTGTTTTGACAAAGCCTGGCATTATAGTGTTAATTCGAATGTTTTTAGGAGCTAGTTCTGGAGCTAAGGACTCTATGGATGCATTCATGGCAGCTTTGGTTGCAGAATAGATAGTTTGGCATTTGCCAGGGGATACCGCAGCAATAGAAGAAATTCCTACAATACTTCCGCCATTACTATATTTCTTTTTTGAAAATAGTCGTACTAATTCTAGAAAAGCATAATAATTCACGTGCATTTGAGCATCTATTCTTTTGGACGATAGCATTTGAATTGATTCCACACTTGATATGCCTGCACAATGTACAAGTCCATCAAGTTTTTTTCCATCCGAAACAATTGTTTTAAATTCTTCTGTTAAATCTTTGTTTTGGGAGAGGTCTACGCATATTTTTATATGGTTATTCCCCTGCATTTGTGATAAGGTATCGTTTATTTTATCCTCGTTTCGTGCAATCATAGCAACAGTAGCTCCTTGTTTTGATAGAGCGATAGATAATGTTTGACCAATACCAGAGGATGCTCCGGTAACAAGTATTTTCTTTTCTGTAAAATCAAATGGATTATACATATAGGCCTCCGTTTCTATTTTCCTTCATTTTGTTTTTGATGAATATGTTCCAAGAAACCTTCCTCGAAATATTCATTGGTGTGGATGATAGGTAAAATGTCATTTTTGTCAATTTCAAAAGTAGCAATACCCCAATTTAGTCCGATGCCAAAAGCAGAGGTAATAAATTTGATTCTATTAGGTACATTTTCTCTTTCACATAAATCTGCAATTGTCATTAACACGGAGGCACCATCGGTATTACCGTATCGTTCAATGGAACGTGGGACTTTTTCTTTAGGTAATTTTAGTTTCTTTTCGATATGATCAAGAATCATTTTATTTGCTTGATGAAATACAAAGTAGTCATAATTATCAGGTGAACAACGGTGTTCTTTATAAAAGTCATTGAATAATTTTGGGACTTTTGTAATAGTAAATAAGAATACGTCGCTGCCATCCATATAGTGTCTGTACTGGTTTGTATCTAGATTATCTGCATCAAAATAAAATCTTCCATTTTCTGTTGGACCAGGAGTGATAATTGCATCATAACCGTTTCCATCAGATTTGATACTTGTTATGATATTGGAATCACCTTCTTCAATAATGCATGCTGAACAAGCATCACCAGTTAACATGGTGTCATGTGTAAGGCTAGCGTTTGAGGAAATGTTGTGATTATGAGCATCTCCGATTAAAAGCAGTGCGCGCTTAATTGCTCCGCTTTTAATCATAGAGGCGATAGTACAAATTCCTGTTGGAAGAGAAGAACAGCCTAAATTTATATCATAGACAATACAGTCGTGTTTTAAATTTAATCTTTTGTGAAGGACATATGAAGTTGCAGGAATGATATAATCCGGAGTTTGTGTCATTAAAATGAGTGCGTCAATATCTTCGCCGGTGTAATTTTTGTGTTCCATTAATTTTTTTGCGGCTACATAACAAAGATCAGAAGCAGTCTGCTCTTTGATTGAATAACAGCGGGATTTGATTCCCGAAGTTTTGATAAATTGATCAATTTCTTTTTGGTCAAAGTATTTACTAAAATATTGCGTGTCTACAAGGTTATCCGGAACGGCACAGGCAATCCCGCTGATTTTTACATTTTCAAATATAGTACTTGGCATAGTTTTTCTCCATTTCAATGTGATTGTATATACAAAAACCGAATAGCATACGCTTATTCGGTTTTCTCGTTCGTTGAATTATTCCATTACGGCAATTGCGTCCTGTACAGTAACAAATGCTTTGATTTCAGAACCCTTAATTGTTTTCTCAAAGTGTTCGTCCATAGCGGCGATAAATGAGAGAATTGCAACAGAGTCCCATTCGTCAATATCTTCCAGTATGGAATCCAAAGATAAAGTTCCTTCGTCCAAATCCATGATTTCCTCTAATAAAGCAATTTTTTCTTGTTCTGACATGTGAATAACCTCCTTGTTTTGTATAATAATATTTTCATATACTCTATAAAATTATATCAATAGAGTACACAATTTTCAATGTTTTCTTGTTGTACAACATTATATATTAGCTTTTTGTACCACTCAGGTCGATTAAGGAAATATTCTTTTGTATATTTCACTTGATATACATCATGGTATTCCCCATCTATACATACATGATCTTTTAAAACACCAGCAATCAAATTGCCTTTTTTGCATGTAGATATTAGTTTTTTGTTTGTATCAAGTATTTCACTGAGTTCGTAATCTGCTTTTATGATTTGAAATATAATAGATTTGATGATGTATGCAACTACTTCTCCATATCCTTCGTATTTGAAGTTTTCATTAGTTAAATAATGACTACCTGTTACATGATTTGTTTTTCTATGTAATACATAGTGGAAGACTGCAACAGGTTCATCGTCGAAATAGATGACATACAGTCCCCGGTTAGAATCGCCCTGAATTCTTTGGATAAATGATGTATGTTCTTCGGGCGTAATAATATGTCTTGTAAAAGACATTTCTCTAACAAAATCTGCATTTCTCCATTCGCGAATTTGACCAATCGTTTTTTCGTCCAAATATTTTAATTCAACTGCTTTGAATTTCTTTTTTTCCATATTTGTAACCTCGTTAGAATAGATTTGTACCATCAATTAATTATATCGGCTTTTCTATGTATAAAGTTTAGATGTTTTAGGCCGATATTTATAGTAGTAAGCTAATGCCATACTTTTTGTTTTGCGTTGCGAAAAGTTTAGAATAATACTATAATAAAATGGTCAGAAAAAGGTGAAGGAGAGTAGATGTATGGAGCAGTTATACAGGATGTTAGAAGAATTAAGACCGGAATTTGATTTTAGAGAAGACGTTAATTATATTGAAGAAGGTATGTTGGATTCATTTGATATCATCTCGTTAGTAGACGAAATAGAAGAAAAATATTCTATTAAAATTGATGGGTTAGATATTATTCCAGACAATTTTGAAACAATAGAGAAGATTTCTACTTTGATTGTTCGTAGCGGTGGCGTAATAGAATGATAATGCAGAAAGGGTACATATATGCAAAATACAGTAATATCTTATCTTGAAAATACAGTTGGACAATATCCTGATAAGGTTGCGGTACAGGATAAGGAGAGCGCATGCACATTTGAAGAATTAAGAAAGGCGGCATTATGTATCAGCACTGCTATTTTTCGAAGAATTCAAATGACAAAACAACCGATATTTGTTTACTTACCAAAGAGTGTAAGGAGTATACAGGCATTTATGGGAGTACTTTATAGTGGTAATTTTTATACTCCGACAGACGTTAATTTTCCTTTTGAAAAAGCGAATAGTATTATTAAGTGCTTACAACCAGCTCTTATATTATCTGATACAAAGCACGCAAGTATTTTGGAGTCTAATGGAGTGGATTCAGAGCGCATATTGAATTTAGACGAGATATCATTCGACGCAGAGAATGAGGACTTTGTCTGCACGGATATTATAGATACAGATGTGGCTTACATATTGTTTACATCTGGCTCGACAGGTGTACCGAAGGGTGTTGTGATTTCACATCGTAGTATTATCGATTATATTGATTGGGCGAAGGAATGTTTTCGCGTTAACGAGAAAGATACGATAGGTAATCAAGCTCCGTTTTATTTTGATAATTCGACATTAGATATATATTTGATGTTGAGTACAGGAGCAACTCTTCAGATAGTACCTGAAGGTTTATTTGCATTTCCTGCGAAATTGATGGAATATGTTCGGACGATGGAGATTAATACTATTTTTTGGGTTCCTTCAGTTTTTATTAATGTAGCTAATATGGATATCTTGAGTCGAATAGATTGCTCGTGTTTGAAGAAGATTTTGTTTGCCGGGGAAGTTATGCCTAACAAGCATTTGAATTATTGGAGAAAGCATATAAAGGATGCATTATATGCCAATTTATATGGACCGACAGAGATTACTGTCGATTGTACATACTATCTGGTGGATAGAGAATTTGCGGATGATGAACCGTTACCGATTGGTGTCCCTTGTGTGAATTCCAATGTTATGTTGTTGGATGATGAAGGAAGGCTGATAGAAGAAGCGAATGTGACAGGAGAGCTTTGTGTCAGAGGAACATCATTGGCTTTGGGATATTGGAATAATTGGGAAAAAACCAATGAAGTTTTTGTGCAAAACCCTATGAATAAAGCATATCCGGAAAAAATATATTGTACAGGAGACTTGGCACACTATAATGAATTTGGTGAAATTATGTTTGATGGAAGAAAAGATTTTCAAATTAAACATATGGGATATCGAATAGAATTAGGCGAGATAGAAACGATGGTGTTAGGGTTAGAAGAAATCAAGGAAGCTTGCGTTTTATATGATTCCGATAACAGGGAAATTGTATTGTGTTATGTGGGATTAGAAACGGCAAACAAGCAGTATCTTAGAAGATGTTTGATGAATAAACTTCCGAAGTACATGATTCCGACAAAGTATATTCAGATGGAAGTGTTACCTAAGAATGATAATGGAAAGATAAATCGAAAAGAATTGCAGAAATGCATCATGGAAAAAGCATGAAATGATAATGTTTTTATTTAGCAATGTGGATTCGGGGGGGTTGGTTATGTTCATACCATACGGAAGACAATCAATTAGTGAAGAAGATATACAAGAAGTAGTAAATGTATTGCGTTCTGATTATTTGACAACCGGACCGGCTGTTGCAGAGTTTGAACGTCAGGTGGCAGAATACGTAGGTGCAAAATATGCAGTAGCGGTTTCTAACGGAACGGCTGCGCTTCATATTGCCTGTTTGGCAGCGGGAATTGGAAAAGGCGATGAGGTAATAACATCGCCTATTACTTTTGCTGCCTCTGCGAACTGTGTGTTGTATTGTGGCGGCACACCGATATTTGCAGATATCAAAGAAGATACGTACAACATTGATCCGGAGGATATTGAAAGAAAAATTACACCAAGAACAAAGGCGATTATTCCAGTACATTACACAGGGCAACCTTGTGAGATGGATGCAATTAATGAAATTGCAAGAAAGCATAATCTCATTGTGATTGAAGATGGTGCACAGGTGATTAGTGGAGAATACAAGGGGCAAAAGGTCGGTTCTATTTCGGATATGACCACATTTAGTTTTCATCCTGTAAAGCCTTTGACTACAGGTGAAGGTGGAATGGTTACCACCAATAGCAAGGAGCTATATGAGAAATTAAAACTATTCCATACCCATGGAATTACAAGAGAAGAATCATTGATGCAAGGTAATGACGGCCCTTGGTATTATGAGCAGTTGGAACTAGGATATAATTATCGTATTACAGATATCCAATGCGCACTTGGTATTTCGCAATTGAAGCGACTAGATGACTTTGCAACGCATCGCAGAATGTTAGCGGCACGATATGATAAAGGATTTGAAGGTGTTAAGAATATTGTGACACCTTATCAACATCCGGATTGTCTAAGTAGCTATCATTTATATATGATTCAAGTACCGGCAGCTATTCGCAAGGAAGTGTTCGAAGAGCTTAGAAAAGTAGGGATTGGGGTCAATGTACATTATATTCCGGTCTACAAACATCCATATTATCAGGCAAATGGATATCAGGATGTATGCTGTCCGAATGCAGAGAAGTTCTATGCAGGAGCGATTACATTACCGTTGTTTGCTGATATGACATTAGAGCAGGTGGATTATGTGGTGGAGAAGACGATAGAAATTGTCATAAAGTTAATGGGATAGATGAAATGTTATTAATGATCCGATGTAAGAATAACGGATAGTGAAAAGGAAATGGTGTGAGATATGGAAAAGAAAATCCTGATAGTAAAAGGAGAATCTCAATACAATGTGTTAAGAATCGCAACGGATGAGATTGCAAAGGGTTTTGCGAATAAAGGGTATTACGTAGAAGTCTTAGATATGCTTAATCCAAAAGAAAAGATATTGATACATAAGAAAATGACGAGTGAGAGTTATGCATTTATATTCTCTTGTCAAGCATTGAGATTTGAAGACTTGCAAAATGATGGAACACCATTTTTGGAGAGTGTGAAATCTCCTTATTTTACATGGATATTCGATGATTTGTTACATCATTTACACAAGGTGCAGAATCAAGTGTATGATCATACCTATATGCTTTCGGTAGATGAACAAATGCAGGATATTGCATCTGCGATGTACCCACATTTGAAGAATATTGCAGGACTCATACATGGAGGATTTTGTGGTGAGGAAAATGCGGTACGCAAGGATATCGAAGTTTTGTTTCCTGGTACTTTAAGCAAAGTTCCGGTAATAGAGGATATTATTGAAGAACCAATACCGGTTGAAAGATTGATAGCAGACAAGACAATAAAGCAGATAGAAGAGATGCCGTGGTTGTCTGTTCGCAAAGCATTGGAACGAGTGATGAACACATTAGGAGAGGAAATGAGCGGTGATTTGTTGTTAGAATTATCAGGTGTCATTTTGTATGTGGATCTCTATATTCGCTATCAATGCAGATATCGTATGATGAAAGCCTTACTTGAAAGTGGTGTGAAGTTGCATGTGGTTGGTTCCGGAACCAATGATTTATTAGAGCAGTATAAAGATAACATAACTGTATGCGGAGCAAAAGATATAACAGAAGTTGTAAAGCTGATTCAACGTTCTAAGGTTGTAATCAATCCGTTTCCGGTCATTTTCTACAAAGGTGCGCATGAGAGGATTTTTACTGCACTGTTGAATAAGGCAGTATGTTTTACACCGTATTCAGAGTATTTGGATGATTTGTTAGGCAATAGAGTACAATTCATTGACTTGAAGAATCTGGATAATATGGTAAAGGATGTAAACAAAGTATTAGAATTATATGATGGAGAAGTGATGCAGAATCTATTGGAGGATAACTATAGATATGCATTAGAGAACCATACATGGGAGATTCGTGGAAAAGAAATTGCGGAATTTTATGAAAGTATTTATGGGGAATAAGAAACACATATTGGAGAGAATAAATGAAACAGATACATATACGTGTAGATGGAAATGAAATAATAGCAACAGGACATGTGATGCGTTGTTTGTCTATTGCGGAACAGCTTCGAATATTGGGGGCACAGGTAACATTTGTGCTCGCAGATGACAGACCGAGAGAGCTAATTGAATGTAGAGGTTTTTTGGTGGACGTGTTAGATACGGTTTGGGATGATCTTGACCAAGAGATAGATATTTTTCAGAACTATATCAAAGAGAATGGTGTAAAGGTTGTTTTGCTTGATTCGTACTATGTGACATCAGAATATATGCAGATGATAGCTGATGTTACGAAGCTTATCTATATTGATGATATGGCTAGGTTTTTGTATCCTGCAAATACACTAGTTTCATATGGTGCTTTTATTGATGAGAAAGCATATAGAGCTCCTTATATGATGCAGAAGACAGATACAACATTTTTGTTAGGAAGTCAATACGTTCCTCTTAGAGAGGAATTTTCATATATTCCTTTTGTGGTTCGCGATGAGGTAGAAAGTGTTCTTATAACGACCGGTGGGACTGACCAACTAAATGTTGCAGGCAAACTGCTTCGCCGATTAATGAATCACACTATGTGTTGTGATTTGGATTATCATGTTATTGTTGGTTGTTTTAATCAAAACAAGGCAGAACTGTTGTCTTTGCAAGCACAATATAGCAATATTCACTTACACGAAAATGTTACCAACATGTCTGAGTGGATGCGTGCGTGTGATGTCGCAATTTCTGCAGCGGGAACAACTACTTATGAACTTTGTGCATGTGGAATACCAACGATATGCTTAGAGATTGCAGATAATCAGGAGGGTGCAGTTTGTTGGCAAGAGAAAGGCTATATGCAATATGCCGGAAATGCATATAAAGATATGGATGAATGTCTGAATAACTGTGAAGTTACATTAATAAATTATCAATCGAACTTGGAAAAGAGGCAAACAGTGTCAAAGCGTATGCAGAGCTTGGTGGATGGAAAAGGTGCGATAAGAATTGCAGAGCACATTTTTAATTGTTGAAATAGGTTATGTTTGTGCATGAATGGAGGAATAAAATGGTTGCTGTAGAACAAGTAATAGAACAGATAGAGAATTTTCGCGATGGAAAAGTTACGGATATGCAAGCGCTTAATAATCTGTTTAATGTGTACATGCAAAATGATGTAACGTATCGAAAAGATAACGCACAGATATTGATTACAAAGGTAAAAGAATGTATGGTGACAGAAAAACCGTTTATCAAAACGTTCTACTATTATTTGTTTTCTTTTGCTTTTCGTGCGACAAGAAGTATTGAAATGTATAAGGAATTTTTGCGTTCTTGCATGAATGATACGTCGCTTACGAAAGAAAACCGATTTTTTTTATACAATCAATGTGTACGGATTAATTTTTTGGAAGCTGATTTGGTAGATAATGAAATTAGAGCGTTAATGGATGAGTTGTATACGAACGTGTTGGGGTTGTTTTTGTCGGAAGTACAAGAAGACTTGTGCTATATTTCAAAAGAAGATAGGAACAAGGATTTAGTAGTTGTCCTATCTACGCAGGTATTAAATGTCGGACATGCACCAACAAAAACATTAATTGACAGATGTGCGGTGTTAGAGCGAGTACTTCATAAGAATGTATTTATTATTAATACTGCAGAATTTGTTTCTCTATATGGAATGGTTCATTTTTTTCAGACATTTCAGCCGACTTACATTGAACAGTATAGTAACATGAGCACATTGCCAATAGCAAACTACGAGTTTAGCTATTTTCAATGTCCAAATCAGATGCCGCAGGTTCCGATTATCAGGGAAATTATAGATGTTATAAAAAGTGAAAAACCATATTTTATTCTTACTATTGGTGGTAATAGCATTGTAAGCGATATTTGTAGTAAGATTGTTCCGACAATTACGATAGGCACGGTATTTTCAGGCAGAGCGGTGACACGTGGCCAGTTCCAGACAATTGGAAGAAGAATAAATGACTACGACAGAGAATGGTTGTCGTGTAACGGTTATGATGAAGAACATATCATTGAAAGTTTATTTACATTTGTTTTTAAGGAACAACAACATACATATACAAGGGAACATCTTGGATTTCCAAAAGAGCGGTTTGTGATTGCATTAATCGGTGCCAGATTAGGAGATGAAGTAGACGACACGTGTACAAAGCTGTTACTAAGATTAATTGAAAAGGGTGCGTTTATCACTTTTATAGGATGTTTTGATGCGTATGAACAATATATTAAAAAATACGCATTGATGGCCAATAATAGCAATTATCTCGGCTTTCAGGATGATGTACTTGCCGTTTTAGAGAACTGTGATTTGTATATTAACCCAAAAAGAAATGGCGGCGGTTCTTCAGCCGCGGAAGCACTATATAAAGGGGTACCGGTAGTTAGTATGAATTATGGTGACGTATCAGTAGCGGTTGGACCTGAATTCTGTGTGTCCGATTGGGATGAAATGTATGAAAAGTGTGTTCAATATATGGATGACAAAGATTATTATGAAAAAATGAGTCAAAAAGCAAAGGAAAGAGCAGCGCTCTTAACAGATAGCGATACAGCATTTGTAAAGATTATAGAGGAAGCGGAGAAGCGGAAAGGATTTCAATAGCATAATATGATATTAGAAATGATCAAACACATCACCCATAACTTAATATTAGCCAACGAGACTATCCGACATTTCAGACGGCAGAATCTTCATGCGGCGTTGGGGACTATGCAAACGCTGACCAAAGGCCTCATTACCGTTGTGCAAAGCTTTATGAATGAAGAAGAGTTGCAGGCGTATGAGTTAGACATGGATAATTTTACTGTCCTTCTATCCGGTGTAATGAATGCACAGGAAAATGAAGACTATGTATTGATTGCTGACTTATTAGAACTACAGATTATTCCGTGGCTACAACAGGTGCAGGAATTGTTGATTGCGAATGCGACATTTGGTATGGATGAAGAACAGGCCAATTACAATCTCGAAGGAATCAGAAGATGCGATGCTTCTTTGGCGGCTAAGTTAGAAACGCATGTGATGCCGCAGGAATATGTGATTGAACCGACATCATCCGGATTATTTACGTTACAGGTAACAGACGCAACAGGTTCCTATTATTTTCATTCGAATAACAACCCTGTATTGGAGGGGAAGCTTTTTGCAGAGCAGTATTATTCGATTGATTATGATCATTATGTCGTGTTTGGATTAGGCCTTGGTTATCATATTGAGGCGCTTTTGGAGTTGGATGACGGAATTTCTGTGACGATAGTGGAGCCGGATATCAATGTGATCTGTGCGGCAGTTTGTTTTGGTGATTTGTCATGGCTGCATGATAATCCGAGAGTTCATTTATTGTATGATAAAGATTATACGAAGCTGTTGAATCTGTTAGATGAGGAGATTTCCCTGGTTATCCATAATCCGTCGCTTCGTCATGTGGCAAAGCCGGAGATTAAGATACAGTTGGAAAAATTCTTCATCAGCGACAGTGGAAAGCGAAATATGCGAATACAGTTTCAGAACAATTTCCGTGATAATGTGAAAAACTGTACAAGATATATCGATGAGATACGAGAAGAATTTGAAGGTAAAAATGCAATTATTATAGCAGCGGGACCATCGCTTGATAAAAATGTGGAATTGCTGCGGAATAAGCCGGATGGCACAGTTGTTGTGGCGGTCGGAACGGTCTTTAGCAAATTAGTTGCATTAGATATCTTGCCGGACTATGTTGTTTTTTTGGATGCGCAACCGCGTCTTTATCAACAAATTCAAGGAATAGAAACGTGTCAGGTGCCGATTATCTGTGCATCTACAGCATGTAAGCGCATTGCGCAAATGTATCAAGGAGAAAAATTCCTGATTTGCCAGGATGGTTATGATCGTGCGGAGGAATATGCGAACCGAAATGGCTACATGCTATATAAAACCGGTGGTTCTGTATCAACCATTGCGCTTGATATGTGTATTCGACTTGGTTGCAAGGAGATTGCATTTATCGGATTAGATCTTGCTTATACAGGTAATCAGTCGCATGCAAGTGACACGGCTGATGCACACGGAACGGATGCGGATGATAAGATAGAGATTCCGGCGGTTGACGGTAAAACGGTTCTTGCCAGTCGTTTGTTTGTGATGTACAGAGAGTGGATAGAGAGACGGGTTGCAGAGGAAAAAGGCAAGGTTACAGTGATTGATGCAACGGAAGGCGGTGCGTTGAAAAAAGGTATGTCTGTTATGAAACTAGAGGATGTTTTCAAACACTGGACTATGCTATAATGCCGGATATGCATATGAGATAAAGGAGAAACAGTATGAATCAATCACAAGTTGTTAACGTATTAAAAGACCTGGCAATACAAGCAGGACAAGTAATCATGGATATCTATGACACCGATTTTTCGGTTGATTATAAGGATGATTCTTCGCCGCTTACGATGGCAGATAAACAAGCGAATGCTTTGATTGTGGAAGGATTGAAAAAGCACTTTCCGCATGCTGCGATTCTTTCAGAAGAGGTGAAAGATGATAAGAGCAGAAGAGAGAATGACTACTGTTTTATCGTGGATCCGTTAGATGGAACGAAGGAATTTGTGAAACGCAACGGACAATTTACTGTCAATATTGCGTTGGTGTATCAGCAAAGACCGATTGTGGGGGTTATCTATGTTCCGGTGACGAAGGATTTGTATTATGCGACAAAAGAAGCCGGCGCATTTAAACAGGATGGTGCTACGGGCACAATCAACGAATTGAAAGTTTCAGATAAGACGGATTCTATTATCTGGGTTGGAAGCAAGTCTCATTCTACAGAAAAAGAGGCTGCGTTAATTGAAGCACACAAAGCTCAGATTACAGAGACAATTTCTGCGGGAAGTTCGTTGAAAGGTTGTCTTGTGGCAGAGCAAAAAGCGGATGTCTATTATCGGTTTGGTCTTACATGTGAGTGGGATACGGCGGCAATGCATTGTATTGCCGAAACTGCAGGAGCGGTAATTTGCCAGATGGACAATACGGAGCTTCTTTATAATCGCGAAGATACACTCAATGACAAAGGATTCTATATTGTGAATTGTCCGGAGAATGTGTGGGTGTAATGTGATTTTTCAGACACATGTCTATAATTATAAAATCTCTTGAAAGAGCATAAAGAATAGTGTATAGTAACTAGTTGACAAGTCAACAACTTTGGATTCGTACTTTTAGGAGGTAAGAATTTTGAATTGGAATGAAGCGATTGAAGAATTGGAAAGCCGTCGGGAAAAAGCACGTCTAGGCGGTGGACAGACTGCAATTGATAAGCAGCATGAAAAAGGAAAATTAACAGCGAGAGAAAGACTTGATATATTATTTGACGAGGGAACTTTTGTTGAGATTAACGATTTGGCAGAGTCAAGAATTGATGACTTTGGTTTGGACAAGAAGCGTGTTCCCGGAGATGGTGTCATTACAGGATATGGTAAGATTAATGGTAGAACTGTCTTTGCATCATCAGAAGATTTCACTGTAATCGGAGGAAGTCTTGGTGAGTATCATTCTCGTAAGATTGTACACATTCAGGATATGGCAATCAAGATGAAATGTCCGATTGTGACAATTAACGATAGTGGCGGAGCCCGTATTGAAGAAGGAATCGATTCTCTTAGTGGATATTCCGGAATTTTTGAGAGAAATACCATCGCATCCGGTGTGATTCCACAGATTGCAGTAATCTTAGGACCATGTTCAGGCGGAGCATGTTATTCTCCGGCTATCTGTGATTATATTTTTGTGGTAGACGAGATTAGCAAAATGTTTATCACAGGACCACAGGTTGTAAAGACTGTTATAGGTGAAGAGTTAACAGCTGAGGAATTAGGTGGTGCGGTAACGCATGCACAGCGCTCGGGTGTTGCGCATTTCTTATATAAGAGTGAGAAGAACTGTCTTGGTGGTGTTAGAGAGTTACTTTCTTACTTGCCACAGAATAATTTGGATGAACTTCCGGTAAAAGAGGGAAGAATGGTTGATAATTGCAGTTGTCTAACCAATATTGTGCCGGATAATAAGAAAAAATGTTACGATGTACATGATGTAATCAATGCAATGGTAGATAGAGAGAGCTTTTTCGAAGTGCAAAAGCATTGGGCAAAAAATGCTGTCGTAGGATTTGCAAGAATGGATGGCAATCCGGTTGGATTTGTCTGCAATCAGCCTAATTTTAAGGGTGGTTCTTTGGATATTGATGCCTCTGACAAGATGGCCAGATTTATTCGATTCTGTGATTGCTTTAATATTCCATTGGTATCTTTGATTGATGTACCTGCATTTTTGCCGGGTTCAGAGCAGGAACACAACGGAATTATTCGTCATGGTGCGAAGATCTTGTACGCATATTCAGAAGCGACAGTACCGAAGATTTCGCTTATTATGCGTAAAGCATACGGTGGTGCATATATTGCCATGAACTCTAAGCACATGGGAGCGGATATTGTATATGCGTGGCCGATAGCTGAGATAGCAGTTATGGGTGCAGAGGGCGCCATTAACATTATCGGTAGAAAGCAGATTCAGGAAGCTGAAGATCCGGAAGCAAAGAGAGCAGAATTAATTGAGGAATACGAAAAGAAATTCCTTAATCCATATACAGCAGCAAAACGTGGTTTCGTAGATGAAGTGATTCGTCCGGATGAAACCAGAACCAGAATTGTTGCTGCACTTGATGCCTTAAAAACAAAACAAATCAAACGTCCGTATAAGAAGCACGGAAACATGCCGTTATAAACAGCGAATGCAATTTTCATAAAGGGATACATCTTGCTTGCAAGGATGTATCCCTTTTGAAAATTATATGAGTGTAAACGTCACCGACATGAAGCGAAGCGGAATGGAGGTGCATTTGCTGTTTATAACGGCATAAATTTGACGAACGCAAGTTACAAATAAAAGTACACATCCTGCTTGCAGGAATGTGTACTTTTTTTGTGACTCATGTGAGTGCAAACGACACTGAGCGATTGCGAAGCAATTGCGATGTGCGTTCGTGGCTTATAACGGCAAAGTTGAAGTCGCCAAGTGCAAACGACACTGAGCAAGCTATGCTTGCGATGTGCGTTCGTGGCTTATAACGGCAAAGTTGAAGTCGCCAAGTGCAAACGACACTGAGCAAGCTATGCTTGCGATGTGTTCGTCGCTTATAATGGTAAAAGTAGAAAAAATTAAAAAAGTATTGACAGATGGTGTGATTGGGTGTATATATACACTATACACACTCGAGAGTTTAAAATGAAGAAAGGTATACCTATGAATATTATTATTAGTAACACAAGTAGTGTTCCGATCTATGAACAGATTGAACAACAGATTAAGAACATGATTGTTTCCGGCACGTTGCAGGAAGGTGAAATGCTGCCGTCTATGCGTTTTTTGGCCAAGGAACTTCGTATCAGCCTGATAACGACCAAGCGTGCTTATGAGGAATTAGAGCGCGATGGCTTTATTGAGACGCGCGTTGGTATCGGATGTTTTGTGAAAGCAAAGAATCAGGGATTTATTCGCGAAAAAGTTATGTGTGAGATAGAAGACTATTTCGAAAATGCCGTAACAAGAGCGAAGGTTTGTGATGTTCCGTTAGAGGAACTTGTTGAAATTCTGTCCATTATATATCAGGATCACGCAAAGTAACAGGCATATAGTTACATGCACGGAGGAAAGAATATGGCATTAGATTATGCAGTAGAAAATGCGATAGAAATTACGAATCTTAACAAAAGTTATAAGGATTTTTCATTAAAAGATGTAACCTTCAACGTACCAAGCGGACAGGTAACCGGTTTTATCGGACAAAATGGTGCCGGAAAGTCAACCACGATTAGAGCAATCCTTAATATGCTTAAGACAGACAGCGGAAAGATATCGGTCTTTGGGGCAGATAATTTGGAAGAAGAATTTGACATTAAGGAGAATGTGGGTGTTGTGTTTGATGACATCGGTTTTCATCCGAATCTTAAGCCGAAGCATATCGACAAGATATTAAAAGGTATGTACAAGAATTGGGATTCAGAAGTCTTCTTTGACTATCTTGATAAGTTGGGACTTCCACGCAATAAGAAAGTAAAGGATTATTCTCGTGGTATGCAGATGAAGCTTCAGATTGCAACAGCCCTTTCGCATCATGCAAAGCTTCTGGTTATGGATGAACCCACAGGAGGTCTTGATCCGATTGTTCGTAATGAGATATTAGATATATTTATGGAGTTTATCCAAGACAGTGAACATACGGTATTCTTGTCATCTCACATTATTACAGATCTTGAACGAATTGCAGATAATATTGTGTTTATCCACAAAGGGAAGATTCTTCTTGCTGAGGCTAAGGATCAGGTAGCAGAACGCCATGGTATTTTGAAATGTTCAAAAGAGCAGTTTGCTACGGTTGATGAAGCGGATGTAATCGGGTACAGAAAGTCTTCTTTCGGTATTGAAGCACTAGTAGGAGATTTGGAAACATGTCAGACAAAGTATAAGGGAATGTTTTGTGAAAAGACTTCGCTTGAAGAAATTATGTTGTTCTATGTAAACAACACCGAAATCTAGGAGGTGGAGTTTGTGTCAGGATTACTCTATAAAGATTTTATCCTTATTAGAAAAAATATAATTGTTGGATTGGTATCCATTGCAGGTGGAGTGCTATTTGCAATTATATTTATACTTGGTATGAATATTGGTAATTTTCAGGAATTTAAGGAATTGCCGGATGTATATAATCTCTTTTTTAAAGGAACCATTTTTACGCTTTGTTTAGGTGGAATTAGCGTGGCTTTAACCAGTTCTTCCTCGATAGAACAGGATCATAAAGCAGAGTGGTACAAGGTACTTTATTCATCGCCAATTAATATATGGAAGGAGATTTTTTCGAGATATATAATGGCGTTTTTAGTGAATACGCTTATGTGTACCTGGGCAGGAGTTTTGCTTCCGTTCGTATATATGGTGGGAAATGAAAAGTTTGGATTCGTTGAGTTTAAAACAGTCATATACTGTTGGATTATTGGAATCCTTGTTATTTTAATTCGGTTACCAATCGATATTGTTTTTTCTGCAAGAATGAGTGTTGTGATATCTTGCTCCTTGATGTTCATTTTTTTGGTTGCATTTATGGTTTGGTTAACCGGTTTACAGGAAATGGAACAGATGATTATAACAGCCGTTGGTTGGATTGATTGGATTTATAATCATGCAGTACTGCTTGTGACAGCGGTGGTTGTGGCGTCCTTTGCTTTCTCGTATTTTGGAAAGAAAAATAGGAGGTGGGCATAATGAAAGGATTACTTTATAAAGATTTTGTGAATGCCAGGGCATATATAGCGATTGTGGTGTTTTATTTGTTCTATGTGTTTGCAATGGTTGAGGCTGTAGCATGGGATTTTACCAATGCAACCGGACTGGAGGATAAGCTTGCCATCTTGTCTGAAAATTTTATGATTCTGTTATCATGCATTGTGGTAGCTTGTCTGATCCCAACTGCTATGGCTATGACAATTTGTACCTTGGACGGCAAGACAAAATGGACAAACTATGCGCTGGCACTTCCGGGTGGATATAAGGCAGTGATTACAGAAAAATATGTCATTAGTCTTATTGGTGATGTGGTTGCTATTATCGCAAGTTTGGCTACAGTGGCTATTGTTAAGCACTATTTTGAGGTGGAAGTAGATGGTGTGCTGATTGAGGATGTAGGTACGGATATATTTATTGTGCTTATGCTATTGTCAGTAGGAGTGAGCCTTTTAGGCAATTCAGTTCTTCTTCCGATTATATGTAGAAGCAAAGAAAACTGGATTTATATAATCTTTTTAGTTTGTCTGGTGGTTATTATGTATGTTGGGTTTGCATATCTGAGCTTGGGAGATATCTCTTTCTTTCAACAGGACAACCTAATGGAGAAGATTATTATGTGGATTGCAACCCATGAGAAGGAAGTATGGAGCATAAGCTATGGATTTGTAGGAGTCGGTATCGTGGCACAGATTGCATCCTACATTGTGACGGTAAAGACATATTTAAAATATGTGTGAAACTTTTCACGTGTTGTAATTGTTAAGTAATTGGTTTATAATTTACCGTATCACAGTATAAAAGGAGAGGAACTATGAGTAAGAAACAGAACAATGGCTTAATTGTGGCAGCCGTGATTTTTGTGATAGTAGGAATCATCAGTGTGATTACGAACACGATTTCTTCAAAATCATCCAAGCAATCAGAAGCTACAGATATTAACAAAATGATGGAAAGTCTTTACGGTACGTCGAATCAGGCGCTGTCAGGTATGCCGACGACAGAGGACTTTATCGCTGTTATGCCGATTGAAGGAACAATTCAGGCGACGGTAGCAGATAGTGGTATGTATGGAACAACACAGACATATAACCATGACATGTTGATGGAATATGTGAATCTTTTGATCAAGAATGATCATAACAAAGGTATTGTTTTACGTTTCAACACACCGGGTGGTTCTGTCTATGAAGCAGATGAGTTATATCTAAAGCTTATGGAATATAAAGAGAAGACCGGTCGTCCAATCTGGGCTTACATGGAAAGCCAGTGTTGTTCGGGAGGCGTATATCTTGCTGCAGCAGCAGACGAGCAATATGCGAACAGAATTACAACAACGGGTTCAATCGGTGTAATCATGTCTACATATGATATGTCAGGACTTTACGAGAAGTTGGGTATCAAAGAAGTGAATATTGTATCCGCTAAGAATAAGGATATGGGAACAGCTGCGAAGCCGATGTCTTCAGAGCAAAAAGCGATTTATCAGGCATTTGTGGATGAATACTACAATCAGTTTGTAGAGATTGTTGCCAAGGGAAGAGATATGTCTATAGATGAGGTGAAAGCGATTGCTGACGGACGTATCTACACAGCATCCCAGGCTGTAGAGAATGGATTGATTGATGGAATTAAGTCATCAGAAGAATTTGATGCTTATGTCAAGGAAAAAAGTGGTGTAGATAACTTCTATGAGCCTTCTAAGGAGACAAACCCATTTGCGGAATTGTTCGGAATGGTATCACAGAGTAAGGAAAAATCAGAAGCAGAGGTACTGGTTGAATTAATGAATAATTTGGGAAGTGGGGTGCCAATGTATTATGCAGAACCAATTGGAAAATAGAGCAAATGCAGGTTTTTTGATTCGATTCATCGCGTTTGCAATAGACTGTCTGATTGCTGCATGTGTGGTATCTACGATTAAGACTCCATTTACAATGGCATCAGCAGCCGGAGTTAAGATATTTGATGCGAACTTTTTGTTTCAGTATTCGTTTTTAGATGTGTTGGATTATGTAGGAACTGCAGCATACTTTACAATTCTTACATATACATCGCATACGACACTCGGAAAAATGTTAGTGGGAATAGAAGTTGTATCAGAAAAAGAATGGACCTTGTTGAATGTAATCTATAGGGAAACAATCGGCCGTTTCTTTTCTTCGCTTATGTGCATTGGATACTTTGCAGTAATTGTGACGAAGAACAAGCAAGGTTTTCATGATATGTTATGTGATACAAGAGTGGTATATAAGAATCTTTCGCCACGCAAGAAGGAAGAATCGGACGTGATGTCGAATGAGGCACCTATTCCGACAGCAATTTTGGATGATGAAATCATTGATGATGAGGACGCACCATTCGAGCCGATGAGTCGGGAATCACATGAGGAAATGATTCATGAACCGGTTGAAACATTAAAAGAAGAGATTGTGAAACCGCAGATCGAAGAAAAGCAGGAATATAAAGCACCGACATATTATGCGATGCAGCCAACTGATAAAACAGAAGAATAGTAATGCATAAAAAATAAAATGCCGTCAATCCTATTGATATCAATAATAGGATTGGGGGCATTTTTTTGACAAAAAAAGTGAAGATTAGTTTTTTGGTATTGGTGTGGGGGATTGTGATTTTGCAACTCTATGTTAATTATAAAGACAATGAAAAACTAACGAATGTGAAAGAAGAAAAAATTTCTGTACAAATTATTGAGAATGATGACATAGTATGTCCATAGTAGATGTTATCCTATTAACAGAATGAAACACGAAGTAACAACGTGATAAGAAAGGATAAGGTGATAACTATGGAAAAGAAAGTAAAAGCAATACAAGAGGCAATGGCAGTTGGTACATGTCTGGTGTCAACAGTTATTCTGTTTGCAAAGGTGTTTGATTGGATGTTATACGTATAAAAGGTTCCCGAAAGGGAACCTTTTATACGTTGAAAAACTCTATAGTTTTGAATATCCGTAGCTGTTAACAATGGCTTCGAGCTTCTTGCCGGCCTGACAACATGGACACTGTGTGTGTGGATAGGTATTATATTCCGGAATATCAGCGAGACGGAATAATGTATGTATTGGTTGTCCTGCGATTACTTCGTTAGCAGAGAAGATAGCAGAAATACCTGCAACGATTCCGCCGTAGTATGAAAGACATTCTAAGCTACGTTCTACAGTACGTCCTGTTGTTGCAGAAGCTAATAAGAATAATACGTGCTTTCCGCGAATCATTGGCTGTAAGTTATCTCTAAAGATCATCTGACCTACTGAGTTGAATTCCGGGGTAACAACATAGATTGCCTGATGTTGATTCATAGATTGAATACCGGAATGTGTTAATTCTTCTGCAAGGTAAGAACCAATTACTTCTGTTCCATCCATACATACAATTGTATCTACGACTGTTGAACCGACATATTCGTTCGCAATAGACTTCGCAGCAGCTCTTGCCATGCTCTGGCGTGTCTTTAAAACAGTCATATCAATATAATGTGTTATATGTGAATGGTTGGTTGCAAAATGTCCGGGAATTACCTTAATCTGCACACTGTTGTTGTAACTGGAATTGATTGTTAATGCTTGTTGTTCAAATGTCATTATGAAACCTCCTCTTTTTGTTCTATATTACTATTATTTTATCTTTTTTTTGTACATATTGCAAGTATTATGCATATCTAAAACTCGTTATAATTATTTTAGCGGATTTCATAAGATAATTGCGAAACCTTTACTTGTTTCATCCTGGTTGCCTCGCTTTAACAAACCAACGCAGGACGTTCGCACTTGCGACAATGCGTAGCAGTACTAAGTTCGACTTCGTCTCACTAAGTGCTGACGGATTGTCAGCACCTGCTTATGGTATGTGTTAAACCGATGCAACATAGATTACATTTTTGAAGGTTTCGCAATTATCTAGCGATACTTAAATAGAAAAGGAGATTAGGATATGCCAAAAAAGAAGTTTTATGAGAATCAGGCGAAGACAATTATTGAGAACATGGTTGCAAGAAAGATGGAAGGTTATTACTGTCCGGATAAGGAGAGTGCCAAGGCTAAGGTTATGGAATTGATTGGCGATGGAGAAAAGCTTGTAACGTATGGCGGTTCGGTTACGTTAGATGAGATTGGAATCAAGGAAGAAGTAGTAAAAGCGGGCCATAATCTTTTGGTGAGAGAGAACTGTACAACAGATGAAGAGAAAGCACAGTGTTTTGCAAAGCAGGTGACAGCAGATGTATATATGATGAGTACCAACGCAATAACGCTAGATGGAGAGTTGGTTAATGTAGACGGAGCGGGCAATCGAGTAGCATGTCTCATCTACGGACCAAAAGATGTGATTGTTGTTGCAGGAATGAATAAAGTTGTAACGAATGTAGAAGAAGGAATTAACAGAGTCAAGACAGCGGCTGCTCCGCCGAATACTGTGCGTTTGTCTTGTAAGACGCCATGTGCAGTGACCGGACGATGTGGTGATTGTCTGAATAATACAATCTGTTGTCATACAGTTATTACACGCGCATCCAGAATACCGGGAAGAATTAAGGTTATTTTGGTGGGAGAAGAACTTGGCTACTAAATGTTGTGTGATTTTGGGAAGAATACACAATTTTTAAATTATTTTTAATTTCGTTAAGGCGTTTCGTATGAAAACTTATCGACGTGATGTAATAAAAATGTAACAAATACGACAAAAAAGGGCATTGAAATTGTGTGTTTTGGTAGAAAATGACAAGGAAATAGAGTTGTCAGTTTACATAAAAGAATAATTGCGGTTGACATAACGGAAAATTCATGTAATAATGTTACGAAATTGTTACAAAAGCATTTAGAAATGGTTTCGTGCTGTTTGTGGCAATGAAAAAAGAAAAGGAGAGTGGGAATTTCCCTAATAAGGAAATTTCGATGTATCATGAATTTGAAAAGATTAGTAACCGTAATTGTAGCAGGAATGGTATTATGCCTTATGATAGGTATGCCGACACATGCAGCAGCTACAACCAAAGCTACTACAAAAGCGACGATATCAACATATTTAGAGAATAGTGCAGATCAACTTTCGAAGAGTGCAAAAAAGAAGGCTAAGAAAAAGGCGAAGAAGAAAGCAAAGAAAAAGTACACGAAAAAAGATCTTCGTTACATGACATCTATTATTTTTTGTGAAGCGCAAGGTGAAGGTTATCAGGGACAAAAGGCAGTCGGAATAGTTGTTATGAACCGTGTTCGAAGCAGTAAGTTTCCGGATTCTGTAAAGAGTGTAATATATCAAAGTGGTCAATTTTCGCCTGTCAGAAACGGGAGTATGCAACGAGCCCTCAATCAATATGATAAGTATGATAAGAAGGGGCAATTCAAAGGTGCAATGAAGTCTTGTTATAAGGCGGCAAAGGCTGTTTTGGAGGGTTCGACGACGATAAAGGTAAAAGGAAAGAATAAGGAAATGAAAAGTTATCTATTCTTTTCACGATATGTTTCGGGTGCGAAATTCCAATTGGGTAATCATCAATTTAAGTAAGATGGATAGGGAGTATACCTTACAAGGTATATTCCCTTTTTTTGTACATAGTATTTATAAAACAGATGTCATGTGAAAGGATGCGGATTGAAGAAATATAATAAAATAATTACATTTTGCATGTTGTTATTTGTCATGGTTGTTTTGGTCGGATGTAAGTTAGAAGAGACGACAGAAGAAAAAATAAAAGATTTGGATTATACCATCTGTGATGAAGGAAAAGTGCCAAAAGGACTTTATGCGTTGATAGAACAAAAAAAGAAGGAACCATTTAAACTAACATACACTGTTAAGGATTATATGTATATTGTAATTGGGTATGGTGCACAAGACAGGATGGATCTTTCTATTCAGCTAAAGGAACTGTATTTGTCAGAAAATGCAATCTTTGTGCGCACACAACTTGTATCAGAACGAGAAGAACACTTAGGAAAAGACAAGGTCGCCTATCCGGTGATTGTTGTTAAATGTGAACGTCATGACGTGGCGGTCATATTCAAATGATTGTCTGCATATAATGAAGGAGAGAGAAATCTGTTTTGTGGTAGGAGGCTGTATGGAATTAGTTAAGCATGAAATTAAAAACTGTGCATGGAAGATAAAAAATGCAATGCAATTTACAATGGATGATGTGATTAATGTTTCAGATAATCTTATGGATATGGAACGTCTTGTTTTAGTGAAGGGAAATATAGTGATCGAGGAAGCTGTAGCGATGACGGACCGTTTTCATGTTAAGGGGAGCTTACATTACCAGATTCTTTATTGCGCTGATAAAGAAGGAACTGTGTTTGACAGTTTGGAAGGGAAAATTCCGTTTGTGGAGTACATCAATGCAGATGGAGCCAAAGAAGGCGATTACATAGAAGTGCATGCAAGCCTCAACGATTTGACGGTGACGATGTTACACTCAAGAAAGCTTAGTATGAAATCGTTAGTTGGATTGGATTATCAGGTGAAGGAAAATGAAATATTTGACGCCGTAACAGAAATACTTGATGCGCCAAAGACGCAGATGCTTCGTAGAGAGGTATCTATGATGAGTCTTCAACAACAGGAAAAAAGAGAAATGCAGGTCAAAGAACAGGTGGAAATTCCGGCGAACAAACCAAACATATATCAATTGATATGGAAAAGTGTATCGGTGTCAGGTGTTCAGATTAAGCCGGGCGATGGATATATGATAATAACCGGCGATATGCGAGTATTCCTAGTTTACACGGGTGAAGAGGAGAATATGCCGATTCAGTATCTGACAATGGAAATACCATTTGAAGAGCGTGTGATGGAAGAAATGTGTGTGGAGGAAATGATATCGGGTAGCTTTCTTGCACTTAATGATTACCACATTACGGTTATGCCGGATGAAAATGGAGAAGACCGTGTACTTTCTTTAGTGGCTGATTTTACTTTGGAGACGAAGCTGTACGGGGAGGATCGAATGGAACTTGTACAGGATGCGTATGCGCTTGATATGGATTTAAAGCCACAATGGAAAGCATTTCATATCCAGCATTTATTGGTACGCAACTGTGCAAAGACAAAGGTGAGTGATGTAGTTGAAATGCCAAAGAATCAGGCAGTGGCGCAGATATGTAACGTAGAAGGTTCTGTTTCGATAGATGACACGGAGCGCACATCAAAAGGAATTCTTGTAGAAGGTGTTGTCGGAACACAAATCACATATCTGTCTCGAGAAAATGCAGGTTTGTCATCTGCGACATTTGACATTCCGTTTTCTTACGAAATTGAGGTGGATGGTATGACGGATGATATTACCTATTCTATTGTACCGTTTTTTGACCAGATACAGGGGCAGTTGCTAAATGAAAATGAAGTAGAGTTAAAAGCAGAAATTTCTTTGGAAGTATTGGCATTTAATAATGAAGTGGTGCATGCTGTTTTGGATGTAGAGATGGTGGCGCCTGATGATGAAAAGAAAAAAATGATGCCGGGTATTGTTGGATATATCGCAAAACAAGGTGATACGCTTTGGTCTGTGGCAAAAGAATACAGAACGACAGTGGAACGGCTCTGTCAGATGAATAATTTGGAAAAACAGGAAATTAAGATTGGAGACAAATTGATTGTTGTAAAAGAATAAATGCGTGCAGATAAAAAGAAGCGATATGTAGATAACGTATCGCTTCTTTATAAGATTGCAACGATTTTTAATTCCGGATGATGTGTAAGGTCAATGTAGGATGTTCCTGACATAATACTTGGTCTTGAAACATGATGCTTGTTGGTCATTATGATTTCGCCTTTTCTTCCGTCACTTAGTAATACAGTGTTATGAAGGTATGTATCAGAAATGCCTTGTAAAAATGGAAGAAGATACTTAGGATCGTACTTCGTATATCCTTCATCTTCAAACATTCGAATTACGTCAAAAGGACAAAGACCTGCACGATAGCAGCGGTTGGCAGTCATTGCTTCATAGATATCCACGATTGTGATAATCTTGGCAACGTCGTGGATTTTTTCTGTTTTCAAGCCGATTGGATAACCGGAACCATCGCATTTTTCATGGTGTAAGAGTGCTGCCCGACAGATGAGTTCATCTACATTCTTGGCTTTTAGAAGTTGGTATCCCTTGAAAGGATGTGTCTTGATGACAGCATACTCTTCCGGAGTTAATGCACCCGGTTTTTTGATAATCTCGGGAGGCATTAATACTTTACCGATGTCGTGTAACATGCCCGCAACTGTTAGAATCTTCAAATCTTCTTCGCTCATATGTAACCAACGTCCGAAGATGTTGGCAAGCATTGCAACATTTAACGAGTGGGCATAGGTCGAATCGTCGAAATAACGGATATTACTTAGGATATCCATCAAGTGATAGGTGTTTGTTTCTCCTGCCATGATTTCGTTTGCAGATTCAAACAGGCTGTCGATGTCGACATCACCGTTCTTGGTTGCAATATCTGTTAATGTATAGGAAAAATCTTCTGTAGATTCTTGAAATTGTTCCTCGAAAATCTTGAAAGGCTCGCTTTCACGAATGCGTTCGGAATGTGTCTGCTTTGGCGGTTCCACGGATGGTGTGGCGGATGCATTCATATCTTTTCCGTACACTGCTACAGATACGATAGATGAGTAACGAAGAATATTCAGCACTTCGTTATCTATTACGGTCCCCTTTTGAATAAGAAGTTGGGTACCCTTATATACATCTTCAGCCAAAGTCATACCGAGAGTCACTTTGTGAAGCATAATCTGTATTACGTTCATAAACTGGCTCCTTTCTGTCGTATAAAATAATTATAAAAAAATCGCCATACAAAGTCAATCTGTTCTTGACCTTTAAGCGTTGATAGAGTATGATGATAGCGAAAACGAATAAATGAAACTTCTCTTATTCAGAGTGGTGGAGTCAGAAGGGACTGTGAAGCCACGGCAACCCCATGTTTTATGGAAGGTGCCGACCTGAGGCGGACAAGCAATTGTACCGGTCAATAAGAGGATTTGATAATAGTGAACACACCAACTTCAAATCCTCGTGATTTGAAGTTTTTGTGTTATAGGGTCTGTCAAGCGAAGATGTTTTTTGCAAGCTTGCTTGTAAGAAAGCATCTTCATTTGACAGACTAAGCATCATGAGCATGTAGACTGATAAGTCGGAATGTGAATGATGTCAAGCGATTGTGAGAGTGCAAAGCACGGAGCAATCGATTATATAACAGAGTTTTTGTGTTTTGTACTAGAATTACGGAGGAATTACAATGGAAAAATTACTATTTACATCAGAGTCGGTGACAGAAGGACATCCTGATAAGATTTGCGACCAGATTTCTGATGCGGTTTTAGACGCACTTATGGAGCAGGATCCGAACAGCCGTGTGGCATGTGAGACATCTGTAACAACAGGTCTTGTGTTAGTTATGGGAGAGATTACAACGAAGGGATATGTAGATATCCAAAAGATCGTAAGAGAGACAATTCGTGAGATTGGATATGATCGTGCAAAATATGGTTTTGATTGTGATACATGCGGTGTTATTACGGCAATTGATGAGCAGTCAAGTGATATTGCAATGGGTGTTGATAAGGCACTTGAAACAAAAGAAAATCAGATGAGCGATGAGGAGATTGAAGCAATCGGTGCCGGAGATCAGGGTATGATGTTTGGATTTGCATCGAATGAAACGGAAGAATATATGCCATATCCGATTTCACTTGCACATAAGCTTGCATTGAAATTAACGGAAGTTCGTAAGAATGGTACATTGCCATATCTTAGACCGGACGGAAAAACGCAGGTTTCTGTAGAGTATGATGCGGCTGGAAAGCCTGTTCGTCTTGAAGCAGTGGTTCTTTCTACACAGCATGATGCTGAAGTTACACAGGAACAGATTCATGAAGATATTAAGAAGTATGTATTTGATGCAGTGCTTCCGGCAGATATGGTTGACGCAGATACCAAGTTCTTTATCAATCCAACCGGACGTTTTGTTATTGGTGGACCGAATGGTGACTCTGGTCTTACAGGACGTAAGATTATCGTAGATACCTATGGTGGCTATGCCCGTCACGGTGGTGGAGCATTCTCCGGTAAAGATTGTACCAAGGTAGACCGTTCGGCAGCTTACGCGGCAAGATATGTAGCAAAGAATATTGTTGCAGCCGGTCTTGCGGATAAATGTGAGATTCAGTTATCTTATGCTATCGGTGTGGCTCGTCCGACATCTGTTCGTGTAGATACTTTTGGAACAGGAAAGTTAGATGAATTAAAACTTGTAGAAATTGTTCGTGAGAATTTTGATCTTCGTCCGGCAGGTATTATTAAGATGTTAGACCTTCGTCGTCCGATTTATAAACAGACGGCAGCGTATGGACATTTTGGACGTACAGATCTTGATCTTCCATGGGAAAAGCTTGACATGGTAGATAAGTTAAAGACATATTTGTAAGAATAAAAAACCGGAGAATATGGATAGCATTCTATATTCTTCGGTTTTTTTGCTTTAATAACATATAGTTAATGTAAGAAATTTGTCAAAAATAAATCATAAAATAAATGCTTGACATGTGAGGTCTAACGTGTTAGACTACAAACAGGTCGAGCGCGTTAGACCTATCAGCTGATTATTGGAGGATTCATATGGAAACACCAAAGATTTATGAAAGTGAATATCGTTTTTGTCTTATTTTATGGAAGCATGAGCCTGTTAAGAGCACAGAGCTTGTCAAGCTTTGTGAGGAAGAACTTGGTTGGAAGAAGGCGACTACGTATACCGTGATTAAGAGGTTATCTGAGCGTGGTATTGTAAAGAGTGAGAATGCAGTGGTTACCTCTCTTGTTTCTAAGCAGGAGGCGCAGGTTGCAGAGATAGACGAGTTGGTAGAGAGAACATTTGAAGGTTCGCTCCCGGCATTTATTGCAGCATTTTCTAAGAGCAAGAAGTTAAGCAGGGAAGAGATAGATGAAATCAGGAATATGATTGATTCATATCAGGAAGGATGAAGGAAATGATGGATTTGTTTTTACGTCTGTTTAATATGAGTGTAACGGCATCCTGGTTGATTCTTGCGATTTTGATTATGCGTCCGTTTCTTGCTAAGGCACCAAAGTGGATACGAGGTATTCTCTGGGGCCTGGTGGGAATCCGTTTGGCGATACCAATTTCGTTTGAAAGTGTCTTTAGTCTGATACCGGTGAAGGAATTGATTGTTCCAAGTACAGTGGAAGGTGTTGCACCTACATTTGCTTCGGGAATTGAAGCGGTTGATGTGTCGGTCAATGCATATCTACAGCAACAAGCTTCGGTTGAAGCGGTAGCACTTGCTCGTAATGCTATCGCGCTTGAAACAATCTATTTAGGTATATGGATGTTGGGCGTTTTTGGATTGGTGCTTTATAGTGTTGCATCCTATATGCGATTGCGTAAAATCTTGCAAGATGCAGTCATATATCAGGGGAATGTTTATCAAAGTGACAAGATTTCTTCGCCATTTGTGCTGGGAATTTTGAAACCAAGAATTTATGTGCCATATCATCTGGGTGAAGAAGCGTTAGAGTGTGTGATAGCTCATGAGAATGCACATATTTTGCGAAAGGATTACTTAATTAAACCGTTTGCTTTTATGTTAGCGTCTGTTTATTGGTTTAATCTAATTGTATGGGTAGCATATTACTATCTGTGTCAGGATATTGAGCTTGCATGTGACGAAAAGGTGATTCACGAGTTAGGATTTGACAAAAAGAAAGTGTATTCTGAAACATTGCTCGAGTGTAGCATAGAGCGACATTTTGTGAGAGCATGTCCGGTTGCATTTGGAGAGATAGGAGTTGGAAAACGAGTGAAGAACATATTAGAAATGAAAAAGGCTAAAGTAGGAATGGTTGTTGGTGCTTTGTTGGTTTGCGTGGTTGTGGCAGTTTGTTTCCTGAGCAATCCAAAGAGCGAACAAAAAGATGTTGCAGTGAACGAGAGTACGGCCGCTAGTGCGGGTCAGAAAGAAGAAGAGAATCATGTAGAAGCCGCAAATGCATTAGAAACCCAAAAAGAAACTGAGCAGCAGGAAAAGGATGAAGAAGTAGTTGTTGATGTAAACTGTATGCCTTTTAAGGAAGGGACAGAGTATTATGTCACGGCTGTTGCTTATGATTCGCATGAATCGGAGAAAGAAGCAAGCAATGTTGAAGAGGGTGAGGAACTACATATCAGTATTGAGTTTCTCGCAGAGTCAGAATCAGAAATTATCGCTTGTGCTTCAGGTGTCGTAAAGGAAGTAAGTTCCAATACAGAAAAAGGTAACTATATCGTGATTGAAGATGAAAAAGGCTATGTGTGGAAATACATGCACTTAGAGACAAGTAATGTGAAACAGGGTGATAAGGTTTCTGTTGGAAGTGTGATTGGAACGGTTGGTAATACCGGAGATAGTGCAGAACCGAATTTGTATCTTGAAACAACTTGTCCGGATTTTATAGATTCAGCAACTTGATATGGATTATAGAAACAAAAAAGAACCAATTTGTTGGTTCTTTTTTGTTATAGAATGTTTATTCATTATCTGTGTCGCCCCAGTAGCAAAGAACAACTGCGCCGGGACCGGTGTGACTACCGATAACTGTACCGATATTGGAAATCTCTACAGGACCGTTGAGATTCGGGAATGTTTCTTCAACCATAGCAGCCAAAGCTTTGGCATCTTCTAAAGAATCAGAGTGGCTGATGAAACATTTGCCGCTGTAGTCTGTGCCGCCAACTGCGGTTTCTTTCATTCTTTCAAGCTGTGTCTTTAATGCTTTCTTCTTAGTACGAACTTTCTCGCGCACATTTAACTTACCTTCTGCATCGAACTCAATTAATGGACAGATGTTAAGAAGATTACCGATTGCACCGGAAGCCTTTGAAACACGACCGCCTCGAACAAGATATGTGAGGTCGGAAACCATAAGCCATAACTTCATCTTCAAGCGGTTGTCCAATAACCACTGATTCAAAGCATGTACATCCATGCCTTCTGCTTGTTTCATGCGAGCCGTTTCAACCAACAAACCGTAACCAACGGAACCGGTCAAGGAATCAATTACATATACTGTACGATCAGGAAATTCTTCTTTTAACATATCCTGTGCAATACAAGCTGAATTGTATGTTCCGGAAATACCGGAAGAAAGGGTGATATGTATAACGTCTTTTCCGTCTTCAAGGTAAGGACGAAGCATGTCAACATAGCTTTCTGCATTAACCTGTGAAGTACGTGTCATTGCACCGTCGCGCATCTTTTGGTAAAATACCGCAAAGTCCATAGATTTTCCGATGTTGTCTTCATACATTACATCATCAACAAAAAATTGGAAGCAAGCATATGGAATCTTGTGTTCATCGTAATAACTCTGATTGAGGTCTGCTGTAGAACAGCAAGAAATAATATAATTACTCATGTGTATCCTCCTGAAATCTTAAGTAAAGTACTGATAACATTATAAACCCAATATGCTGTAAATAAAAGTAAAACCAAAAAATGTTATCACAAAAAACATTATAACACAGAAAGATATAATAATCTAGTATTAAAAACTATGTCTTGCATTAAGTAAGACTTTATAATTTTGAAAAAAGGTATTGCGTATTTCTAAAAAAGTGTTATAATAAAATAGTAATCATTCCTATTTTGGAAATAAAATTGATAATTTGGAGGGCTATATTATGGCAGAATTGAAGGGAAGCAGAACAGAGGCTAATTTGATGGCAGCATTTGCAGGTGAATCACAGGCACGTAATAAGTACACATATTATGCAAGTAAGGCAAAGAAAGATGGTTATAACCAGATTGCAGATATTTTTTTAGAGACAGCGAATAATGAGAAAGAACATGCCAAGATGTGGTTTAAGTTATTACATGGCGGTGCTGTTCCAAGTACAATTGATAATTTGATAGATGCAGCGGAAGGTGAGAATTACGAGTGGACAGATATGTATGCCGAATTCGCTAAAGTTGCAAGAGAAGAAGGATTTGAAGAGATTGCGAACTCATTTGAATTAGTTGCAGCAATTGAGAAGGCGCATGAGGAGAGATATCGTAAGCTTTTAGAAAATGTACAGGGCGGATTGGTGTTCTCAAGAGATGGTGAGATGATTTGGGAATGTGCAAACTGTGGTCATATTCATATCGGAAAGGCTGCTCCGGAGGTTTGTCCAACGTGTGATCACCCGCAAAGTTATTTTAAGTTGAAAGCAGAAAATTATTAAAATTTAGAATCTTAAGTGAAGAGCTGTTGTACCGATGGTGCACAGCTCTTTTTTTCTTTCTATATTAATTTACGAAAAGACTTGCTTTTTTCTTATTCTTTTATAAAATAGTATATGGAACAGATGACTAATTCGTCTGACATTTTTTGTGATATATAATGTGGTATGAAAAGAAGGCTTTCGTACAAGCGAAACAGGGAATGTTGAGACAGATAGGAGAAAGGCATGAATAAGTTAGAATTACAAAAAAATGCAAATGAAGTCAGAAAAAGTATTGTAACTGCTGTACATGCGGCGAAGTGTGGACATCCGGGCGGATCGTTATCAGCAGCTGATGTTATGACTTATTTGTACTTTGAGGAGATGAATGTAGACCCTCAAGACCCTAAGAAAGCAGACAGAGACCGTTTTGTGTTATCAAAGGGACATGTTGCACCGGCTCTTTATAGTGTTCTTGCTGAGAGAGGCTATTTTAAGAAAGAAGAATTATTGAAGCTTCGTAAAACGGGAGCAATGTTACAGGGTCATCCTGATATGAAAGGAACACCTGGTGTAGATATGTCAGCAGGTTCCTTGGGACAAGGTATTTCAGTTGCAGTGGGTATGGCGCTTTCTGCAAAACTTTCCGGTGAAGATTATCGTGTATATACAATGTTAGGTGACGGTGAGATTCAGGAAGGACAGGTTTGGGAAGCAGCGATGTTCGCAGGTCACCGTAATTTGGATAATCTTGTAGTGATTGTAGATAACAATAATCTCCAGATTGACGGAAGTATTGATCAGGTATGTTCACCTTATCCGATTGGAGAGAAGTTTGCAGCATTCAACTTCAATGTAGTTGAGATAGATGGTCATGATTTTGACGCAATTGATGAAGCGTTCAAGAAAGCAAAAGAGACGAAGGGTATGCCAACAGCAATTATCGCAAAGACTGTAAAAGGTAAGAGTGTATCCTTCATGGAAAACCAGGCATCATGGCATGGTGCTGCTCCGAACGATGAACAGTTCGCAGTAGCAATGGCAGATTTAGAGAAAGTAGGTGAAGCATTATGTCAGAAGTAAAAAAGATTGCAACACGTGACAGCTACGGTAATGCTTTGGTTGAATTAGGTAAAGAGTTTGATAATGTAGTTGTATTAGATGCAGATTTGGCTGCAGCTACGAAGACAGGAACGTTTAAGAAAGAGTTCCCTGAAAGACATATTGATTGTGGTATTGCTGAATGTAACATGGTAGGTATTGCAGCAGGTATGGCTACAACAGGTAAAGTTCCATTTGCATCAAGCTTTGCTATGTTTGCGGCAGGTCGTGCATTTGAACAGGTTCGTAATTCAGTGGGATATCCAAAGCTGAATGTGAAGATTGGTGCGACACACGCAGGTATTTCTGTAGGTGAAGATGGTGCATCTCATCAGTGTAATGAGGATATTGCATTGATGCGTACAATTCCGGGAATGGTAATTATCAATCCTTCGGATGATGTGGAAGCAAAAGCAGCTGTAAGAGCAGCATATGAGCATTATGGACCGGTTTATCTTAGATTTGGTCGTCTTGCAGCACCGGTTATCAATGATACACCGGATTATAAGTTTGAGATTGGCAAGGGTGTAACCGTAAGAGACGGTAAGGATATTACGATTGTTGCAACAGGCTTAGAGGTTGGTTTTGCAATCGAGGCAGCGAAGATGTTAGAGGCTGACGGAATTGATGCAAGAGTAATTAATATCCATACAATCAAGCCATTAGATGAAGAGATTATTGTGAAGGCTGCAAAAGAGACAAAGAAGATTTTCACAGTAGAAGAACATTCAATTATTGGCGGACTTGGTTCTGCTGTATGTGATGTGCTTTGTGAGAAGTGTCCTGCACCGGTTTATAAGATTGGTATGCGTGATAAGTTTGGCGAGTCAGGTCCTGCACTTGACTTGCTTCACAAGTATGAATTGGATGCAGAAGGTATCTATAAGCAGATTAAGGGAAACATGTGAAAACAGTGAGCCATGCGGAACCACGTAGTGGGGCCGCAATATAAAGAAGAGACAGGTTCTGAAATGCTTGCATTTCAGAACCTGTCTCTTCTTTATATTGTGGAAACGCGATAGCGGTTCCATATGGCGATTGTCCATCACTGAGCGATTGCTTGCAATTGCGATGTGCGATATTGGAGAGCAAGCAAAGCTTGCGATGTGAATTAATGCGAGCGATTGCTTGCAATTGCGATGTGTGGAAACGCGATAGCGGTTCCATATGGCGATTGTCCATCACTGAGCAAGCAGAGCTTGCGATGTTAAATGTAATTCACTAATTCTTCTACTGTTTTTCTCTTAGGTGCTTCGCATTCTTGATCAGGATAGCCCATTGCAATAAGTGCTGCAACCTTTTGTCCGTCAGGAAGAGAGATTGCTTTTGCAACCTTTTCTTCATCAAAGATACCAAGAATAACGGTTCCGACACCCATGTCATGTGCAGCTAAGCAAAATGTCTGAGATGCAATTCCTGCATCGTACATTTCCCAACGGTCTTCCTTAGAAGTAGAAAAACTGCCATCTCTTTCGTAACCGCAACGTTTCTCAATCATGCTCACTACAACTAATTGAGGTGCGCGGTTAATTGTCTTTTGGTTGAATTCAAAATCTAACACACAATTGTCGGCAATCTCCTTTTTGATATCCGCATTTTCTACGATGTGATATCTGCTAATCTGTGTGTTTTTCCATGAAGGAGCCATACTTGCCGCCTCAATAATTGCATTGATTGTGTCGTGAGATACAGCCTCTTCCTTAAATTTACGAATACTACGTCTTGTCTTGATACATTCTAACGCTTCCATGTTATGCCCTCTCTTTCTTGTTTTTTCTCATAATTGCGAAACTCTCATAACGTTGCTTCTATTGTATCATGAATGGATGAAAATGCATATTATAATTATAAATAAAAAGTGCGTGGTGATGTGAGGTGGCGTTTGAGCATATTAATATAAGAAAAATATTAGGAGTGGCACTTTCGAACAATGCAATTATTGTAGATGTGAGAAGTAAAGAGGATTTTTTGAATGGTCATATTCCGATGGCGATTAATGTTCCGTTTGATGCTATTGAAGGAAGAAGAGTAAGATTACCGAAAGGGAATATGCTGATTGTTTATTGTGAGAATGGGATAACAAGTATGCGGGCGGCAAGAATTTTGGATGAATTGGGCTATGAAGTGGTTAATTGTGTCGGCGGGATGAAGAATTATAACGGTTCTTTGACAAAGTAATGTATAATTTAGATGAAATATATGGGATAATCTGTTATACTAAGTTCGAAAAAGAATATGAAAAAGAAACGATTCCCTTTTGGGGATAAGAATAAATGTGGAGATGAATGTATGCAGGAATTAGAATTCATTGCACCTTGTCATTTTGGACTTGAGGCGGTGCTTAAGAGAGAGATTACAGATTTGGGATATGAGATTGTGGCAGTAGAGGATGGACGTATCACTTTTAAAGGGGATGTGAGTGCCATAGCGAAAGCGAATATTTTCATCCGGACTGCTGAAAGAATTATGGTGAAAGTAGGAGGATTTACCGCAACCACGTTTGATGAGTTGTTTGAAAGGACAAAGGCTTTACCATGGGATGCGTATCTTCCGAAGGATGCGAAGTTCTGGGTGACGAAGGCTACAACGAATAAATCAAAGTTGTTTTCCGGTTCGGATATCCAGTCGATTGTAAAGAAAGCAATTGTGGACAAGTTAAAGGGAATTTATCACATTAACTGGTTTGAAGAGAACGGGGCAGAGTATCCGATTCGTGTTTTTATTCTGAAAGACGTGGTGACAATTGCATTAGATACGTCCGGTGTTTCTTTGCATAAGCGTGGTTATCGTCAATTAGTAGGTAAAGCGCCGATTTCCGAGACTTTGGCAGCAGCTTTAATTATGCTTACGCCATGGAATAAAGACAGAATTCTTGTTGATCCGTTTTGCGGAAGCGGAACATTTCCGATTGAAGCGGCATTAATCGGAGCGAATATTGCACCGGGAATGAATCGCGAATTTACTGCAGAGAATTGGAAAAACATTGCACCGAAAAAGATATGGTATGATGCGGTGACGGAAGCAGAGGATCTGATTATCCGCGATGTTAAGATGAATATTCAAGGTTATGATCTTGATCCCGGCATTGTAAAATGCGCAATGCAAAACGCAAGAGAAGCAGGGGTAGAAGAACACATTCATTTTCAACAGCGTGATATGCGAGAGCTTTCCAGTCCGAAGAAGTATGGATTTATTATTACCAATCCTCCGTATGGTGAGCGTTTGGAGGATAAGGCTGATTTACCAAAGCTATACAGAGAAATCGGGCAGACATTTGATAAGCTTGACACATGGTCTAAGTTTATCATTACTTCGTATGAGGATGCGGAGCGCTATCTTGGAAGAAAGGCGACCAAGAACAGAAAGATATATAACGGTATGATTAAGTCCTATTTTTATCAGTATATGGGACCGAAACCGCCTAAGAGACAGAATGACAATCAAGAATAATTTGACATAAGGTGAACAATAGCTAAGAGAAAAACTGGTTGAATCAAGGAGATAGATGATGAAGAAATTGATATTTGCAACAGGCAATGAAGGTAAGATGAAAGAAATACGCATGATTTTGGGTGATTTGGACTATGAGATTCTTTCTATGAAGGAAGCCGGAATCGATGTGGACATTGTGGAAGATGGTAAGACATTTGAAGAAAATGCAATAATTAAAGCGACGGAAATCAGCAAGATTGCAGGATGCATCGTGTTGGCAGATGACTCCGGCTTGGAAGTGGATGCGATGGACAAGATGCCGGGCATTTATTCGGCAAGATATCTTGGTGAAGATACACCGTATTCCATCAAGAATCAGACGATTATTGATAATCTGGCCGGATTGCCGGATGAAAAACGTACAGCAAGGTTCGTATGTGCGATTGCAGCAGCCTTTCCGGATGGAAGTGTTGTGACGAAAAGAGGAACAATCGAAGGAATTATCGGATATGAAGAACGCGGAGAGAATGGATTTGGTTATGATCCGATTTTCTTCGTTCCGGAATATGGAAAGACAACAGCAGAGCTTTCTCCTGAGGAAAAAAATGCGATTAGTCATCGTGGGAAAGCTCTGGAGATGATAAAAGAAGTGTTGTAACAGCCTATGGGCGAATATTATGATACATTCAAGTTGGCAGGAAGGGATAAGCAACGATGCGAATACTGGTAATTAGTGATTCTCACGGAAAAAATGATGACGTAAAGCGAGTGATAGAACAAGTGGGTGAGATTGACATGTTCATTCACCTGGGTGATGTTGAGAAAAATGTTGATTATGTCCGTGAATTAGCTGGATGTGAAACACACATGGTTCTTGGTAATAATGATTTCTTTCTTGATCTGCCGCACCAAGACAGTTTTGAAATTGCGGGAAAGAAAGTTTTTATTACGCATGGTCATCGCTTCTACGTCGCATATGGTGTGGATAAGTTAAGAGAATATGCGTTGGAAAATGGATATGATATTGTGATGTTTGGTCATACGCACAGACCATATCTTGAAATTGGAGAAAAGGTTACCATTTTGAATCCGGGAAGTATTTCGTATCCGAGACAGGATGGAAGGAAATGCACGTACATGCTCATAGAAGTAGACAGAGAAGGAGAACTGCATTATTCAAGAGGAATTCTAAAGTCTTCTCTTGGTATGTTTTATGAAGAATTATTCAAATGACGCCAATATAGCTTGTGTTGTAATGTTTACGTAAATGTATCGGAATATAGATAAAAAGAAAAGGGATTGACGAGATGAAAAAAGGTCAGGTATTGGAAGGTGTAGTAGAACGCTATGCTTTTCCGAACAAAGGATATGTGAATATAGAGGGAAGAACGATTAGTGTCAAAGGTGCAATGGAAGGTCAAAAGATTCGATTTTCCGTTAAGAAGCTTCGAAAAGGAGGCGGAGAGGGCAGACTTTTAGAAGTGCTTGAACGGGCTCCGTATGAGACGAAGGAACCTGCCTGTCCACATTTTGGTATGTGTGGCGGATGTGCCTATCAGACACTTTCGTATGAGGAACAGCTTCGAATTAAAGAGGCACAGGTTAAGGCATTGTTGGATAGTGTTTTGCCGGAAGGTTCCTATGTATGGGATGGAATTAAAGGAAGTCCGGTACAAGAGGCTTACCGTAATAAGATGGAGTTTTCGTTCGGCGATGCGTATAAGGATGGTCCGTTGGCACTTGGTATGCATAAGAAGGGCAGTTTTCATGATATTGTAACGGTTGATTCCTGTACGATAGTTGACTCGGATTATAATCAGATCTTGCGTACGATTTTGGATTTTTATACAGAGAAAAAGATTCCGTTTTATAAGAAAATGCAGCATGTAGGTGTGCTTCGTCACTTGGTGGTTCGCCAAAGTGCATCGAATAAGGATATTCTTGTGAATCTGGTTACAACGACACAGAGCGGACTTTCCGGTCAGCATTTGGCACAGGATGAACTGGAAAAAAGCTTGTTCTTAGATGAGCTGATAGAAAAATTATTGTCCTTGTCGCTTCATGGTAAGATTGCAGGAATTCTCCATACACATAATGACAGTCTTTCGGATGCAGTCATTCCGGAAAAGATTGTGACATTGTATGGCCAAGATTACATATACGAGAATATTCTCGGATTGACGTTTAAGATTTCTCCGTTTTCATTTTTTCAGACTAATTCTAAGGGTGCAGAAGTGCTCTATGAAAGTGCCCGTTCTTATGTAGGTGAGACGAAGGATAAGGTGATATTTGACCTGTATAGCGGAACCGGAACGATTGCACAGATGTTGGCACCGGTAGCTAAGAAAGTGATTGGCGTTGAGATTGTGGAAGAAGCAGTAGAGGCTGCCAGAGAAAATGCAGCCCTTAATGGTCTTTCGAATTGTGAATTTATTGCCGGAGATGTATTGAAGGTGATTGATGATATTGCGGACAAGCCGGACATTATTGTGCTTGACCCGCCAAGAGACGGAATTCATCCAAAGGCAATTGAGAAGATTATAGCCTATGGTGTGGATGAGATGGTTTATATTTCGTGTAAGCCAACGAGCCTTGTTCGTGACCTGGAGATTTTGCAGGCAAGAGGATATCAGGTGGTTCGCGGATGCGCAATTGATCAGTTTGTCAATACATTGCATTGTGAGTCGATTGTTCATTTGCGAAAGGTAAAAAGCGGTTATGTTGGGAATGAACCTGAGATAGAATCATGTGAATGTATCTACGGATAGGAAGGAGAAGGAAGATATGGATGAAAGAGAACAGTTGCAATTAGAAGTATTGCAAGAATTAATCAAGTATAGTGAAAAATTAATTCCGGCAGTTTCTGCCATGATTGAAGAATTGCGTGGGAATGAACAATCAGACACAGGTGAATTTCTCAATGAAATTATCAATGGAATCAACTGGGAGATTGAAGTGTATAACCAATGTGCACCATTGTTGAGTGCGAGTAGCAGTTATATCGACCGTAAGGCAATGATAACAGCGGTTACGAATCTAGGACAGTCTCTTGGAAGTGGTAACAATCAGCAGGTTGCTGCTTGTTTGGAAGAGGATTTTCTGCCGTTTTTGAATAATCTTACACTCGCCGCCAAGGTGGTAGTGGGGTAAGGGATATATTGTATGGCATGCAAAGGCAGAGATTGATTTATTTGTAGTGGATGTTCGGCATCTGCACATCCAACGTTGTTGCAGCCATCTGCATCCATTCCGGATTGGAAATCCAACGATCTCCTTTTTTCAGTACGTAGAATGGAGTATCCTGTTTTTCACTAACTGCAATTCTTACAATTGCAATTACGTCGCATACAATAATGAATCCTAAAAATATCAAAGTAAGAACGATATTTTCCATGAACAAGCAAAAGTCGAAGAAGCCATGCTGTAACATTGGGAATAGTAATGCGAAAAATGTCCATAGCCAACATTTTCCGACCTGTCCTTTTACTTCGAATAATTTGGCATTTCCTAAGAAATATCCCATGAAAATTGCGAATGTACAGTGTCCCGGAACGGAAATGATAGCACGGGCAATTCCGGTTCCGAATCCGCTTTGTAATACATACAGAATATTCTCAAGCAAGGCAAATCCAAGAGAGGAAGCTACGCAATATACGATAGCATCGAAGCGGTAGTTGAATGCTTTGTTTTTCCAGATGAACAGACGAACCATGACCAATTTCCAAAATTCTTCTATTAATGCAACACCGAAAAATGCGTCAATGAATTTGTAAAGCACGCTTCCTTGCGGAATGATTAAGTCCATTCCTGCAGTTGCAAGTAGCTCACAGATGACAGTCGGAATGACGGAGAGCATGCCGAGTGCCATGACGCCTAGTACTAATCCGATTGGTTCCTTTTCAATTCGGTCACATTTGTATATTACAAACATTAAAAAAATAGCCGGTAAAATGGCGATGATAAGTAAATGCATATAGAATCTCCTCTTTTGTAATATTTAATCTTTCTGATGTCTATTATAGAATTAATTAATTTTATTCGCAAGAATCGTTTCACATTTATTTCATGATATTTTAAAATAATATAAATCATTTGAATGTGCATCTTTATTTTGCCGAAAACTGTGTTATAATAGATGATTAGGTATAGATGAAGGAATATGCACAATAAGGTTATTTAATAAGTAGGAGGATACTATGAAGATTATTATCGTTGGTTGTGGAAAGGTAGGATATACACTTGCACAACAATTAGATGAAGAAGGTCATGATATTACAATTGTCGATACAAATGGTGCTAAGATTGAGAAGGCGATTTCTACGTTGGACGTGCAAGGTGTCGAGGGGAATGGAACAACATTTAATGCATTAGATGAGGCCGGCATTAAGATGGCTGATTTGTTAATTGCAGTAACGGCACAGGACGAAGTGAATCTATTATGTTGTTTGATGGCAAAAAAGACAGGTAATTGTAATACGATTGCGAGAGTTCGTAATCCGGAATATGTAAACGAGATGGATTATTTGCGAGAGGGATTGGGACTATCCATGGTGATTAATCCGGAATTGACATGTGCGAGAGGCATTGCGAATCTGATAGAAGTTCCAAGTGCGTTGGATTTTACAACTTTCGGAAAAGGAAGAGCCAATCTGATTAAGTTATCGCTTCCGGAAGACTTTGCGATGGATAACATGACTGTTATCGAATTTTCGAAAAAAGTACATGGGAAGACGCTTATATGTGCGATTGAACGAGACCGTGAAGTTATCATTCCGGATGGTAATACTGTTTTGAAAGCAAAAGATAAGATGTATGTTGTATTGCCACCGTCGGAACTTCATTCATTGTTGTCGAAGATTGGAATCAAAGCGAAACCGATTAAGAATGTTATGGTGATTGGTGGTAGCCGAATTGCGTACTACCTTGCTAAGAAACTAGAAGAGTCGAGAATTCGAGTGAAGATTATAGAAAGAGATTTCAAGCATTGTGAAAAAATGAGTGAGTTATTGCCACATACGTTGATAATCAATGGCGATGCGACAGATCGACAGGTCTTGTTGGAGGAAGGAATTGACGAGGTAGATGCATTTGTTTCTTTGACCAATATGGATGAGGAGAATCTTGTGTTATCGCTATTTGCCAATAAAGTAAGCAAAGCAAAGATTGTTACGAAAGTGGATAAAGTTGCTTTTGAAGAGGTGATTGGCGAACTGCCGGTTGGAACAATTGCTTGTCCGAAGAATATTACGTCGAAGTCGATTATACAGTATGTTCGCGGTTTGCAGAACTCATTTGGAAGCAATATTGAAACCTTGTATAGAATTATTGATGACCAGGTTGAAGTGATTGAATTCAAGGTGAATCAGGATTCCAAGGTCGTAGGTGTACCTTTGATGGATTTGAATCTGAAGAAGAACTTGTTGGTGGGTGCTATTTTCCGAAAGGGTAAGATTATTACACCAAGTGGTAAAGACAGGATTGAATCCGGAGACCGTGTTTTGATTATAACAACGCTAAAAGGTTTGGCGAATCTTTCAGATATTTTAGTATAAATGATGCAGATGATTTCGGAGGAATAATAGACAACAATGAATACGAGAATGATAGTTTATATGTTGGGATGGATATTGAATACGGTGGCTGCTATGATGTTAGTTCCGTTTATGGTTTCTATCTATTATCATGAAGATAGTGGAAAGTATTTTCTTGCGTGTGCACTTGCGATGTTTACGATTGGTGTTTTGCTGATTGCAAAGAAACCGGAGGATCGAGCGATATATGCAAGAGAAGGATATGTGATTACAGCATTGAGCTGGTTGTTGCTTTCGGTCTGTGGCTGTCTTCCGTTTTACTTGAGCAAGGAGATACCAGGCTTTACGAATTCTATATTTGAGTGTATTTCCGGTTTTACAACAACGGGAGCATCTATTCTTAGTAGTGTTGAGGATTTGTCGCATTGTATGAATTTTTGGCGTTGTTTTATCCAGTTGATTGGTGGTATGGGTGTACTGGTTTTTATGTTGGCACTTATTCCGTTAACGGGCGGACAGGATTTACATTTGATGAGAGCAGAAAGCCCGGGACCAAGTGTCGGAAAACTTGCTCCTAAAGTTCAAAAGACAGCGTATTATCTGTATGCGATATATTTTTCTCTTACAGCATTAGAAATCGTATGTCTGGTGATAGCGGGTATGCCGTTATATGATGCTGTCTGTACGGCATTTACAACCACGAGTACAGGAGGATTTGGCGTTAGGAATACTTCTATAGGGGGATATTCGCCGGCAATTCAGTATGTTGTATCAGTATTCTTGTTTTTTGCGGGAATTAACTACAATTTCTTTTTCTTTTTGATTATACGACGATTGAAAGATGCCTTCTCTATTCAAGAGGTAAAAATGTATGTGTTGATATTTGTAACTTCTACATTGGTGATTACATGTAATTTGAAGGGAAGTGGTCTTGCATTAGAAGAAAGCTTTCGCTATGCATTTCATCAGGTTGGTTCTATTATAACAACAGCTGGATTTTCTACAGCAGATTTTGATATATGGCCGGCATTGTCGAAGACGATACTTGTTCTTTTGATGTTTATCGGTGGTTGTGCAGGTAGTACAAGTGGTGGTATTAAGGTTTCGCGTATATTGATTTATTTAAAGACATTTAAAAAGGAAATGAGTCAATTGTGTCATCCAAGAAATGTGAAGATTATAAAGGTGGATGACAAACCGTTGGCACATAATGTGTTGCGTTCGGCGAATGTATTCCTTACTGCATACTTGTTAGTGTTTGTGGTATCGCTCTTGCTAGTCAGTGTGGATGGATATGATTTTACAACCAATTTCACAGCAGTTGCGTCAGCGGTAGGCAATATTGGTCCGGGATTAGCTGAAGTGGGTCCGACGAAGAATTTTGATTTGTTTTCAGATTTTTCAAAATACGTATTAATGTTTGATATGCTGGCAGGACGTTTGGAAATATTCCCGTTACTTGTATTAATGAATCCTGCAACTTGGAGAAAACAGTAGAATGATAAAAGAGGCGTGCAAAATGTGATTTTTGCACGCCTCTTTTCATAAAATGAATGTTGAAGAAGCATTATGAATAATCGTTAAACAGTAATCCGGAATACTTCGATGGGTAATATGGGTTTGGATAATTCGTGTTCGTATTCGGATATGTAACAACTACTTTATCGATATAATGTAATGGATTCAGTGTCATCTTCTCTGTTGTTCTCGCAATATCTTTTCGGAATGACGAATTCTTCTCGTCGAATAATTCCTGAAGCTTTAGCGGATTGACATCTTGTTCCTGTGCCAGATAACCATCCTCGGTAATTGTAAGACCTGCCGCTTCAATCTCGTTCTTGTGTCTGTTTGCAATTCCTGTTATATCACGGAACAGCTTGGTTGCTCCTTTTTGGTTTCCGTTGCGAGCAATATCAACTAATTGATTATAGCTGTCTAAGAAGGTCTTAATCTGGTCAGCGGCTTTTCTTTCGTCCGGAACCAATCGAACTTGAATCGGTTCGTCACTCTTGGCAAGCAAGTCGATATCCACTGCGTGATTCAGTGAGATTCTATTACTGATTGAACTATGCAATGTATCATTAATATAAAATTCAGCGTTGGTCGGAAGTGATTCAATGTGATCTATACCAAGCAAAGAAGTGATATCATCTTCTAAATAAGCTTCATCAAATTGGAAAAATAGGTCACCGTTATTCGGTTTTCCGATTGCTTCTGAGTGTAATACTAATGCGGTTGTGCCTTCAGATCGATTGTTACGTAATGCAGCTCTGATGCCGATATTGTTTTCATTGATAGAGCCTGCCAGATTGCGTAACAGTTGTTGGTTAGTATCACCTTCGTTGACCTTCAATCGGAAGGTGTATTGATTGCGTCCTACTGCAATACCGAAGGAATAATCACCTTTTGGAATGGATGCTTCATTCGAAGGGAAGTAGGTACCAACATTCGTCTGCGGTGTTGCGAGCGAGTCTACCTGAATCGATAGCTGTTCCGGCAAATCGCCGTAATTAGAATTAACTAGGGATGCTGATACAACATGTTCGTTATCTGATACAGCTTTCATATGCGTCTGTTGCTCAGAACCCTCGCTAAGAAGTCGGCTTTCGGATTCTAATGCCAAAGCTGCTTCTTTGATTCCAATGGCAAATGCCTGGTTCGCGTCAGAGAAGGTAAACTTATAGAATGGTGAATTCTGATTCTCTTTTACCATATTGTTATATACAGTTTTTAGATCGTTGCGTTTGTTCGCTTGAACACGCTGATTGTTGCGCGTTTGCGTAATCTGACTACTATAATAGTTGTACACATGATTCAGATTCAGCATATCATCTACCTCCTTCCTTGGATAATGAACAGCATCTTTGAAATCGTGGAGTAGAAACAGTCCATTGAGTCTACTAACCCATGATTAAGATATAATTACATATATTATAGTATATCGATAGACACCTGTCTATTAGCAATATGGATAAAATGTAATTACAGTTTTTGGAAAAAATATGCAAAAAAGTGCATAAATATAAGAAAAATAGAAAAAGGGTAGGAACTATGCAGTTCCTTACCCTTTTTAGCTCGTCATTATATTATTGTGCCATCTTGTTAAGATCATTTTGCATCAGTGCATAAGATACAATTCCTAAGCCGAAGAATGTAAGAATGATGTAAATGATACCGCTGTTGCCGTTTGTCGGAATTCCTCTTGAAGCCTTGGCAGATTCTAATTTCTCACCTTGCTTATACATCCAGTAATATAAGTAAATGCTACATGTAACAAGCGATAGTAGGAATGCCATTCCTCCGGTTGTTCCTGTCGAGCGGGATGCATTATTCGTCTCGTCTGTTAAGCAGATGAACCAATAGATACCGTACAAACCGCATGTCAGAATAGTGAACAAGATGCAAAGTGCAATATTACGTTCTTTTACCATGATAAGTCCTCCTTTTGTGATGTGTTTTGGTGTATTATATAGACATTTTCTTTTGTTGTCTATTAGAAATACAGATTGCACATTGCAAAAGTTGCATGATAAAAAGTTGGATTTCTGAACATAGTTTTCACTATAGTGTTTTTATTTTTCGTTTGGAATAGTTTCGATACGAATAACCTCATCAATTGTGTAGTCCGGTTTTGCCGGCATGTCTCCGGAAAAGAGTACGCCAATCAAGTCTCCGGTTTTGACATTTTTAAAGTCATCTGCCGTCGTTCCATCTTCTGTTTTCTTGGAGACATAGATTTTATCTGAAATGTTCCTTATCCAATACTTTATCTGAGGTTCTATGATCATGTAGTCAGCATTCGTTTCTATAATGCTTCCCTCAAAATACTTCGATGGTGCGTATTCATAATATCCTTCACAAATCTCATTTCCGTTGAAATTCCAAGTGATGTATTTTCCAATATTATCATATTGAATTGTAATTTCTTCATCATCTATTCCGATACCGTATTCCTGGGAACTATCGTCCAAATAGATAATTTCCTTGACGTATTCCGGAATATCTTCTTTTCCGTTTTCTTCTTTCGACCATATCGTCTTTCCTGCAAAAGAAATTGTTTCAGTATCCTGATCTATTTCAATCCAATCAATATCTGTCGACCCGATACCCTCAACAGAGGTAAGAACTGTTCGCTTCATGTTGGCACTTAAAACAGTGTTGCCTCCATCTTTTTCGATTTGCATTTTCCACTGCATAGGTCCTGAGTAAGCCTTGTATTGCTTGAATACAAAAAATAGGAATGTTTTATCCTTCTTCTCTATCTTGTATGCTGCCTGAATCTCCATCGCCTCACTATCTTTGATTGGAACAATTGGTATATAAAGCAAAACATATCCGACTAGAACAACAAGCGCACATGATAAAAGCGCAACAAAAAATGTCTGAATATTTTGTTTCTTTTTAATATGATGTTTCATAATATTAAACTTAGATTTGGTAATTGTTTTATCTGTTTTTTCCTGTGGTAATTCAGCGCATAGTTCTTCATATTCCCGTGTACAGTCTGCACATGTTTCAAGATGTTGTTCAACGGCCTCCTTTGTCACCGCATTTACAACATCATCATGATAAAGAGGAAGTAAATCTTGAACTATTTCGCATTGTAATTCCTTAACAGTATCCATTTCCTTTTTCATAACCATCCGTCCTTCCTTAACTGTTCTGTTATCATTTTCTTTGCTCGGTGATACGTCACTCTTGCCCAACTTTCCGTTTTTGAAAAGAGATTAGCAATATCTGCAAAGGGCAATTCTCCAAAGACTCGTAGGGAAAACACTTCTTTATAAGGTTCATCCAAGGTGTGTAGCACGAAGTGGATTTTTTTTGAGAAATCCTTTTCTGTAATCATTTGTTCAATCGTCTTGCCCGGAGATGATATATCTGCCATTTTCTCATCTTCCAAAACCTCGCGGTTTGATTTCTTGCATTTATTAATCCAAAGATGTTTCAGTATAGTGCAAAGCCATGTATACAAGCTGCTTTTACCTTCAAACCGGTCTGATGCCTGTATTGCTTTTAAAAAGGTTTCCTGTGTAAGGTCTTGTGCCTCCGTATCATTTTGGCAAATGGACAATGCATATCGGTAAACCGCTTCGTACTCTGCCAGTAAAATATCCTCTGTCATTCCTTTGTTTGTTTTCACCTTACGCAAGTCATTCACCACCTTTCTTTTGTCCTTTCAAACTGTTAGACAATCCAGTTAAAGAAACGTTACAAGTTTTTCTTCCTTACTATAAACCGATTTTCTGATAAAGTATAGGAAAATCATCTGTAGAGTATATTTTTTAGATATTAATTGAAAGAAATGTATATTAGTCAATGATGTGATACCACATTCTCAAAAATAGAAAAGTTGGTATGATACTATAAAAGTTAATGGATGAACAGATGACTGTTAGTCCTAATTCTTATTCCGC
>SVEJ01000045.1 GCA_015057435.1 Lachnospiraceae bacterium
TTCATTCAAAACTCTATTTTTCTATATTTTTTCTTGCTTTTTCAACTGTTACAACCCTTGATTTTATGCGTTTTCTATGACAAACGATGGTTAAGTGTTGGGGTTGCATTTAGTCTGTCTAGTAAGCCCTAATAATCCGCCACCAATACATAACGCAACTGTAGATAAATTAGCTGTACTTGCCACATCAAATGCTTGCCCTAACGCAATCGCAACCAGAGAAATAATGACAATATAGAAGAAGCCAAGCAGAAATCCCCACAAAAACTTTCGCTCCTTTACCTTCTTTCCTACAAAAAACGCACCCAAAAACGTCACAATCACGTATATTGCCGTAATGCTTAGATCCGTTATATTTTCCTCCAATCCAAATCGGTATACTAAAAATGCAAGAAGGGACAACAACACACCCGTCACTGCATAAGAAATAATCAATCCTTTTGTTACAATTCCTATCTTCGCACTTATACTCATACATCACACTCCCATATTACCTGTTAGTCCAATATATGATGTGAAGCATACATTTATTCCTGCATTAACAATTCTTGTACTTCTTTTAACGAGGTAAATATGTGATGTGTCATAGGGTCTATCTCTTTTGTTGGCTCTATCAAATCAATTACCATAATCGTCTGTAATCCGGCTGCAAAAGATGATTTCACCCCATTAATTGAATCCTCTATTCCGATTGCATCTTCAGGCAAAACACCTAACTTTTCACAAGCCATAAGATAAATGTCCGGCGCCGGCTTTCCATTTGCAACCATGCCGCCATATACAATTTCATCAAAGTATTCCAAAACACCCGCATTTAACAAATTCCTCTGTGCTCGCTCTTTTTGTGTTGATGTTGCAAGACCAATACGATATTGATTTTTCTTCAAATATTCCAATAATTCCACAACATATGGCTTCAGTTCCACACCGTTTTCTAAAATATCCTGATCCATTCTGGTCATTGTTTTTTCACGAAATGCCATATAGTCAAAATCCTCTCCAAAACGCGATTTCATTAACTTCTCATTTCGCTCTTTTGTTGCTCCTGCTATCAGGTTACAAAGTTCTCTCATAACTTCTTGTGGTATTCCATATTCTTCAGCCGTAATCATCCAATGCTTACGGTATAGTTTTTCCGAATCAAAAATCACACCATCCATGTCAAAGATCACCGCTTTCACCATACTGTTTATTCCTCCTGTCTATCTTAACATCACTGATAAAAAACAACCCCCTCATTATCAAGGGAGTTGTTTCTATTCATATATTCTTTTATCCTAACTTGAATACAAATTCTTCATTACCCATCATAATCTTACAATCGTTCGTCAATTGCTCGATTTCACCTTCTTCAAGCCTTCTTCCATTCACAACTGTATGATTCGTTGACTTGTTGTCTTTGATATAATACACATCTTCCTTGGAAGAAATGATAGCATGTACACGGCTAACCGCACCATTTCCCTTAACAGTATAGTCAACACCCATACTTGCTTTTCCAACCTTGAAATTCTGTTTTGTAATCATGATTCTTTCTTCTGTATTCACACGAATCAGATATGGGTTTGCTTTCGGAGGCTTCGTTGTTTTTATAGGCTCTACAGTCATCCCAAATGAAACCGGTGCATCTTCCGGACGTAAAACCGTCGTTGCAGCTTCAACCACCGCTTCTTCTATGCTAACCTCTTCTTGATTACTCTTTACAATACTTGCACGATTCACCTTAACATTCTTTCTAATCTTAATTCCTGATTCCTCGTACTTCGCTACATGTACCTCTCGCTCTCTTTCGGCAAGATACTCATCTAATTCGTAATCCAAAGAAACTGTCGGCATGTCAGCTTCTTTTGTTTTGAACTTCACTTTTGGTTTCTCAAGCGGAACTTCAGTTACCGCCTTTAATGCTATTGCTTCTTGTATCTTCTGTGCTTCTTCTAAAGAACTGTGCATCTCCGATTTTTCAATTGCTGTTTCTTTCGTTTTCTCAACCTCTGCCATAGGTTTTTCTGCTACAAGCTCTTCTTCCTCTTTCTCAGGTTCTTCTGCTACAAGCTCTTCTTCCTCTTTCTCAGGTTCTTCTGCTACAGGCTCTTTTTCCTCTTTCTCAGGTTCTTCTGCTACAGGCTCTTTTTCCTCTACCGCAGGTTCTTCTGCTACAGGCTCTTTTTCCTCTACCGCAGGTTCTTCTGCCACAAGCTCTTTTTCCTCTACCGCAGGTTCTTCTGCTACAGGCTCTTTTTTCTCTACCACAGGTTCTTCTGCCACAAGCTCTTTTTCCTCTACCGCAGGTTCTTCTGCCACAGGCTCTTTTTTCTCTACCGCAGGTTCTTCCGCTACAGGTGCTTCTTCCTCTGCTTCAGGTTCTTCTGCTACAGGCTCTTCTTCCTCTGCTTCCGGTTCTTCCGCTATAGGCTCTTCTTCCTCTGCTTCAGGTTCTTCTGCTACAGGCTCTTCTTCCTCTGCTTCAGGTTCTTCCGCTATAGGCTCTTCTGCCTCTGCTTCAGGTTCTTCCACTATAGGCTCTTCTTCCTCTGCTTCAGATTCTTCTGCTACAGGTGCTTCTTCCTCTGCTTCAGGTTCTTCCGCTATAGACTCTTCTGCCTCTGCTTCAGGTTCTTCTGCTACAGGCTCTTCTTCCTCTGCTTCCGGTTCTTCCGCTATAGGCTCTTCTGCCTCTGCTTCCGGTTCTTCCACTACAGACTCTTCTTCCTCTATTTTCGATTCTTCTGTAATCGCTTCCTCAGCAGATGGTTCACTCACTTCCGGCGATGCTGTTGCCGCCATAAATGCTTCATCATCTTCATCATCGTCATCATCAAAGATTTCTTGATAATCAACATAGATATCCGAAGAAGAATCTTCCGGAAGCTCAATGCCATAGTCACCCATCAAATCTTCTATCAATGTAAGCAAATTTCTCAAATTAAAAATCGCCGAATTATTAATATAAGACAAAAGCTTTGCTACGTAGTCTCCATTCTCCGATGATTCATAACGAAGATTTGCCATAAAACTTCTTAAAAACGAATTCACATCTGCTTCATCCGCCATATCTTCCAAAGGAATACAGATAAACTCAACTTCATATTCTGAATTAATATAAATGTAATTTCGGTTCATAACGAGGTATGATAACGAAACCCTGTATTCACCCATATCAATTAAAGATAACACGATACCTCGCATCACCTTCAAAACCATCTCTGCATTAATCTCTTGACCAGATAACTCACACAAACGAATCTTATCCGTGACATCGTAAGAAAATGTTTCCTTTTCTTCACTCTCTTCATAAATTATCGGAACGAGACCCTTCGGTTCTTCCTCTTCCAAAAAGTCCAACACTTCCTCATCAAACACTGCATCTGCAGCGATATCATACGTCAGATAACGTTCTTTTCCAAAATTTCTGGCTATAAAACTTACCTTCTTCATAATATATATCCCCTTCCAATAAGGTATAGTAAATCACCATAATTACTTTAATTATAGTTGATTCTGCCTACTTTCGCAAGCATATTATTATGTAAATTGCGCTGGTTTTTCTATTCTTATCATATTTCCTTGTCAACCGATTTTAGAAATGCTAAAATGTCATGTGATACTGCCTGACAAACCACTTAATCATTTGTATCAGGCAGATAATAACAAAACAAGCACAACGAAAAGAAAGGATGTAATATTATGGCAAACCCAATTGTTACAATTACAATGGAAAATGGCGATGTTATGAAAGCGGAACTTTATCCAGAAATCGCACCTAACACAGTTAATAATTTTATTTCTCTTGTTAAGAAGGGATATTACGATGGTCTTATCTTCCACCGTGTCATCAAAGGATTCATGATTCAGGGAGGCTGCCCGGACGGCATCGGAACCGGTGGTCCCGGTTATAGCATCAAAGGTGAATTTGCGATGAATGGTTTTGCAAACGACTTAAAACACACACCGGGTGTTCTTTCTATGGCTCGTTCCATGATGCCGGACTCTGCAGGTTCACAGATTTTTATCATGCATAAGACATCACCACACCTTGACGGACAATATGCTGCATTTGGTAAAGTGACAGAAGGTCTTGATATCGTAGACAAGATTGCATGTGTAGAAACAAATTACAGTGATAAGCCACTTGTAGAACAAAAGATTCAATCTATGACAGTGGAAACTTTTGGAGTAGACTATCCTGAACCGGAGAAGTGCTAATCTCACAAAATACACTAAGATATTAACCCAGAAAAAAACGACATGTAACATCCACCGGATATCACATGTCGTTTTCTTATATCATCTTTTTCTTTTTCAATACTTTTAAAACAATCAGACAAAGCAACACTGTTCCGACACAGATAATCGAAAAGCCAAATGGTATACTTTGTAAAGGAACCCATCTTGCATCCACATTCATTCCGTAAAATCCTGAAATAATATTAGGGATTGCCATAACAATTGTAATTGCAGCAAGATACTTCATTACATTGTTCAATCGAATATCAATAATATTAGAAAGAAGTTCTCTTGTACCATGTATAATATCACGATAGATAATCGTCATCTCAATCGCCTGCCCGTTCTCGACTTTGACATCATCTAACAAGTCTTTATCTTCCGGAAACTGACGCACACGGCTATATCTTGACAAACGGTCTATAACCGCACCATTCGCACGAAGTGAAGTGGCAAAGTATACAAGATTCGACTCCAACTCATGTAGTGTCACCAAATCTTCTTCTTTCACGTCTTCTTGTGCTCGTTCTTCAATCTCTGTTCTCTTGCTGTCAATCGTACGCAGATATAATTGATACACCATACATGTTCGATACAGAATCTGATAAACAAAGCGCATTTGCTTCTTTGTGCTAAATTCTCTGACTGTGGAATTAACAAAGTACTGCAAAACCGGTGTTTCTTCTGCGCAAATTGTAATAATATAATCATCCAACAAAAGAATACCAAGCGGAATTGCCGTATATGCCTTTTGTTCATTACGGATCTCAATAATCGGAATATCCACAAGTATCAAAGTATAATCATCTTCAATATCCACACGGGAACTCTCATCCGCATCCATCGCGGCACGCACGTCGGCAATATCGATTTCAAATCGTTCAGAAATCATCTCCATCTCATCGAGACTTGGATCTGTAAGTTGAATCCATGAACCGGGTTCAAAGGCATGCTCTTCTCCAATTTTGCTATTTTCAGTTCTATAAATCTTAATCATAGTACATACCTCCATTCCCTTTATTTGATGAAATGATATATTCACATCATTTTTAGTCTAATCATTTTATGCAATCTTGTCAATGAATTTCCTATCCTATCCAAATATAGCGCCAAGACCACCCAAAACACCTGCACTTGCCAATCCCATAATAACACCCGCAAGCACTACTCCTAATAACACTGCCAATACACTTGACTTAAAATCCATATCAAGAATACTTGCAGCCAACGTTCCCGTCCAGGCCCCTGTTCCCGGAAGAGGAATTCCAACAAAAAGAAGCAATGCCCAGAACAATCCTTTTCCAGCCTTTTCCTGTAACTTTTCTCCACCTTTATGTCCTTTTTCAAGACAAAATGTAAAAAACTTACCTATAATTTTTTTGTCTTTACCCCATTCCAACACCTTTCTGGCAAACAAAAAGATAATCGGAACCGGAACCATATTACCAAGAATACACACAATATATGCCGGAACAACAGGAAGACCCATCGCCAGTGAATACGGAACTGCTGCTCTCAACTCAATCAACGGAACCATAGAAATAAAAAATGCAATCAAATATTCTTTTATCATATATCTCTCCTTTTAGCTATTCACTCAATCATCCTTATAAGCAATGCCCGTATGACGCACATTCTTCTGTATTCTACCTTTATTACACAGAAACTGTCAATGGTTTTTGAAGAAAGGAAACGCCACATCGCAAGCGCGCTTTCACATCGCTAACGCTCTTTCACATCGCAAGCTCTTGCTTGCTCAGTGATGTAGGATTATCAAATGAAAGCGCTAGCGCGCTTTCACCCAGCAAGTAAAAAGCACATCTTAGAATGCGAGCATTCCCGATGTGCCTCTTACTTGCTTTGCGAAAACACTTCGTGCTTTCGCTTGATAATTTTTGTCACATATCCATCTTTAATTTGATTTCATTAATAATCTGTGTAATAGCGTCCAGGGTATCCACTATCTCGTCCATTCGTAGTTTTTCCTTATCATCAATCATTCCATCACGCATAATATCAACCAGTTCCTTTGAAATCTTATCCATATCCTGGGCTGATCCAAGGAATTTCATTACTACACGATCTAAGTTCTCACCTTTATTAACTATAAAATTTTCCTTCAACAAATAATCGATAGAAACATCAAAAAAATCACTAATTGCTATCATCTTCTCTGTCTCAGGTAGCGTAGTACCCATCTCCCATTTCGAAATCGCTTGACGACTTACACATAACTTTTCAGCCAACGTTTCCTGAGAATAGCCATATTGTGTTCTAAGATTATATAATTTCTCCGCAAATGTCATTGTATCCCTCCATATTCCCTGTATCACTTTCTTTATTATATTTTTTGTGTACACGGAAATCAACCATTTCTTCACTTTTTCTTTTCTAGTTCTTTCAAATGTGATAAAATATCCGTATTGCATAAGGGAGAAAACCTATGCCCTACATTTACATCAAAAGGAGAGAAAACATGATTTGGAATGAAGCAAGAGAATGTATGAGTCGTGACGAAATGACCAACTTGCAGGGTGCACGTCTCAAAAAAGTGGTCAACCGTGTCTACCACAATGTTGAACCTTATCGTAAAAAAATGCAAGAAGCCGGTGTGGAGCCTAGTGAAATCACTAGCATCGAAGATATCACCAAGCTTCCATTTACAACAAAAGATGATTTAAGAGACAATTATCCTTTCGGATTGTTTGCTGTTCCGCTTAGCGAAATCGTTCGTGTACATGCCTCTTCCGGTACAACAGGTAAAGCTACTGTTGTTGGATACACAAGAAAAGATATTGATGTATGGGCTGAGTGTGTAGCACGTTGCTGTGCCATGGCCGGTCTTGGTCGTGACGACATCATCCAGGTTGCTTACGGATACGGTCTTTTTACAGGTGGTCTTGGAGGACATTACGGTGCAGAACACTTAGGTGCTACTGTAGTTCCTATGTCCGTTGGTAACACAAAAAAACTTATTGACATGATGATTGATTTTGGAGCAACAGGTCTTATGTGTACACCTTCTTATCTCATGCATATTGCTGAGGTAATCGAGGAGATGGGTGTCAAAGATAAGATCAAATTAAAAGCAACACTAAATGGTGCAGAACCTTGGACAGAAAACATGCGTACGCAGATTGAGGAACGTCTTGGTATCAAAGCACATGATATCTACGGTCTTTCTGAAATCATGGGTCCCGGTGTTGCCAATGACTGTGAGTACCATGCCGGATTACATGTGTTTGAAGATTATTTTTATCCTGAAGTGATTGATCCTAATACACTTGAGCCGGTTGCTGACGGCGAAACCGGTGAGCTTGTTATCACAACTTTAACGAAGGAAGGTATTCCTATGATTCGTTACCGTACCAAGGACTTAACAAGCATCACACATGAAGTATGTAAGTGCGGAAGAACAACTGCAAGAATCAGTCGATTCAAAGGACGTTCTGATGATATGCTTATTATCCGTGGTGTCAATGTATTCCCAAGCCAGGTAGAAGCTGCACTTCTGACTGTAGACGGAATCACACCAAACTACCAGATTATCGTTGACCGTGTGAACCACCAAGATACATTAGCGATTTTAGTAGAAGTAGAAGAACGTTTCTTCTCCGACGAGATCAAAGAACTCGAGAATCTGCAACGTAAGATTGAACACGCCGTACACCAGGGAATCGGTCTTAACGCCAAGATTAAACTCGTAGAACCGAAGACAATCGAACGCAGTATGGGTAAAGCTGTACGCGTTATCGACAAACGTAAACTAGTATAAATATTTACACGTTAATAGATTATAGATCATTGCAAAACTTATATTAAAGTTTTGCAATGATTGTACACAAGGAGGGTTATATATGTTTATCAAACAATTAACAGTATTTATTGAAAATCGCGCAGGACGTTTAGAAGAAGTAGCCCAGGTTTTAAAAGATAATGATATTAACATCCAATCTGTTTCTTTGGCAGATACAAGTGAATATGGATTGTTAAGATTTATTCTTACAGATTACGAAAAGGCTGTAAAAGTATTAAAAGATGCCGGTTTTTCTGCAAAAGTATCTAATGTAATCGCAGTGAAGCTAACCCAGAAAGTCGGTCAATTAAGCGATTTACTTGCTGTATTTTCAGATGTAGATGTAAATGTAGAGTATATGTACGGATTAACTTCTGATGACCAGAGTGCATTTATTGTACTAAAAACCAGTGACCAGGAAAAAGCTTTAGAAGCATTGAAAACTGCCGGTTACGAACTTTTCACAAATTAAAAAAGCAAAAGAGTTTTCTTTTAAGTACTTGTGTAAAGCAACAGCAAAGGCTGACGCAATATTGCGTCAGCCTTTTTTATCAGCCTTTTTTAATCTTAACTGAACTACTCTGTCCTTTTCCTTTAAACAAGTTCTTGTATTTCGATAATTGTTTCTTAGGAACTTTAATCGTAGCTTTCTTATAGATACCCTTTAATGCATCTGTGCCAACAGAAGATAAAACAGTAGACTTCACCGTAATTGTCTTTAACTTCTTACATCCGTAGAAAGCTTTCATGTTAATGGTTTTCAGTTTCTTTGGAAGTGTGATTTTTGTAAGTTTCACACAACTTTGGAAAGCACTTGTACCAATCATTCTCAACTTCGACTTCTTATAAGAAATAGAAACCGTCTTAAGCTTCTTACACTTATAAAACGCCTTTTCATCAATTGTCTCTACCGCATTGCCAATTGTTACCTTCGTTAATGCCGTACAACCTGAAAATGCTTCTTTTCCAATCTTCTTTACATACTTACCGATCTTAACAGTCTTAACCTTCTTATTACCCTTAAACGCTTTATCTTTAACTGCAGTAACTTTGTACTTCACGCCGTTAACAGCAATTGTATCAGGAATAACTACGGTCTTGCTCTTCTTATTAGTCGGACCTTCGTATGTTACCTCGCCTTCTAAGTCTTTTGTTGATTTTTTCGTTACTGCAAACTTCGAGCCTGTCAAATTATCCGTCATCGTCGTGTTAGTCTTCACTTCAGGATATTTAACAGACAAGGATATCTTCTTTGACGTCGTACTCGTTGCACCCGGGTATGTTGCTGTAATAACAACCTGTTTAGATGTTGGATCTGCTTTTAATATCTTTACATTACCCATCTGGTCAACACTTACATAATCCGGTGCACTGGATGTAAATGTAATCTTAGAATTCGTAAGCTTTGTAAATTGAGCTATATTATCCTTGTTACATATCTGATCAAAATAGTTCTTGTACTCTTTGAATACGCAGAATGCACTTCCCGGATTAATCTTATTCTTATACTCAGACGGAACTTCCAACGTTAACGACTGAATATTCGAATTCACTGTAAACGTGTATACCGACTTATGCTTTTCTCTCTCTGACTCATCATATAAGGCAGGATAAATCGTAAGCGTAGCTGTACCTAACGCCTTAGGGAATACATAAAATCCTTTGTTCGAATCACTCACTGTTTTGATGTTCGTTTCGCATGTACCGGACGCACTAGAAGCAGATGTAGAAGTACCCACTGCCAATACGTTTGGATTGCTTGACTTAATCACAACATTGTAATTATCCTGTTTTGCTCCTGTCTGAACCTTATCCACCAAATCATAGAAGTATCGAATACTCATATTCTTTTTGGTAACCTGAATGTTACTTGTTGTAGGAATCGTAACTGCATGCTTTGAGTCTTGATACAATAAAGCAGTTGTCTGAGGGTCCTGAATTGTAATCTTATACTCTGCATTGAAAGGAGAAGCTTTATATGTAACGCCGGATTTATCTTCTACTACAAATTGAACATCAGCATAGATCTTCAATCTAAGATCTCTTTTCCCTGATTCCTTCAATCCGGTTACACGAATTACGTCAACCACTCTGTTGTTCGTAACTGTTGTTGTAGGTGCAGCCGGTAAAGCTTCGTAATATTGTGAACTTACCTTATACTTGTTATTATCATCATTCGAATTCGTTACTTTGTAATATCCGTCATTTGTCTTTGCACTTAAAAACAGATGCTCTTCTACTGTCAAGTCCGTTGGTGCAGCCTTATCTAGGATACAAACATAGTGAATATTCGATGTACCTTTCTTATTAACATAATAAGGGAAATCCAATTCTCTATCTAACGGAATAATTACATTATCCGGAGTATTGGCCAACACATCAATTGTAATGTTGGCATTACTAGCGCCTGTATTCATCTGTCCTGTATACATCTTCGTATTAGAGCCCTTTGTATAGAAAACTTTCTCATCTACTGTTGTTGTTGTATAGAACGAAAGCGTCTTAAACACCGGACAACCTGCAATTGCATTATCACTGATGTACACGATTTCCTCACCAAAGGTTGCCTTTGTAAGGTTTGCACAATCGAACAACATCTTATTCGGAATCAGCTCCACCTGCGTACCTGAAATATCAAAAGTCTTAATCGTTGATTGCGCGAACGCATTGGTTCCTATCTTCTTTAATGCAGCCGCTCTTGTGAAATCTACACTTGTAATTCCTGACTTTGCAAATGTATTACTTCCAATCTCCTCTATACCGGAACCAAACGTAACCTTTCCTAAGCTTGTTGCTTCAGAAAATGCATAATTACCAAGTTTTGTCAAGGAATCAGGCAATGGTGTGTTCGTCAACACAAGAGACGAACACTTTTGGAATGCATAATTGCCGATTTTTTCAACATTGCCGAATTTCACACTCTGTAGATTCTCACATTCTACGAACGCATATTCTCCGGCAACTTTAACATTCTTAAGATCAATAGCTGTAAGTGCAGTACATCCTGCGAATGCATTTTTATCAAGCGATGTTGCTGCTCCCAAATCTACATTCTTTAATGTAGTTGACTCTTTAAATGTCTCCTCTTTAACCGCAATACCGTCTTTGGCCGTCGTAGTAGCCGGAAGTTTTACTGTAGCAAGCAACGGACAAGCTGCGAAAGCACCTTTTAAAACGCCTGTAGAAGTAGCACTTCCTGAACTGATAACTGCTAAATCTGTAAATGAGGAAAGATCTGCAGAGACAATTGAAGACTCTGTAAATGCACTTCTTTGAATATTTACCAAATACTTTGGCAACACATCCTTGGCATCCACAATACCCTTACAACCTATAAACGCATATGGACCAACATCCTTCCAACGATTGTCAGCTGCTGATGCATCTGTATCAGCCTCCCACACAACTTTGACAACACCTGAATAACCAAACATTCCCTGTGCATCTCCCTTGTGCGGAAGCACATATGAAGGAATCACAACCTGATTATTTACCGTGCTACCTTTCTTATACAATGTCTTAAACAATTCCTGTCCATAGAATAAACCTGTATCAAAATGCATTCCTGCCGGTTGCGTTGTCGGCAAGATTACTGTATTAAGTTTTGCACTTGTTCCCGGTGCCGGTGTGATTCTATAATCCTGCACACCCTTCATGTACTGAGGTTTCTTCACACAGTCATTGTATGCAATACATCCTGCGTTCAATATCTGCAACTTGTTACAATTCGATAAATCTATCGTTGTAAACTGATTACCAACAAATGCCAACTGTGCAATCTCCACCAAGTTTGTCATCTCGTTAAAATTAAATGATGACATCGGACATCCTGCAAAGAAATTGTATGGGATTTTCGTTGTCTGGCTTGGCAATGTCGCTTTCTCAAGCGAATAACAAAATTCAAACATCTGTGTTCCCAACTTCGGTTCCGCACCATTATATGCCTGAATATGTATTTCCGGCAATGTCATACATCCATAAAAAGCCAAATTACCAAGTTGTGATATAGTATTTGGCAATGTATTGTTGCTACTTCCAAGTTTACCTATCTTTTCAAGCAAATAACATTCTGAAAATGTAGCAGGACCAATAATCAGAGACTCGCCCTTGTTTTCAGGCAAGACTACCTGTGTTAAACTTTCATTCAGACAAAATGCCTCTGCATAAGTTCTGCGAGTTGTTCCGGCAATAGGAGTCTGTGCTGTAGCCCACATAACAGAATCCACTACCGATGGCTCCTCAAAGTAAAATGCTCTGTTTCCGATAATTTTTACTGAGCCCGGAATCTCGACAGTTTTTAACTGTGTACAATCTGTAAACACCTCACTACCAACCGGCTTTTTATTATAAAATTTCTGATTCGCATCGTTAATAGTGAATTCTTTTTTCGGATCTGTGTTCAAACCTCCATAAGGAATTCTTTCCACGTCTACAGTAGAATCTCCGTTATCAAATGTATCATGCAACTGACGTCCAATCTGTGTAAGATTTGTCATCTGCAACATGAAGCTTGTATCCATAATTGCTGTACTTCTAAACGCTGCATCACCAATCCATGTAACAGATGAAGCACTTCCATTATTCGTAACTTGTGAAAGCTTCTCACAACAGTCAAATGTATAATCGCGAATTGCAGGTAATTTTGTAGAAAGTACAACTTTCGTAATTGACTGACAGTTATAAAATGCTGCATCACCAAGTGATGTAATATAGTTTGGCATATTGATGCCCATCTTAACCGCGCTTCCTGTATACATTGCGGTAATGTCTGTATCGGCAAACGTATAAGAACCAATCTGTAAAGATGTAAGACTTGTAGGCAAAGCAACTGCATTCAAATTCACTGACGAACGGAATGCTGATGAGTCAATACCTGTCATCTTCGTACACTTGGACAAATCAATCGTTGTTGCTTCCGCAAACTTTGCATTATAGAACGCTTCACCAAGAATCTTATCTAGGCTCGTCGCGTTCGTAAACGAAACTTTCATTCCGGTAGAATTCGTACCCGCTGATAAGAACATCGCAACCGGAATTCTTGTAACACCGGAACCAAATGTAACACTTGTAAGATTCTGACAGAACTGGAACATACCAACCGCGCCCTCATCTTGTAAATACGGTATTGAAATTGTCGTCAATTTTTCACAATTACCAAACGCCTTCTGTCCTACAGAAGTCAAGTTGCTAGGCAACGTATTCTTCGACGAACCTGTGTAAATGGTTGTCATATTCTTACATTCATAAAACGCCATCTCGCCAATGCTGTTAATCTTCGTTGACATCTTAAATGTTGTAAATGCACATGCCTGGAACTCATTGTCCGGGATTGCAGTAACACCGGATAATCCACTAATGTCAATGCTTGTCGCATTGTGTGCAAGACCAAGTCCGGCAATACTCTTAACAGCTGATGATGATAACACCAAGGAACCATTATAGTTCACAAGGTCATCTACCGTTGCTGTCGCAGCTGTTTTAGAAATTGCGTTTGCAACAAGATTTAACAATGCTGCATCCGGCATCTGTGTAGAAAGCAGTGCTGAACCATTCGTTATAGTTCTCTTTTGCTCTTTCTCCACCTCTACTTCTTCGGCCTCCACCTTCTCTCCGGCAGTTTCTGTCGCTACTTCTTCAGCCGGAGCTTCTGTTGCCGCTTCCGTGCTAACTTCCGCCTGTGTAGCAGCTTCTGTAACTTCTTCCGTTACAGACTCTTTTTCTTCTTCCGTTATAGTTTCTGTAACTTCCTGTGTTGTAACTTCCGTTGCCACCTCTTGCGTTGTAGCTTCTTCAGTCACTGTTTCTGAAGTCTCTTCTTCTGTTACAATTTCCACATCCTGTGCTTCGTATGCACTATCAGCCGGTGCAGCAACTGCAACTGCAGCAGGATTCACAGATGATAAAATCATAACTGCTGTGAGTATAAGACTCATCGTCTTGAAACTCTTTTTCTTCATTCTTTCATTCCTCCCGTTTTAATATTAATTCTTCAATCCTACCCTTACTACGCCTAAAAAAAGGCTATATATGTAAGCATTATAGGACAAAAACCGTGAAATTGCAATGAAATCTCACTTAAAAAACAACACAATTTACAAATAAGTTGCATTTTATTTTCCAACTTTTTCCAACTAAAAAAGACGATATTGTCACATATCACAACATCGTCTTTTTTTCAAATTGCCACCCACAATATATGGGTATTTCAACATTTATTAAACATATCTTTTTGCCTATCTTAATCTTCTAAAGAACGCGTTTTCTTAACAGTTACCTTTTCCTCGTAACATAAGAAGATATTATCCACATAATCTTTGTTCATCTTAGGTGTTATAAAACTAACAATCGGCACAATAATCAATCCTGCAATCATTGTAATAGCACCTGCATTAATTGGTGATGCAATGAATTTCAAGAATAGATTAGAAACCGTAAGGCCAACTCCAATAATATAACTTGCCCAAACAGCAGCCTTTGTTATCTTCTTAGAATACAAACTATACATAAACGGCGCTAAAAATGCTCCCGCAAGTGCTCCCCAGGAAATTCCCATCAATTGTGCAATAAATGTCGGAGGATTCAGTGCTAACACAACTGATAAAACAATAAACATTGCAATCAAAACTCGCATAACAACAAGCTGTGTTTTCTCAGTCATATTCTTCACTATAACATCCTTCAAAAAATCCAGTGTAAGAGTAGAACTTGATGTCATAACAAGCGATGATAATGTAGACATAGATGCTGACAATACCAACACAATCACAATACCAATCAACAAATCAGGTAATGTGGATAACATCTGCGGAACAATTGCATCAAATACAATGCTTCCATCTTCATTATAAATTGCCGGCACATCGAACAATCTCGCAAAACCACCAAGGAAATAACATCCACCTGCTACAACAATTGCAAAAAATGTTGATACAATTGTTCCTGTCTTAACAGCTTTTTCATCCTTAATTGCATAGAATTTATGTACCATTTGAGGAAGTCCCCACGTTCCAAGTGATGTAAGAATTACAACACCTACAAGATTAACAGGATCCGGGCCAAAGAAACTTGCGTACAATCCGCTTGCACCATCCAATGCAGGAACTGCATTATCAGCAGGTACTAACGAAAGATTTTTCACTGCATTCAAAAATCCACCTTGTCCATTCAACACTGCAACAATAACTGCGCAGATACCAATCAACATGATAATACCCTGAATGAAATCATTCCATGCCGTCGCCATATATCCACCTACAATAACATAAACCCCGGTAAGAAGTGCCATTACAATAATACAAATTTTATAATCGATATTGAACGCCATTCCGAACAAACGAGACAAACCGTTATAGATAGAAGCTGTATAAGGAACCAAAAATACAAACGCAATCACAGACCCTGCAACACGAAGCGCTTTTGAATCAAAACGTTTTCCGAAATACTCCGGCATTGTCTTCGCATCAAGTTTTTGTGTCATAACTCTTGTTCTTCTTCCGAGTACAAGCCATGCAAGCAAACTACCTATTACAGCATTTCCAATACCAATCCAAGTTGAAGCAAGACCATACTTCCATCCAAACTGTCCCGCATATCCAACAAACACAACCGAAGAAAAATATGACGTTCCGTAAGCAAATGCTGTAAGCCACGGACCAACACCTCTTCCTCCTAACACAAAATCGTTGACATTAGATGTGGACTTTCTGGCATAAATTCCAACACCTATCATCACTGCAAAAAATACAACTAATAACAAAATCTTAATTGCCATCTCTTCTTCTCCCTTTCATAATTCATTCACGCTTTCACTTCAAAGTTTAAACGCGTTAAAACTTTAACGCTTTAAAGCGAATTATATATAAAAAAAGGAAACCTGTCAAGCAGATTTCCTTTTTTATTTTACAACTTCATCCCAGTACAGGCTTAAGTCCTTCCCCTTCAATTGCGTTGTACCAAGCGTGACCGAATATAACTCATACCGATAATCCTTATTCTTTTTCATTAAAAATGTCGTTTCGACAGGTTCACCTTCCGTTCTTACATATGCTCCATCCCGAAATGTGAAATACGTCGTTCCGCCTATTTGCACATATTCTTTTCTATCTACATTGTCATATGAGTAATACTCTATATCCATTAATTTCTGAATATAATTACCAAAAGTCCTCTGATCTATTTCAGTATCTAACGCCATTCCCACTTCATGTCGAATCCGTTCATTTGGTTCAAAGAAAGCCGATCCATATTGTCGCATCCCCATACAAAAAGAAACAAATGCACTAATTACTGCAACGACACCTGCAATACATACAAACCACCCGGTAACACTGTGTCCATTTGTGTGATAACCTCTTTTTAAAGGATACGCAAACGGAAAAAGAACCAGCGTACCAACCAACGGACCACTCTTTTTAAAGAGTGCAGTTACTAAAATGACATCCAGCCACATTAGCGCAAGAATGATAAGTCCCATCCAACCGGCATTGCGCAAGTTGTAATACAAATCAATTACCTCCAACATATGAATCCACGCAAGAACTACGATGCCTGCGCAACAGGCAGTGATCATAAGCACAAAGGATATTAATAAGACCGGATGCTGTTCTTCCGACACCTTTTGTTTTTGTGTACGATGATCTATCGCCCGGCTAAATGATTTTGTCTTATCTAACACATCTTCTACAGGTCGATCCCACGGATTGACGTCTCTATGAATTGTAAGCTCCACCTTATCGTAATCTGCGTCTTCATGCTTTCCATTTTCTTCCTGAAACAATTCAAGTGACAGATCCTCTTTTTCCCTGCCATATAGGTTAACCGTCTTCCCGTCTTGTTTAACACCGTCATATTCTTTATTTCTGGCCGGAAGAGGTACAATTTTCCTGTCCCTGTCGTTTTGCCTATTTAACCTTAACCCCATATTTTTCACCCATCATCTTATATCTCATATATTTTTCATGATTACGTGCAACAAATGCAGCCCGTCTCCCAGACTGCATTTATCATCTCATTATTTGTTAAGCTGTGCAAGTCTTTCCTCTACAGTTTCAAGCATACCTTTATATTTCTCTAATTTTGCTTTTTCTTCTTCAATCTTAGCAGCCGGTGCCTTACCCACAAAGTTTGGATTATTAAGCATACCTTCACAACGCTTAATCTCTCCCTGCAACTTCTTCTGCTCTTTAGAAAGACGCTCTACTTCTTTCTCAATATCCACAAGCTCAGCAAACGGCATATAAACAACCGCATCCTGAATCACTGTAGAAACTGCGTCATCAGCAATACCTGTCTTATCGTTTTGTACCAACACTTCAGAAGCAAAGCCTAATGTCGCAAAGAAAACTTTTGCATCTTCAAAGATATTACGAACTGCTTCCTTCTCAGAAACAACATATACCGTTGCTTTCTTGCTGTTTGGAACGTTCATCTCTGCACGTAAGTTACGGATACCGCGAACCGCATCCTTAATGGTATCTACTGCATTTTCATCTGCAGCAAAGTTCCACTCTTCAGTAAATACCGGCCATTCAGAAACCATAATAGATTCTTCTTCATCCTGAAGATTTGTGAAAATCTCCTCTGTTACGAATGGCATATATGGATGGAGTAGCTTCAATGCGTTAATCAATACTGTCTTCAAGGTCCAAAGCGCTGCAGCCTTCGTCTCATCTTCATCATTGTAAAGACGAGGTTTCACCATCTCGATATACCAGTCACAGAACTCTTCCCAAACAAAATCATATACCTTAGAAGCCGCAATACCCAACTCGTACTTATCCAGATTTTCAGTCATATCCTTTGCCAAAGTATTAACCTTGGATAAAATCCATCTGTCAGCTAATGTAAGCTTAGAAAGGTCTACATCCTTCACATCTGCTTTTTCAATATTCATCATAATGAAACGAGAAGCATTCCATACTTTATTAGCAAAATTACGGCTTGCTTCAACACGCTCCCAATAGAAACGCATATCGTTACCCGGTGCATTACCTGTAATCAATGTGAAACGAAGTGCATCTGCACCATATTTATCAATAACCTCTAATGGATCAATACCATTTCCTAACGACTTACTCATCTTGCGTCCCTGGTCATCACGAACCAAACCGTGGAACAATACAGTATGGAATGGTAACTTTCCGGTCTGTTCGATAGATGAGAATACCATACGAATTACCCAGAAGAAAATGATATCATATCCGGTTACCAACACATCTGTTGGAAAGAAGTAATCCATCTCCTCTGTGTTCTTTGGCCAGCCAAGTGTTGAAAATGGCCAAAGTGCTGATGAAAACCATGTATCCAATGTATCCTCATCCTGCTTCATGTTAGAAGAGTTACACTTTGGACAAGTACAAACTGACGTCTTTGATACTGTAATCTCTCCACAATCCTGACAGTAATATGCAGGAATTCTATGCCCCCACCAAAGCTGTCTAGATACACACCAATCACGGATGTTCTCTAACCAGTTATAGTAGTTCTTATTCATACGCTCTGGGATTAACTTAAGTTCACCCTTCTTAACAGCCTCTAATGCTGGCTTTGCCATGTCTTCCATCTTCACAAACCACTGCGGCTTGATTAATGGCTCAACAGTAGTCTTACATCTGTCATGCGTACCCACATTGTGGCTGTGTGGAACAACCTTTACAAGAAGTCCCATTTCCTCTAAGTCAGCAACCATTTGCTTACGAGCTGCGTAGCGGTCCATACCTGCATACTTACCGCCCAATGCATTGATGGTAGCATCATCATTCATAATATTAATCTCTTCCAAGTTATGACGCTTTCCAACCTCAAAGTCATTAGGATCATGGGCAGGCGTAATCTTTACGCAACCTGTTCCAAACTCTTTATCAACGTAAGGGTCAGCGATAACCGGAATCTGTCTATCTGTCAAAGGCAACTGTAACATCTTACCGATGATATCCTGATATCTCTCATCCTCTGGATTCACTGCAACTGCAGTATCGCCAAGTAACGTTTCCGGACGGGTGGTAGCGATTTCTACATATCTTCCCTCTTCACCGATAATTGGGTAGTTGATATGCCAGAAGTTACCATCCTGGTCTACGTGCTCTACCTCCGCGTCAGAAATGGTTGTCTGACAAACCGGACACCAGTTAACGATACGGGAACCTTTATAAATCCATCCCTTTTCGTATAACTTGCAAAATACTTCATTTACAGCATCATTGTTGCCATCATCCATGGTGAAGCGCTCTCTATCCCAATCAGCAGAAGAACCTAACTTCTTTAACTGATTGATGATACGTCCACCATACTCAGCCTTCCATTCCCATGCCTTCTCAAGGAATCCGTCACGACCCAAATCGTCCTTATCAATTCCTTTTTCCTTCAACGCTTCGATAATCTTAACCTCTGTAGCAATTGCCGCATGGTCTGTACCTGGCTGCCACAAAGCATTGTAGCCCTGCATTCTCTTATAACGAATAAGGATATCCTGCATGGTGTTGTCAAGTGCATGTCCCATGTGAAGCTGACCAGTAATATTTGGTGGTGGCATCACAATTGTAAATGGTTTCTTACTGCGATCCACCTCTGCATGAAAGTACTTCTTGTCTAACCAGTTCTTGTAAATTCTGTCTTCAATTTCCGAAGGGTTATAATTCTTTTCCAACTCTTTTGCCATTGTCTTCTCTCCTTTTATTTTGTTATATTTTTACTCCCTTTTTTAAAATATTTCCATCATGTAATTCTACAAACTGAAATTTTCACATGCTCTACTAATGAAATTTATATTACTCGATTGTAAAACTTTCTGTTTTCAAATCACAATAGTATCTTCCGCTTTCTGCGTTAAATCTCAAAACACAATAGTCGGGGTCA
>SVEJ01000046.1 GCA_015057435.1 Lachnospiraceae bacterium
CATCTGAGTACCAAGCTTATCTTCAACACCCTTGAATTTTTCGAATGCCCAACGTGCAAACTTGATTACAATATAATCTCCATCTGGAACATATTTATCTAAAGTACCATACTTACCGCAAGGAATATCCTTCAAAGTAAGTCCGGTTGCCAACATAGCAGATACCAAAGCGATTGGGAAACCGGTCGCCTTAGAAGCCAATGCAGAAGAACGAGATGTACGAGGATTAATCTCGATTACAATGATACGATCTGAAACCGGATCATGAGCGAACTGTACGTTAGTTCCACCGATAACCTGTACAGAGTCTACAATCTTGTATGCCTGTTCCTGCAAACGCTTCTGACAATCCTCAGAAATTGTAAGCATTGGAGCTGAACAGAAAGAGTCACCGGTATGAACACCCAATGGGTCAATATTCTCGATAAGACAAACAGTAATCATATTACCTTCGCAGTCTCGAACAACTTCAACTTCTAATTCTTCCCAACCAAGGATTGATTCTTCAACTAAAACCTGTCCTACCAAGCTTGCCTGTAAACCTCTTGCGCATACGGTCTTTAATTCTTCCTTATTATATACAAGACCGCCGCCTGCACCACCCATAGTGTATGCCGGACGAAGTACAACAGGATAATTCAAACGCTCTGCAATTTCAAGAGCCTCTTCTACGGTATAAGCAACTTCACTGCGTGCCATTTCGATTCCCAAAGAATCCATTGTCTTCTTGAACTCGATACGGTCCTCGCCACGTTCGATTGCATCAACCTGTACACCGATTACTTTTACGTTGTATTTGTCTAAAATGCCAGCCTGATTAAGCTCTGAACAAAGATTAAGTCCAGACTGTCCTCCAAGATTAGGAAGTAAAGCATCTGGACGCTCCTTAGCAATAATCTGCTCTAATCGCTCCACATTAAGTGGCTCGATGTATGTTACATCTGCAGTTTCCGGGTCTGTCATAATAGTAGCAGGGTTAGAGTTTACCAATACAATTTCATAGCCAAGCTTTTTCAAAGCTTTACATGCCTGTGTACCGGAATAGTCAAACTCACAAGCCTGTCCGATTACGATAGGACCGGAACCAATAATGAGTACCTTGTTAATATCTGTTCTTTTTGGCATATTAAATTCCTCCTAATAAATCTATAGAGTATTATATAGGAAATGACAAAAATCACAAGTCTTTTTTTTGTTGATTTTCATTTTTTTCACATTTTACATATAATAAGGATAAAAAGGCTCAAAATTTGTGCGAAAACTCAATAAAATGATTGTAATAATCTTATAAATATGTCAAAATATAGGTAGTTGTTAAATGATTGTAAGAAGAGCAACGGATTGCTCGGGAGTACGCGTATGGGAAAGATAGCATATTTTGATTATTGCGCATTTATGGTGTTTGCATTTGTCATGGCTGCAACGGTTATGCGTAAGATGACAAGAGGAAAATTGAATCGCTATTTTATGTGTATGATTGTTTTGTGTCTGGTTACAACAGTAGCGGATATATGTGCGGTGAGTTTTGACAATCTGGGTACAGGTCATATAGTTGGTAAACATATTGCACATACTTTGTATTTGTATTTACATAGTCTTCTAACGCCGGTTTATATCATATACATTGCGTTGCAGACGGATACGGCACATAAGTTCAAGAAGAATCATGTAGAGCAAGTGATATTTGCTTTGCCAACTTTGATTGTGACAGTCTTGATGATTGTGAATTGTTTTCACCCGATTGTCTATTATCTGGATGAGAATGAGATGTATACGCGCGGTGATGCATTTTTTGTGTTATACGCAGTGGCAGCATTTTATATAATTTATGGTATAGCTTATCTGTACAAGTATAGGAATACTTTGAGCAAACGACGTGCGAAGGCTTTGTTTGCACTTTTTCCGCTCATTATGACAGCCGTTGTCTTACAGATGATTTTCAGTAAGCATGTTATTGAAATGTTTGCGAATGCAATTGGTATTTTGTTCATCGCAATGTTGATACAAAGGCCGGAAGAGAGAATGGATCCGGAAACAGGATTATTAAAATTGAGTGCCTATGCAGATGATATGAAACGTGCGTTTATGAATGAAAAACCAATGCAGATCATTATGTTGAATGTTGTGAATTATAAGTCACTACAAGATATGTTGGGCTATGATGCAACTGTTGATGTGAAAAAAATAATTGCAGAGAAGATGATTTCTTTGGACAGACGTCGGGGGCTTGGTGCTGAGCTTTATTATATATCAGATGGTAAGTTTCGTTTTGTGGTAGAGGAACCGCATTTTAACATGGTAGAAAAAGTAGCGCAGGAGATGAATTCGTTCATCGGAAAAGACTTAGCCTTGAATCAGATGGATTTGAATCTGGTATCCTGCATCTGCATTACGAAGTGTCCGGAAGATATCGATGACATGGATGCACTGTTGGCATTTGGTGAAGATTTGAATGCAAAGCATTGTAATGGTGAAGTGCTTTATGCGTCTAATCTTTATACAAAAACATATTATGACCTAAGAAGAGACATTGATCCGATTATTGAAGCGGCATTGGCGAACCATAAGTTTGAAGTATATTATCAGCCTATCTATTTTGTAAAGGAAGGGTGTTTCCGTTCGGCAGAAGCATTGCTTCGTTTGAAAGATGAGAAGTATGGATTTATTCCACCGGATGTATTTATTGCAGCGGCGGAGAAGAGTGGAGCAATACATAGAATTGGAGAGTTTGTACTAGAAGAAGTTTGCAAGTTTATTGCAAGTGACAGCTTCAAACAGTTAGGTTTAGATTATATTGAAATCAATCTGTCGGTAGTACAATGTATGCAAAGTAATATGGCGCAGAAGATTCTTGAGATGGTAGAGAAATATCATATCAGACCGGATCAGATTAATTTGGAAATCACAGAAACGGCAGCTTCCTATTCGCAAAAGACAATGATGGATAATCTGTTGCAACTGAATGATGCAGGGGTTCATTTTTCTTTAGATGATTATGGTACCGGATATTCTAATATGAAGAGAATTGCGTCATTGCCACTCTATCTTGTAAAACTTGATAAGAGCTTTACTGATGTGGAGGATAATCCAAGATTACAGATTGTACTTGAGAATACAATTCGAATGATCAAAGCAATGAATTTGCAGATTGTTGTAGAAGGTGTTGAGACTGAGAATCTGGTAAAACAGTTTTCTGATTTGGAATGCGAGTATATACAAGGATATTATTATTCTAAGCCGGTTCCACAGGATGAATTTGTGAAATTTATGGAATTGAATAGAGCTTAATAAAAAGATAGAACTCTGCATACGCTTAATGTGTGCAGAGTTTTTTTGGTAAAAAAAGGTTGACATTTCAAAATAAAAGTATTACACTCCTAATTGGAGTTAGTGAGAACTAACTGCAGTGTCCCGTGGAATATGTATGAACAGAGGAATAAGATGGATATGACATTAGCAGAATCAAATCTATTACAAGAATATATAATTAAAGAAATTGCAACAGATGATGAGGAGTTGAATGCATTTTTGTTTTCTTTGGGCTGTTATAGTGGTGAACCAATCACGGTTGTTTCAAGAAAGAAGAAGAATTGTGTTGTTGCAATTAAGGATGCCAGATATAGCATTGATAATGAATTAGCATCGGCGATTGTAGTATAATGTATCAGATTTTATTGTGATTGCTTTGTGTAATTGATAGTGATGGAACGTCACTATTTTTTATAAATGATGGTTAGTCTGAACTAACTCGAGTTAAGCGTAGCTAAATGGTTTATTAGGAGGAAGAAATGATGAGAATCGCATTGACGGGTAATCCTAACAGCGGAAAGACTACTATGTACAATGCCTTGACCGGTAGAAGTGAGAAAGTCGGTAACTGGGCTGGTGTGACAGTAGAGAAGAAGGAAAGTTCAATTAAGAAGAGTTTTTATGATGGTGGAGAGGACTTGCTTGCAGTCGATTTGCCGGGTGCTTACTCTATGTCTCCGTTTACTTCAGAAGAAAGTGTTACAAGTACATATGTGAAGAATGAGAATCCGGATGTGATTATCAACATTGTGGATGCGACGAATCTTAGCCGTAGCTTATTCTTTACAACACAGTTGTTAGAGCTTGGTATTCCAATGGTAGTTGCATTGAATAAAAGTGATATCAATGAGAAGAAGGATACAGAAATTAATGTAGAAGCTTTGTCAGAGAAGTTGGGTTGTCCAGTGATAGAAACAGTTTCTACTACATCCGGTGATAATGGTTTAAAGGATGTTGTAGCAAAGGCGGTTTCCTTAAAAGGTGCAACACAGAAAGCTCCTTTCATACAGGAAGATATCGATTTGCAAGATAAAGCTCAGGTCGAAATGGCAGATAGAAAGCGTTTTGACTTTGTCAATGGAATTGTGAAGGATGTTGAGAAACGTAAGGTGCATACAAAGGATACAAACGTACAAGATAAGATTGATCAGGTGATTACTAATCCAATTCTTGGCATTTTGATTTTTGCCGGTGTTATGTGGTTTGTATTCTATGTTTCACAGACAACAGTTGGTACATGGGTTGCCGATTGGTTAGTAGGATGGATTGAGACATTCCAGGAATGGGTTGCCGGTAAGGTAGAGAATGCTTCTCCGGTATTACAGGCACTTTTGGTTGATGGTATTATCGGTGGTGTTGGTGCCGTTGTTGGTTTCCTTCCACTTGTTATGGTAATGTATTTCTTGATTGCTTTGTTAGAGGATTGTGGTTACATGGCTCGTGCTACGGTCGTACTTGACCCAATCTTTAAGAGAGTTGGTCTTTCAGGAAAGTCTGTGATCCCTATGGTAATTGGTACAGGTTGTGCGATTCCGGGTGTTATGGCTTGTCGTACAATTCGTAACGAGAGAGAGCGTAGAGCAACTGCAATGCTTACTCCATTTATGCCATGTGGTGCCAAATTACCAGTTATTGCCTTGTTTGCGGGAGCATTTTTCTCTGATGCTAATTGGGTAACGGTATTGATGTATTTTGTAGGTGTTTTGTTGATTTTATTAGGAGCATTATTAGTTAACAAGGTTACAGGTTATAAGTACAGAAAGTCATTCTTCATTATTGAGCTTCCTGAGTATAAGCTTCCAAGCCTTAAGAGAGCAACACTTTCTATGCTTTCACGTGGTAAGGCATACATCGTTAAGGCTGGTACAATCATCCTTGTATGTAACACAGTTGTTCAGATTATGCAGACCTTTAACTGGCAGTTCCAGGTTGTGCAAGAGGGAATGGAGGATACATCCATCCTTGCCTCTATTGCTTCTCCATTTGCGGTATTGTTAGTTCCTTTGGGCTTTGGTGCTTGGCAGTTGGCTGCAGCAGCAATCACAGGTTTTATCGCGAAAGAAAATGTGGTAGGAACACTTGCAGTATGTTATGCAATTACCAACTTTATTGATACAGAAGAATTAGCATTGGTTAGTGGTTCGAATGAGGTTGCAGCAGTGATGGGACTTACTAAGGTTGCTGCACTTGCATACCTTATGTTTAACTTATACACACCTCCATGTTTTGCTGCGATGGGTGCTATGAACTCAGAAATACAGGATAAGAAATGGTTCTGGGGCGGTATTGGTTTACAGTTTGCAACAGGTTATGTGATTGCCTTCTTGGTATATCAGATTGGTACATTAATCACAACTGGTGCACTTGGTACAGGTTTTGTTCCGGGTCTTATCGCTGTAATCGCGATTGTAGCAATTATTGTTGGTATTACTGTAAGAAATGAGAAGAAGTTTTCTGCAGAGTATAAGTTAAGTGCAAACTAAAATGTAGCGTATTTATGAAATATAGTTTGATGCAAATAACTAAGATTGGAATTATGTTATAAATGATAAATTAGAAGAGGTATTAGTATGACAAACTTTGTTGTTGTAGTGGTGATATTGCTCATTGTAGGTGCAGCAATTGCGTACATAGTAAAGGAAAAGAAAAAGGGTAACCGGTGTATTGGTTGTCCGGCAGCAGCTACATGCCCAAGTGCACAGGCAGGTAAATGTAGTGGTGGATGTCACGCTAATACACATACAGATGATTAAGTGTATTTACAATGCTCTATAGGATGTAGGAGGTTAAGAAGATGATTTTACTTATAGAATGTGTTGTTTTGTGTATCCTATTCACATTGATAATATTGCCAGTACAATATAAGAATCCAATAAGAATGATTATGTCATATCCACCGAATGTTATAAAACGTGTGGAAGTATTACCACAGTACAAAGATGTAATTAAGCAAGAGGAAAAGAAACATGTAGGGAAGAAAATATTTGGTGTCTTTTTCTTTGCGTTTGTATTGGCTATTGTGGCATATTTATCAGGCTGTCGGGATTTTGCCACGACCTTTATACATGTGTTTGTCTTATTCGCCGTAGTAAACCTATATGATTTGATTGTTTTGGATTGGGGTGTGTTTTGCCATAGTCAGAAATTAAGAATTCCGGGAACAGAAGATATGGATGCGGATTACAAGGATTATTTGTTTCATGTAAAGGGTGCATTGATTGGGACATTGCTTGGTGTAATTGTGTCATTATTGTCAGGAGTGTTAGTCTATATCTATGGCGCTATTTTTTTGTGATTTCTGTTTTGTGATGAAGTATATTTTTGCGATGTGTAATGATGGATTTTACAACGGGAATATTAACTATGGTAGATGTTGATTTTACAGCATATCGAAGAAAATTAGATAATAGAACAGTTAGACGTAATGTAACTTTACCTAATTGGTTGGATTATGAAGCCCGAAAAGCGGATCTTAATGTATCGAAAGTATTGCAAGAAGCATTAATGTTAAGATTAGGCGTAATGAAGAAATAGATAATATGATATAAAAGCCTACATGTGAGAAATGTTTTATTTCACTTTCTCACTGTGTAGGCTTGTTTGTATTTATGGTCGATACTCTGTGTGATATCCGTGATTCACTTCCGGTCGTAATGCATTTGGATAATGGATGTCTGTCTGCATATCCATTACAGTTTTTTGTACAATACCCATTACATGGTCAGGATTTTCCACGTCTAGGATGCTGGTAGTGTTAATTTGATTGCCTTTTTGGGTCATACCGAGTGAGATGTTCATGGTAATGAGTATATCTCCCACGCCCTGCATGCGGTCTATAACACCGACATGTAAAGAAACATTGCTAATATCAGTGTAATAGATACTGTTATATTGGTAACCGATGAATCCGTTGCGAATAATAATTCGCTTATCGGTCACAGCATATTCAGTATTTTTCCAACGGCCGTAAGCGGTAAATATATTATACAACCAACTCCAAACCGGCATGAGATGGAATGCGAAGAAAAAGACGAAAAAAAGGTTGTGTGACGATGAATCATTTGAAAGAATCAGACTCAGTATGATAGGTATGTCAACTCCCAACCATAATAAGGCAAATGGCATCATTTTAATAGTAGAGTTAATGATAAATGCGCTTTTTTTAGGGGTTCCTTTCCAGATAATGGATTCGTCAGACATGAGCTGTCCGTCAATATTGTTATATGAAATATTGCTACTTCCATAGTATTTGTTCATATAGTTCCTCCTTTGATTATGTGTATATGTATAGCATACAGTCGGATGGGTCTGTTGGTTGCATATTGTTGTACGGTTTTATTCATCCGGACATGTAATCTCGATAAATGTCTCAATCATTTCGTGTAGTTTTTGTGCCTCTGCGGTTTCTGCAGCAGTATAGTACACTTCTTTGCCATCTCGGCGACTTACAATCAAACCGGCTGATTTCAATAGTTTTAAATGATGGGATACAGCAGGACTGCTCATGTCTATCAAAGCAGAAATGTTCATTACACATTCCTCGCAGTGACAGAGAATCCAGAAAATGCGGATTCTGGTAGCATCGCTTAACTGACGAAACAACTCTGATACGATTTGAAAATCTTCTACGTTTGCCAGAGCAGATGCAATATGTTCTAAATCATGACCGTGGTCATGGGGTAAATGTGTATGTGACATGGTGGTTATCTCCTCCGTTCAATAAAATACAAGTGAAATCATATCGTCATATTGCTTGCTACGCAAACAATCCGACTCATGATTGCACCCTTGCAAGCAAGTGAAATCATATCGTCATTGTAACATAAAGTAGGAAAAAGGAAAAGTTGGATTCACTTTTGGAAATAATATAATAATAGGTGTTGACAAACAATTAAACGTATGTTTAAATGTAATTACGGAAACAATTAAAAGGTTGTTTAATTGTATGCCGAGATGCCGAACTTGAATTGCATCGGAGTAATTCGGTATATTAGTGAGTAGGATGATTAATTTTTGACACTCACATTGTAATACCATATGCATAATGGAAGGGAGATTTTATTATGAAGAAGACTTATAACATTGAAGTGGATTGTGCAAACTGTGCCAACAAGATGGAGGATGTTGCAAAGAACACCGCAGGTGTGAAGAATGCAAGCGTGAACTTTATGATGCTTAAGATGGAAGTAGAGTTCGAAGATGGTGCAGATGCGAAGAAGGTTATGAAGGAAGTATTGAAGGGCTGTCGTAAGGTAGAGCCGGATTGCGAGATTGAATTCTAGAATGTGAACGGGTTTTTGAGAATACATAAGAAATAATAGTGGCTGAGATGGCTGTGAAGATAAGTAACAGTTGTTATTGAAGTATGAAATGAGAATTAGATTGAATCGGAAGCAGTTGATAACAGTCGGAAGTGAGGAGTTGAGAATATGAACCGAAAACAAAAGAAGATGTTAACTAGAATATTGTGTGCACTTGCCTTGATGATAGTATTTGCGTTTTTACCAGTGGAAGGTTGGTTGCGATTTGGATTATATATGATTCCTTACTTCATTGTAGGATATGACATTTTGAGGAAAGCAGCATTAGGAATTTATAACAAGCAGATTTTTGATGAGAATTTCTTAATGGCAATCGCCACAGTAGGAGCGATTGTGATTGCGGTAACTGGCGAGGGTGATTACACTGAAGCGGTTGCAGTTATGCTGTTCTATCAAGTGGGAGAACTGTTCCAAAGCTATGCGGTTGGAAAGAGTCGTAAGAATATTACAGAATTGATGGATATCCGTCCGGACTATGCCAATATTGAGAGGGACGGTGATATCGTACAGGTTGACCCGGATGAGGTTGCAATCGGAAGTGTGATTATCGTTCGTCCTGGTGAGAAGGTACCTATCGATGGTGTAGTAATCGAAGGAGAATCTACATTGGATACCAGTGCTTTGACTGGCGAGAGTGTTCCAAGAGATATCGTAGCTGGTGCTGAGGTGACAAGCGGATGTATTAACTTAACCGGTGTTTTAGAGATTCAGACAACTAAGGCATTTGGTGAGTCTACCGTTTCTAAGATTTTGGATTTGGTGGGAAGTGCAAGCTCCAGAAAGTCCCGTTCTGAGGATTTCATTTCCAAGTTTGCAAAGGTGTACACACCGATTGTATGTTACGCGGCTCTCGCATTAGCAGTGTTACCGCCGATTGTGAGCATGCTGATTTTGGGAATTGATCCGAACTGGATGAACTGGATTTACCGTGCGCTCACTTTCCTTGTTATCAGTTGTCCTTGCGCGTTGGTAATCAGTATTCCGTTAAGCTTTTTCGCAGGAATTGGCGGTGCCAGTAAGGAAGGTGTGCTGATTAAAGGCTCTAATTATCTGGAAGCACTATCTCAGGTAGATACCATTGTATTTGATAAGACTGGAACCTTGACACAAGGTGTCTTTGAAGTAAATGAAGTCCATCACAGTAACTTGGATCGTGAACAGTTGCTTTACTATGTGGCACATGCAGAGAGTGCTTCCTCTCATCCGATTAGTCAGAGCTTACAGCGAGCTTATGGAAAGTCCCTTGACCTTTCCAAAGTATCCGACATTCAGGAAATCAGTGGTCACGGTATCTTGGCAAAGGTAGATGGTAAACATGTTGCTGTGGGTAATCATAAGTTGATGGCTACGCAGCAGATATCTTTCAAAGAATGTCATTATGTAGGAACGGTCATTCATGTTGCAATCGATGGTGAATATGCAGGACATATTGTGATTTCCGATGTGGTGAAGAAGGATTCAGAACAGGCAATCAAACAACTCAAGAAAAATGGTGTGAAGAAGACCGTTATGCTCACCGGTGACGCCAAGGAAGTGGCAAAACAGGTTGCTGAGAAGCTTCATTTAGACGAGGTATATAGTGAATTGCTTCCACAAGATAAGGTGGAAAAGGTGGAAGCGCTTTTGGAAGGTAGAAATGCAAAAGAAAAGCTTGCATTTGTTGGTGATGGTATTAATGATGCACCGGTATTGTCCCGTGCAGATATCGGTATTGCCATGGGTGCTATGGGTTCCGATGCAGCGATAGAAGCTGCGGATATCGTGTTGATGGATGACAATCCACTTAAGATTGTGAAGGCTATTAAGATTTCAAGAAAGTGTATGAAGATTGTATATCAGAATATCTTCTTCTCTATTGGAATCAAGGTGGTTTGCCTGATATTGGGAGCGCTAGGTATTGCAAATATGTGGCTTGCCATTTTTGCTGACGTAGGAGTTATGGTGTTAGCGGTGTTAAATGCAATTCGGGTGTTGTTTACAAGAAAGTTATAGAGTGAATAAAATGCGCTCCATAGTGTTCTTGTTTGTTAGGAGGATTGAGCTGGAAAAACAGAAGTATTTACTAGTTGGATTTGGAGGTGTTAACAATGATTTGGGATAAGTTGTCCCCTTTTTATGATTTCTTTGAAACCATATATAACGGAAAGTGCTATAAGGGTATTGCTGAAAAGATAAAGGATTATGTAACAGAAGAGGACATTGTATTAGAGTGTGCTTGTGGAACCGGTTTGCTTACTTTGCCGATGGCACAAAAATGTAAAAAATTGATGGCAACAGATTATTCTGTGGGAATGTTGCGTCAGACCAAGAAAAAGGTGGCAAAGTATTCTAATACAAAAGTGAGAAAAGCAAGTATTCTAGAATTACCATTTCAAGATGATAGATTTGATATTGTAGTAGCAGCCAATGTAATTCATCTGCTTGATGAACCGGAGAAGGCGATTTCTGAATTGAAAAGAGTGTGTAAACCGGGTGGTAAGATTATCTTACCGACCTATATCAATAATGAAAAAAAGAATGCGGTTATTGCAGCCAAGGTACTGTCTGTATTTGGCGTGAATTTTAAAAGACAGTTTAGCCTAGCTTCCTATAAGGAGTTTATCGCATCACATGGTATAGCACAGGTTGAATACACTGTTGTGGAAGGACATATGCCTTGTGCTTTTGCAATCATAACGAATTGTTAAGTATTTGCAATATAATGTATTTCGTGTGAGATTGATAATCAGACATGACGCAGATGGTAAGAATTATCTCTACGATATTATTAATATAAAAAAGGAACCGAGTACCCCGCTTAGCTAGACTAAGTCTACGTACGGTAAAAACCGGTTCCTTTGTTTGCATTATAGTATATGGAATTACAAAATGCAAGTATTTGGAATGAATATTTTTAAAGACTTAATGCTATCAAATATGTTACAATAGTCTCTGAGCTGTTGTAACTTTTTTGTTTTGTAAGAAGATGTTCATCGCTTCAAATCTTTTAACACATCATTACGAGGTACTTATGAAATTACAATTACGAAAAGATAATTTAGGAAAAGATATATTGGCAGGAATCATCGTTGCACTCGTGTCGATTCCGATTTCTATGGGGTATGCCCAAGTTGCGGGATTGCCTGCTGTATATGGATTATATGGTTCGGTTTTACCGATTTTATTGTATGGTTTATGTACATCTTCACCGCAGTTAATATTCGGTGTAGATGCAACGCCTGCGGCTTTGGTGGGTGGAGCCTTGGCAAGCTTTGGTGTGGTTGCAGGGACTAAGGATGCCATGGAGTTGGTTCCTGTTATCACATTGGTGACAGCTATTTGGCTTCTAATATTTTACGTGGTTAAAGCAGGTCGTCTTGTCAATTATATTTCTAAGCCTGTCATGGGTGGTTTCATTTCCGGTATAGGTTGTACCATCATTTTGATGCAGTTGCCAAAGCTTTTTGGCGGAAGTGCCGGTACTGGCGAGTTGGTAGTTTTAATTATCAATATATGTGAACAATCGAAGTATTTTAATCCGTTGTCAGCGATGCTGGGATTAGGAACGGTTGTGTTGATTTTGTTGGCAAAAAAATGGGCACCGAAGTTCCCAATGTCTGTCGTAATGATGGTGGTGGGAGCTTGTCTTGGTATCTTTGGTAATATAGAGAAATATGGTGTGGCATTGCTTCCAAAGGTGGAGTCCGGACTACCAGCATTTCATCTTCCAAATTTTACAGTGATGCTAGAGCATGGGGATGACATTGTGATGCTGTCTTTTTCTATTGCGTTGGTGATTGTGGCGCAAACATTGCTTACGGCTAGCAACTATGCCATGAAATATAATTATAACATTGAGAATAATCGGGAAGTGCTTGCCTATGCAGTTGGAAATGTGGCAGGTGCTTTCGTTGGCTGTTGTCCGATTAATGGTAGTGTGTCGAGAACGGGAATCGGTGATCAGTACGGTGGTAAGTCTCAGGTGATGTCGCTGACAGCGGCAGCTACTATGGTAATTGTATTGTTGTTTGGAACGGATTTGCTTTCTTATCTTCCGGTGCCGGTGCTGACCGGAATTGTTCTTGCAGCACTGATTGGTATTATCGAGGTAGGTGTGGCAAAGAAAACATGGAAGTCAGACAAACAGGAATTCTTGATTTTCATGGCTGCCTTTTTAGGTGTACTATTGTTAGGTACGGTGTACGGTGTAATTATTGGTGTTATGCTTTCCTTTGTGGCAGTGATTATTCGTGCGATTGTTCCGCCAAAAGCATATCTTGGGGTGATACCCGGACATGAGGATTTCTATACGTTGAAGCGTAACCGAAGCGCGAAACCGATTCAGCATACTGTCATTTATCGTTTTAGCGGGAATCTGTTTTTTGGTAATTTGAATGCCTTCCAACAGGATATTGAAAATGCAATTGAAGAAGATACGAAGCAAGTGATTGTGGATGCGAGAGGAATCGGCAGTATTGATATGACAGCAGCGGAACGTCTCGTGATTCTATATGATAATCTAAAGAAAAGAGGGATACATTTCTATATCACAGAGCATGTGGGTTCTGTTAACGATCAGTTGCGTCTATACGGAGCAGGCAGATTGATTGATGAAGGTGTCGTGAGAAGAACCATTACCTTGGCATTGCGTGCAGCGGGAGTGGAAAAACCATATCCCCTTGTTGGTGTAGAGGCAGATGAACCTTATGAATATGTGGAAGCGAATGAACGATTAGCGGAGTTTGAGTGGGCGTTTGGTGACAATGCGGAAGAGAGGATGGAAGAGATGGCAACGCAGATGGCAGATGAGCTTGTACATTCTCATGATCATAGTATGCAAGGGATTATGGAAGCAGAGCAACATGTACCTTGGGGACGTATGGGCTTGTTTGATGAGGATGAGCTTTTGGAACGTTTGGAATTCCATTTGACAGAGTTAGAAGCGCAAGGCTTTGACGATGTGGAAGAGATTGAACAACGCATTGAACAGAGACGTCAGATTATTGAGGCGAAGATTAATAATCTAAGTCCGGAGGCGTTAGAGATATTAAAACGTCATCGTCATGAAATTGAAGAACATTTGAAGGAACAGCATCCGGAGTATTATGAGAGGATGATAGAGATTCGAAAGCATATAAAAATAGACGAATAGGGGATTTGCGGATAACGCATTGTAAGAGAAGTCGGATTATAACAGATGTCAAAATAAAAGGAGAAGTTTATGGCACAAAATGTAATGATAACGGGGACAGGCAGAAACTATGCATTGGGATATAATATGGTGCTGCGCTATCTGGAAAACGGAGATTATGTCATAGCGACTGTAAGAAATGAATCACAAGAATTGAATCAGTTGAAACAGATGTATGGTGAACAACTGCATATCGTTATGATGGATATAGGAAGCACAGAATCCGTTTTGAGGGCAAAAGAGATGGTGGAAACGGTAGTGGACCATATTGATTTGTTGATTAACAATGCAGTGACTGTTTCGGCAGATTGTGATAAAGAGTTCTTTGATACGAACCTCGACTATATTGCGCATACAGTGGATGTGTCTGCTGTAGGACCGTTGCGGGTGATTCAAGCATTCTATCCATTACTCGCAAAGAGTATGCAAACTGCATTGATTATTAATATATCTTCAGAAGCAGGAAGTATCGGGAAATGTTATCGTACCAATCTTATTGACTATGGCATGGCGAAAGCTGCACTGAATATGGGGACAATGAATTTGGTTAATGTATTGAAAGACGATGAAAAGATGAATATTTTCTGCGTGCATCCGGGATGGATTCGGACAGATGGAAAGCCTGATAACCAGGCACCTTTGTCATCCTATGATGCTGCGGAGATTTTACGGAAATTATTTGAAGAAAAAAGAAATGATAAAACAGGACCTAGATTTATTACGAATGAAGGGGAAGAATATCCATTTTAATTTATAAAATGTTTTAATACAGTAAATGATGATAATGGTGAATAGAATAAGAAAAGTAATCAACTATATAATTATCTTTTTTTGCGTACTTGCAGTATTGACAAGTGCGCTTATTTTCGTGGCAAAGATTCCACAAACGAAGATTGCTGATAACATGCGTAAGTCCGCAACATATCTATGTGAGAAAGAAGTGTTTTTTCATGCGATAGAAGGTGTGCCAAGCACAATGATTGACCGATATGCAGATTCTATTTTGCTGGCTATTGCATATCAGTATGATAGTGAAGCACCGCTTTCTTCTGTTGCGTGGTCTTCGTATTATGCCAATCCGTTAGAAAATGAAAATGAGAATCTATATGAAGCAGTAACGAAGGACAAAGATGCAAATCAGCAATATCTTCGATATTGGCATGGTTCCAACGTTTTTGTAAGAGTCTTGCATTTGTTTTTTGATATCAGAGGCATATATATATGTAATGCAGTCGTTATGGTACTGCTGTATATATGTTTGGCTACTTTACTTATACGACAAAGAGCAAGGGTTCCTGCTGTTGGAATTACGATTGCATTGATTGCTACAGGTACCTGGTTTGTACCATTTTCATTGGAGTATGCATGGACTTACATTGTCATGCTTACCATGTCTGTGATAGGCGTTTGTTTTGCATACAAAAAAGCTTGGAATGCAGTTGGTGTCTTTTTTATGGTTGGCGGAATGGTTACGAATTATGTGGATTTTCTTACAACGGAAACGCTGACGTTTACAGTGCCATTTTTGCTCTTGCTTTGGATTCGAAGTGATGTGGAGCATATTCAAAAAAAGGAAGCATTTGTTTTCGCAGGTAAAAGTGCAGTTGCCTGGGGTGCCGGTTATGTCGGAATGTGGGTTTCAAAATGGATGTTTGCATCAGCTGTTTTGGGATGCAATGTGATGCCGTATGTGACAGAACATATAGGGGAACGTATAGGAGGAACGGTAGGACTTCGCTTGCCGCAGTATCTGTTTGGTGCACTTGCAAGAAATGTAAGATGTCTTTTTCCGCTTGATTACGGTGTGATTGGTTTGTTCGTTGGATTAGGAATAGGATGTTTTGTGATATATCTTGGTTATGTGCATTATGGAAAAAAAGAAGATAAAAGTTTGGTTTTACTCTATATTCTGCTTGCTTGTATCCCGTATGTTAGATATCTAATTCTTCACAATCATGCATACATACACTATTTCTTTACTTATAGGGCACAATGTGCCACAGTACTTGCTGTGATATTCATATTGGAACTTCTGACAGACAGGAGGTGGCTCATTCATGGAACTACAAAGAAACGACGTCGTTGATTTGTCTGTTATTATGCCTTGTCTGAATGAAGAAACAACTGTGGGTATCAGTGTTTTAGAGGCAAAGCGCTTTTTGGACGAACATGATATTATAGGAGAAGTGATTGTTGTTGATAACGGTTCGACAGATTTATCTGTTGAAGTTGCAAAGCAGCATGGAGCACTTGTATTGTCAGAACCATCTCGTGGTTATGGGAATGCATTACGTGCGGGATTTCGTAATGCGCGTGGACGGATTACAATTATGGGTGACTGTGATACGACATATGATTTTTTGAACTTAGGTGACATGTATGCATTGTTGAACTCCGGATCTTGGGATTTGGTTGTGGGGAACCGGTATGCCGGCGGAATAGAAAAAGGTGCAATGCCTGTCCTTCACAAACTTGGTGTTCGCTTCTTATCATACTGCGGCAGAAAAAGGTATGGTGTTACAGTATATGATTTTCATTGCGGTCTTCGCGGATTTACAAAACAGGCATGTGAGAAAATGAATTTGGAAGCGGAAGGGATGGAATTTGCGACAGAAATGATTGCAAAAGCGGCAAAGAATCATTTGCGCATTACTGAAATACCGGTTTGTCTTAGAAAATGTCAGCATAATAGAAAATCAAAACTTAGAACATTCCGGGATGGAATGAGGCATTTAATGTACATATTGAGTCACACGTAAATGTGTGACTCTTTTTTGATATTTGCTATATGTAAGATGCATGGTATGACATTAATAATTGTATTGAAATTGAACTTTTTGGGATGGGAGGATAATGATTATGCAATTAAAATGTTAAAATTGAACTTTTTTGAATAAAAGAATTGAACTTTTTGAAAAAATGGTGTAAGATTGTAAAAAATCCAGAAAAGGGGATGGAAAATGGAAAGTTCAATTTTTGCGACTCGTTTAAAAGAATTAATGCGGGAAAAGAACATCAAGCAGGTGGAACTTGTTCGCATGGCGGAATCAAAAGGAATTAAATTAGGCAAAAGTCATATTAGTCAGTATGTTTCAGGAAAAACAATTCCGAGAAAAGATATATTACATTTTCTGGCGAATACATTAGAAGTAGAGGCAGATTGGTTGCTTGGAAAAGAGATACAACCAACACAACAATCATTTGTGCATAAGGAACATCGTGATGATATAACAATTAAGAAAGAGATAGGTGGTAGTATGAGAACATTTAAGAAATCAGATAAATTGAACAATGTATTATATGATGTAAGAGGTCCTGTTGTAGAAGAAGCTGCAAGAATGGAAAATGAAGGTATGCAGGTTTTAAAATTGAACATTGGTAATCCTGCACCATTTGGTTTTCGTACACCGGATGAAGTGATTTATGATATGCGCAGACAGCTTACGGAATGTGAAGGATATTCCGATTCAAAAGGACTTTTTGCTGCTCGTAAGGCAATTATGCAGTATGCGCAGATCAAGAATATTCCGAATGTTACAATGGATGATATTTATACCGGTAATGGTGTAAGTGAGTTGATTAATCTTTGTATGTCTGCATTGTTGGATGATGGTGATGAAGTGTTGATTCCGTCTCCGGATTATCCGCTTTGGACAGCATGCGTAACGTTAGCAGGCGGTAAAGCGGTACATTATATCTGTGATGAGCAGGCGGAGTGGTATCCGGATATTGATGACATTAGGAAAAAAGTAAATGCGAAGACAAAAGCGATTGTTATTATTAATCCGAATAATCCGACGGGTTCACTATACCCGAAGGAAGTTTTACAGCAGATTGTAGATGTGGCACGTGAGAATCAGCTGATGATATTCTCGGACGAAATCTATGACCGTCTTGTTATGGATGGAGAGGAACATATTTCCATTGCCTCTATGGCACCGGATTTGTTCTGTGTAACATATAGTGGTCTGTCTAAGTCGCATATGATTGCGGGATTTAGAATTGGTTGGATGATATTAAGCGGTAACAAAGCACTTGCAAAGGATTATATTGAAGGAATTAATATGCTTTCTAATATGAGACTTTGTTCTAATGTTCCTGCACAATCAATTGTGCAGACAGCACTTGGTGGTTATCAGAGCGTGAAAAATTATATTGTTCCGGGTGGACGAATCTGTGAGCAGAGAGATTTTGTCTACAAGGCATTGAATGATATTCCGGGCATTACAGCAGTGAAACCGAAAGCCGCATTTTACATTTTCCCTAAGATTGATACGAAAAAGTTCAATATTTTAGATGATGAGAAGTTTGCATTGGATTTGCTTAGAGATAAAAAGATTCTCTTAATTAACGGACGCGGATTTAACTGGGGAGAACCGGATCACTTCCGTGTTGTGTACTTACCAAGAATCGAAGTGTTAGAAGATGCAATGAACAAGCTTGGGGATTTCTTGTCTTATTATAAGCAAATGTAATCATATGTGAAAAATATTTTCGAATAGAGGAAACTACGTATCAATCATTTAAGCATATGAAGAGAGAGGAGAAAGAATTATGAGAATAGCAGTAACATATGATAATGGACAGATATTTCAGCACTTTGGACATACAGAACAATTTAAAGTATATGATGTAGAGGATGGGAAGATTGTTTCATCAGAAGTAGTTAGCACGAATGGTAGTGGACATGGTGCGTTGGCTGGCGTGCTAAATGGATTACACGCAGATGTTCTGATTTGTGGTGGAATTGGTGGTGGTGCACAGATGGCATTGGCGGCAGCGGGAATTGAACTATACGGTGGTGTGTCTGGGGAAGCAGATGCAGCGGTAGAGCAATTTGTTGCAGGAACCCTCGCTTTCAATCCAAATGTACAGTGTAATCATCACGACCATCATCATGGTGAGGAACATGCATGTGGAAACCATGGTTGTGGTGGCGAGCATCATTGTAAAGAACATTAAAATTACTAGGAAACACGGCAATTCTCGCTTTGTGTCGTGTTCAAAAATGAGCAAAAATGCTACTCTGCAAACGAAAGGAGGTTGAACAATGGATCAACAAAAAGTAGGTTCTTTTCTAAAAGAATTAAGACATGAAAAAGGACTCACCCAGGAGCAGTTAGCAGAGGAGTTTCACACCACCAATCGTTCCGTTTCCCGTTGGGAGAATGGAAGAAATTTGCCGGATATTTCTCTTTTGGTAGAGTTGGCGGATTTCTATGATGTGGATGTGAGAGAACTCATTGATGGAGAAAGGAAAAGCGAGATGATGAATGAAGAAGTGCGAGAGGTTGCTTCGAAAATGGCGGATTATGCCGATGAGCAGAGAAGTAGACTTCTCATATGGGTAAGATGTATCAGTTTAGCTGGTGTTATTTTGATGGCGTTTGTTTTGGGTTTGCAAACCTTTGACTATGAGCCGGG
>SVEJ01000074.1 GCA_015057435.1 Lachnospiraceae bacterium
AAATCAAATGAAACTTTAAAGTAATTTGCTACATCTCTATAAAAAACCAAGGATGGCTTTCTATAGTTGTTCTCAACGATAGAGATGTACTTTTCAGTTACACCAATTGCTTTGGCTAACTGTCCTTATGTCAGTCCGTTTTGAATTCTCAGAAGCTTAATTTGCTTTGCGGCATTTTTGTACAACATATACTTCACTTTGGTCTTACGTCCTTTTTCATCAAGGGTGCAATCTCTGACATTGCTCTTGTTTCTTCACTAAAAAACTCTTTATCTTCTTCGGAAAGATTATCTCTCATCCAATCCTTAACCTTAACGATCGAACCTTTGGGATGGTGTCTTTGTTCTGTACTGAAATTGTACTGAAAATCGCCTTTGTCATCGGGACACACCCAAAACGGATGCTTATTATATCACTTCCAATAGAATGTGGCAAGGATTTTTCGCAAAAATAATCACGCCCTGTACTTGAACATATATCGTTCAAAATACAGAGCGTATTTGATTACCAATATCTCACAAAGTCCGGATCAAGATAACGCATAAGTGCCTCCATATAGAAATAATCTGCATATACTGCGCTTTCATCTATACCTTGTCCTTGAGGCAGAGCATGAGTTACATGCAAAACCACACCGTCTCCGTTGCCTCGGTTTTCGCAGTTTTCAATAAGTGACAACATCTGGGCATCTGCCGCATTCTTTAATATCATCTTTTGTTCTTCATCTTCAACATGATTATACATTTCCAAAAATCCGCAAGTTGATATTGCAGCTGCAGATGAATCTCTCGGTTCATCACTTTCTTCGGTAAATACAAGATCCCAATAAGGAATATTATCCGAGGGAAGTCTATTGAGATAGTAATTGCTTATGTTTTTATATAGCGGAAGAATCTCGTCGTTATTCGTATATGAATATGCAATGGCGAATCCGTACAAAAGCCATGAATGTCCTCTTGTCCAACAAGAATCATCGGAATAACCCTGCCATGTTACTCCTTTAACCGGATTACCGCTTTTAGGATCGAATTGATAATGATGATAAGAAGAACCGTCATCACGAATGAGATATGCCATAGTTGTATGATAATGGTCAACAGCTGCATTTAAATACTTTTCGTCTCCGGTTTCTTCATACGCAAAGAAGAAAAGTGGAATGTTCATCATAGAGTCTACCAGTGCACGATACATATCATAATTATTATCGCCTTTCTTACCAGACCTTATTATAAACTTGTTTTCGGTATCATAGTGACTGTAAAGAATATCAGCGGCTTGGAGTGCTGTTTCCTTCATCTTTTCATCACCTGTAATTTTGTATCCTGCAACACAAGATTGTGAATATATAAATCCGGTATCATGGTCGTTAAGCCATTCACCTGTTTTGGCATGCTCAGCAAAGATTTCTATCACATCTTCTGCTGCATTTTTGAATACTTCATCACCGGTATACTGATATGCAAGCCAATAACATCCGACAAGCATTCCGCTTTCCCAGTTAAAACGCTCAGAAACACCATACACTCCATCTGTACTGCAAGTTTCCGGAAATGCACCTTTGAATTTATGAATGTTTCCTTTCAGTCTTTCACAAGCTCTTTGCATGGCTTCTTCAAGCATAACTCTGTCAAGCTTAGTTTCATTCAGGTATCTTTCCTTATTATCCAGCTCCACAGTTTCAAATTCTCTTTCTTCCCAGCTTACCTATATTTTAACTTTTTTCAACAGAAAAATTTGTCATATTGTGTAGGTAACCCAATAAAAGGTTTCGACTAAACCTCTTTATTTATTGCATATTTTTACAATAAATTACATCTTCTTCAAATCCATTGGAATATTTATAGATATGTAGATAAAAAAAGCCACAGATTGTATCTGTGACACTAACTATTTATAGGTTTCCAAAGTAATATTATTTTAATGAAACCAGCCTATCACATTCGTATTTCAGATTTGTAAACACCTCTAATCACTGCGTGTTTCATCTTCGTATCCATTCCTCTCAATGTTTATAGGGACAAAAAACAGGCCTGTGATCAGGTCTGTTTTTTGCATCTTTTTATTATTTAACTACAGAATTCACAAACTAATTTTTAAAAACAAATCTTTCCAGGATTAAGTATGTGTTTCGAATCAAATACTGTTTTAATTCCCTTCATAAGATTAATTTGTTCTGAGCCATACTGTTTTTTCAGATATCCTTTTTTAGCATATCCTATTCCATGCTCACCGGAAACAAGTCCGCCAAATTCCTCTGCCTTTTCATACATACAGTCAAAGCAGATTTTTAAAACCTCTTCCCACTTTTTATTATCAAGTTCATCACGACAAATATAAATGTGAAGATTACCGTCACCTGCATGACCAAAGCTTGGAATTCGTACATTCATTTCATCCGAAAGCTTGTGTGTGAATTTTATAAACTCATCTATCTTATTAACAGGAACAACAACATCACACTCATCCATTTCGGTTGTTGATGCTTTAATCGCTTCTAAAAATGCGCCTCTTGCTGACCACACAGATTTTTTTCGTTCTTCTGTATCAACTATGTAAA
>SVEJ01000047.1 GCA_015057435.1 Lachnospiraceae bacterium
CATACCCTTCTGCTCCAAACATCTGTCTGAATGCAAGACGTCCAATACGTCCAAATCCATTGATCGCAACTTTTACTGCCATGAATAAATTCCTCCTAAAGTTATGAATTATTAAATATGGTCGCCAGTTTCTAGCGGACCCTTGTCTCATATAATACCTTTTTTAAAATAAAATTTCAAGTGTTAAATATCCAATTTATTGGGATTTTTGGTAAATCAGTAAAAACGTGGAAAAATTACCGATTTTAGCTATTTTTACTGTATGTTTTTTATAGACGATAAAAAAATGCTATGCTAAAATAAGGGCATATTATTACATTTATATTATCCTTTTTATATAAGATAATATACAGAAAGGAATCATTTATATGATTATTACAGATATGCACGTGCACTCAGCGTTTTCTTCTGATTCCACTGAATCACCTGAGGCAATTATTGAAACAGCAATAAACAAAGGATTTTCATATGCTTATTTTACCGACCATCACGATATGGATTTTCCGGTAAGCAAAGAAGAACCGGATATGAATTTTCAACTTGATTTCGAATCATATATTCAAAAACTATTAGAATTAAAAGAACGCTACAGTCATAAGATTGAAGTTCGTATCGGTGTGGAACAGGGAATCTGTCCGCCGACTGCACCTAATATCGCAGCGCTTTCTAACCGATATCCTTTTGACTTTGTGATCGGCTCTTCCCACTTAACATCACTTGATAACGGAGATCCGTATCATCCGTCATATTACGAAGGAAAAACCAATATCGAAGCTTATCGGGAATACTTTATGTCTGAAGTAGAAAATGTCAAGCTAACCGATGGGTTTGATGTATACGGACACCTCGATTATGCAGTACGCTATTGTCCTGATAAAAGCTTTGTTTACCGATTCGATGATTATCGCGATATATTTGAAGTTTTACTAAAACTATTAATCGAACACGGGAAAGGTATCGAAATCAATACCGCCGGTATTGCAAAGATTGGATTTGCACATCCTCACATTGAAGTATTAAAACTTTACAAAGAAATGGGCGGCGAAATCATCACTGTCGGCAGTGATGCGCATAAAAAAGAAGATATCGGATTCGGATTCGATATTGCGAAAGATTTATTAAAAAATGTTGGGTTCCGATATTATACAGTATTCAAAGAACGGAAACCGGAATTTATTAAATTAAGCTAAAACAAAAACAACAGTCTACACCATACAACGGTATAGACTGTTATTTTTATGTATTAAGCAAAATACTTCTCTACCACTTCTAATAATCCATCTTCATCATTGGTCTTTTCTGTCACCACATCCGCAACTGCTTTTACCTCATCTTTTGCATTGGCCATAGCCACACCGACACCTGCGTATTCTATCATGGACATATCATTAAATCCGTCACCACAAGCGACCGTATCTTCCTTATCGACACCAATAATGTCAAAGAGACGAGCCAAAGAAGCTGCTTTATCTACACCTAGCGGCATTGCTTCAACAAAAAAGCTTTCCGAACGATATACACTTAACACACCGTCATATTGTTGAGCCAGCTCTTTTTCGTAATCCGGTGCAACGTCTTCTTTTGCCGTAAACAAGCATTTGTTAATATCAAAATCAATATAATTGACAAAATCATCTACTTTTTCTAATTCCATCAGATTAAGACGTGCTTCAAACTCCATATACTCATCAATTCTTGTACCTGTTAATACTTTATTGTCTTTGTATGTAACAAGTCCCATATCATGTGTGATTGCATACTCATAAAGAGGTGCAATACATTCTTTCGGAAAACACTGCTGATAGACCACTTCTTTTGTCTTCACATTCATGATTCTGGCACCATTAAAGCAAAGCACATAACCACCGAATTTTTCTAATTGTAACAAGTCGGATACCTTCTTCATACCATGTGTTGGTCTACCTGATGCCAGCACAATAATATGGCCTTGTTCCTGTAATTTGATTAATGCCTCAAGGGTCTTTGGTGTAATATCCTTCTGACTGTTTGTAAGTGTTCCGTCTATATCCAGTATTAATACTTTCTTCTTCATGTAAATACTCCTATCAAATATTTTCGTCGTCTAATCAGATAACAAATTATGAATGCATCAATCCTATCATCTCATCCAAAATTGCTTTTGCAACATCGTCCTTGGATAACAATGGCAATTCCTTAACCTCATCCTTCTTAATCAAGGTTACTACATTGGTATCTGTACCAAATCCTGCACCTTCTACTTTCAGATTATTTGCAACAATCATATCTGCATTCTTACCTGTAAGTTTCTTAGTTGCATTTTCTAGCAAATCCTTGGTTTCCATTGCAAATCCACAGATTACCTGACCTGGTTTCTTATGTTCTCCGAGATACTTTAATATATCTGTAGTACGGACAAGCGAAATACTCATATCATCATCCGACTTCTTAATCTTATCATTTGCTACATTAGCCGGTGTATAGTCCGCAACTGCTGCAGCCTTAATAATAAAATCTGCATCGACAGCGTGTTCTTTTACCGCTTCAAACATATCCTTCGCACTTACTACTGGAATAATCTTTACAAATGATGGCTTCGGTGTTGACGTTTCACCTGTCACAAGAAAAACTTCCGCGCCACGCTCCATTGCACATTTCGCAATTGCATATCCCATCTTACCGGTAGAATGATTAGAGATGTAACGAACCGGGTCGATTGCTTCTCTGGTAGGGCCGGCAGTTACCAAAACTTTCTTACCCACCATATCTTTTTCATAGTGAAGTTCCTTCGTAATATAGGACAACAACACTTCCTCACTCGGAAGCTTTCCTGCTCCGGTATCTCCACAGGCAAGATATCCTGTCGCCGGTGTGATAATCTCATATCCGTATCCCTGTAACTTCTTCAGGTTATCCTGTACTATCGGATTTTCAAACATATTGGTATTCATAGCGGGCGCAATTAATTTTGGTGCTTTACATGCCATAATGGTTGTAGTAAGCATATCGTCCGCAATTCCGCCTGCAATCTTTCCAATCACATTGGCTGATGCCGGAGCAACCAAAAAAATGTCTGCCCTTTGCGCCAAAGCGACATGCTCCACATTATATTGAAAATTACGATCAAAGGTGTCTACCAAACACTTATTGCTTGTCAATGTTTCAAATGTAATCGGGTTAATAAAATTCGTCGCATTCTGTGTCATAATCACATGTACATCTGCATGCAACTTTACAAGCATACTTGCAAGATTTGCTATCTTATAGGCTGCAATTGAGCCTGTCACTCCTAATACAACTGTTTTTCCTTTTAACATAACGCTCTCCTGTTCTACATCAATTCTTCATTAAGTATAACGCAAAATGCTATAAAGGTACATGAAAACTTCTTGCTAACATTTTTAATTCAATACTTAATAAAACCAGGTTCTTATTTCTAGTTATGATACTTCGGACTCAGCTCTCCATACTTCTCGTATCTTGAAACTTCCCGAATCTGATTCTCATCATCCACAAATACAACATGTGGCTTATGTTCCTTCGCTTCTTCCGGCGTCATCTGCGCATATGCCATGATAATTACATGGTCGCCAACCATCACCTGTCTTGCTGCTGCACCATTTAGACAAATCATACCGCTGTTTGGTTCACCTGCGATTGTATATGTCTCAAAACGATTTCCATTTTCAACATCCACAATCTGTACATATTCATATTCCAGAATACCTGCAGCTTCCATCAAAACCGGATCCACTGTAATGCTTCCAACATAATTCAACTCTGCCTGAACAACTGTTGCTCGATGAATTTTACCTTTTAACATATTTACTAACATTGTTATTCCTCCAACTAAATGCCGTTTCTTATTATCGAATGTTTTTACTATAAAATAATTCGATTATCAATCAATCTTGTCGTTCCGATATAGACTGCAATTGCTATTAGCACAGCACCCTCAACCTTTTCAATTGGTTGAATCGTATCAAAACTTGTCACCTCAACATAATCAATCTTAGCAAGCGGACAAGTGTTAAGTGTATCTGTGATAATCTGTTTTACTTTTGTCGCATCTGTTTCACCTGCTTCAATCGCATCCATAGCTGCATCCAATGACTGATTGAGAATCACTGCCTGTGCGCGTTCTTCTGCTGACAAATATGTATTACGTGAACTCTTTGCAAGACCATCATCCTCTCGAATAATCGGACAGCCAATAATCTCAATATCAAAATCCAAATCAATTACCATACGACGGATAATTGCAAGCTGCTGTGCATCCTTTTGTCCAAAATAAGCTTTGTGTGCAGGAATAATGTGGAATAGTTTCGTAACCACCGTCTGTACACCTCTAAAATGTACCGGACGACTTGCGCCGCATAACTTTTCAGGAAGCGTATGCATATCGACATAACCGCAAAAATCCGGACCATACATCTCTTCCACTTCCGGATGGAAGATAAGGTCTACACCACCATCTTCACAAATCTTAGCATCTCGATCCAAATCTCTCGGATATGCGTCTAGATCCTCATTCGGACCAAACTGCATCGGATTTACAAAAATGCTGACCACTACCTTGTCATTTTCTTTTCTTGCTCTATCAATTAAGCTTCTGTGTCCTTCATGCAAATATCCCATTGTCGGAACAAGTGCAACGGACAAGCCTGCTGCTTTCCACTCTTTCACCTGATCTCTTGTCTCTTTAATTGAACCTGTAATTCTCATTTTCTTTCTCCTTTTCTATGCCTTATTTCTTGAAAAAATGTGAAATTCTATAAAACAGATATTTTGTAGTATGGCTACTTAGATAGACTACGCAAAATTTCACAATTTTTCATCACATCATGAATCAATACAATTTCTCTATGATATCATCATCGATTGCATATGTATGCTCCTTACTAGGGAATGTACCTGCTTTTACTTCTTCATCATAAGCTTTGAACGCTTCTTTCATTACAGAGCCAATATCTGCAAAGCGTTTCACAAACTTTGGTGTAAAATCAGAAAACATACCAAGCATATCTTGATATACAAGTACCTGTCCATCACACACGTTACCGGCACCAATTCCGATAGTCGGAATGGAAACTTTTTCTGTAACAAGTTTTGCCAAAGCTTCCGGTACACACTCTAATACAACTGCAAATGCTCCTGCCTCTTCAACAGCCTTTGCATCTTCAATTAGTTTCTTTGCAGCTGCTTCTGTCTTGCCTTGAACCTTAAAGCCTCCAAAAGCATTGATTGACTGTGGTGTCAATCCAAGATGTGCACATACAGGAATCCCTGCATCGACAATTGCTCGAATCTGTGCGCATACTTCCTTACCGCCTTCTAACTTCACTGCACTTGCTCTTCCTTCTTTCATTAATCGTCCTGCATTTACAACAGCATCATACACAGAAGTCTGATAGCTCATAAACGGCATATCGCAGATTACCAATGCATTCTTTGCACCTCTTGCAACTGCTGCCGAGTGATGAATCATATCTTCCATTGTAACGGAAATGGTATCTTCATATCCTAATATTACGTTTCCCAAAGAATCACCCACCAAAATTGAGTTAATGCCTGACTCATCAATCAACTTCGCCATTGAATAGTCATATGCTGTTAACATCGTTAATTTGCTTCCGTTTTCCTTTGCCTGTTTAAATGTCAAAACTGTATTTTTCATCTTATTCATCTCCTTTATCTATCTTCGAAAATGCTTTCCATCATTTCATAATCACGCATAGGATTCTTTTCCTTTGCAAGTTCTAACAAGTTTTCACCACATACACAATACAAATTGTTATACGAATCATCTAATACACGAAGATGTTTTTTTACTGTATCAACATCGCCACGCTCTATTGGTCCCGTTAACGCAGTTACGCATCCGTCTTCAATCACATGCTCCACATTATATCGAACGAGATTGGCTGTATAACGCCTTGCTTCCGCTTCTGAAAAACCACATTTTTCAAGCATTTTATAACCGGCATTCAGTACTGCAATCACATGGTTACTTACGATACTTGCAGCGGCATGATAAGCAGGCTTTACATCTTTTGATATCTCAATAGATTCATTGCCTAATCTCTGTAATACAGACTGCCAAACTGAAACTGCCTCTCGATTTCCTTCTAACGTAAAACATACATCATTCAATTGTTGATATGCGGATTCTTTATCGCTGAATGCGAATAACGGATGGATAGAAATTGCACATGCGCCATATGTTTCTATCTCTGAAAAGACATCGGATGATAAGGAGCCACTCAAATGACAAACAATCTTGTCTTGCAAACAATCTTTGTTAATGGAATTCCATACATTTTTTATCGCTCCGTCCGGAGTCGAGAAAATGATGGTATCACTCGCTTTTATTAAATCTTCTAGTGTAGAAAAACACTTGGAATCAGTAAACAAAGCTGCCCATCTGGCTTCTTCTTCAATCAAACTATAATAACCGGTAACCAGCAAATCCTTCGCATCAGCCTTTACAGAAAAATATTTTCCCAGACTGCATCCTGCTTTACCGGCACCTATAAAACCAACTTTCATGTTATCACCACCTTTTCATTACAAAAAATGTGACAACACTTATCAAACGATGCAGTTTCATATGAATACCGCTCGAAAAGTAATGTAACAGAAAAAAGCAAGAACGTCAACGACATTCTTGCTTTTTATACTATCTAATCTTCATCAAATAAGTTCTTACATACTCTTAATATAACGACCGATGCAAATGCTGCTGCTGTCAAAATGATATAAACCATTGTAAGCGCAATGGAACGGTCAAATACTTCTAAGTAATCAGGTAATGTAAACGCAATAAAGAATCCCGGGAAAAATGCAATACAGGTAAAACACAATATTGTAATAAATATCCCTCTTATCGGCATCTTTCTCTGTACAAAATATGAAAAAACAACAACTAATGCTACTTCAATAATCAACAACAAAACTCGTTCATAAGAAGACAAGAACAATTCACCGGTTGAAACATCCAAAGTTGCAGTAGAACCTTTTGCCATCTCGATTATTGTATTGATACTTCTTGCACCTACTAACCACGTTCCCTCTGTCATAATATATCCGAGTGCAAGGGAAAGCGCTTTGCATACGGATAATCTGCATTTAAACAAGAATCGAACAACAACCCATAATCCGATAACCGTCAATGTTGCACCAACGAATGCAACTAAAAATAAATATAGGATATAGTAAGTTTTCATAAATTGCATAAGCTCCGTATTATTAAACAACCACTTCAATCCATGTTCTTTGATTCCCCATTGCATCACAGCATAGATAAGACCGCCACACAAAAACAAGAGAATCAAACTCTTAAAATGCTCCTTATTCTTTTTTAACGTTACCACCATGACTACCAAAGGAAGTATGATTGTAACAATTGCACTTATTATCAACGCTATCATTTCTACCGTCATCTTTTGCTCCTCTTACTGCAATGCAGTTTTTAATACTTCTAAATTATCCTTCATAAGTTCAATATAATTCTTACCATTTGCCTCTTGCTCAGCAGTAAGACCTCCTATCGGATTAAGAACCATCGTCTTCGCTCCGATTTCCGAAGCAACTGTCTTAGCAACTTTCGGACTTACTAATTCTTCAAATAGTATAACCTGAATGTCTTCTTCTTTACAAAAATCAATTATTTCCTTCATTCTTGTTGAGTCCGGTTCGGAATCAGCACTAAGACCTTCAATACCAACCTGATGAATACCATACGCTTCACACAAATAACCAAATGCTTCATGATTCACTACAATTGTATCACGTGGCAAATCTTTTAATTCTGCTTGATATAGCGCATCTAATTCCAATAATTCATCTTTGTAAGCCCGGTAATTATCTTCATAATACTGTGCATTTTCTTTATCTAGTGTAATCAAGGCATCCTTCATATACTCTATTGCAACAATTGCATTTTGAACAGATAACCATGTATGCGGATCTACCTTTGCATCATGTTCTTCTTCATGTTCTTCTTCATGTTCTTCCTCGTGATGTGAATGATGTGATTCTAATAATGTAACATCTTTTGCACATTCTACAATCACAAGATTTTCATTCTGAATTGCATTTAATGTCTTATCAACAAAATTCTCCATTCCCGCGCCATTATATATAAACAAATCTGCTTCTTCAATTAACTGCATATCCTTTGGTGACAACTCAAAATTATGTGGCTCTACACCTGTCGGAACAAGGTTAATAATCTCTGCTTTATCACCGGCAATATTCAATGCAAAATCATATACCGGATAAATGGTTGTTACAATAGAAATCTTGTCTTTATCCACAAATCGTTTTCCATCATCACCTGCCTGATTACACCCAACCAAAGATACCATCAAGCACACAGCTATCATTATAAAATATATTGTCTTTTTCACAATTCTCTCCTTTATTAGTGATGATAATCTGCCATCTTATCGGAGTATTCATCCGCAATCTTTTTATATTTCATATAGTCTTTTTCTTTTATTGTACCATTGTTTTTATAGTCATCTAATGTTGCGTGAAGCTTTTTTAATGCATCATGTGCTAAATCTTTATAGTTGTTAGCAAGATTCATCTTTAACTCATTCAATATTGCATCTAATTCCAAACGAATACTTCTTTTTAGCATTGTTATCACCCCAATTACCTAAAATATACTCTATTAATATAATCTCAAATTATATATTTGTAAAGTGTTGTCCTTGTTACTTTTCACATAATTCATTTAAAAATCTCGATGGAGCCAAATTTTTATTATAGTATTCTTCTACTTCATAGATATGTAAATGATGTCTTGCTCTTGTCATAGCAACGTAAAACATTCTTCGTTCTTCTTCTATTTCTTCATATTTGCCTGCTTTCTTATAAGGAATAATGCTTTCATTAGCTTCTAATATGAATACTGCATCAAATTCTAATCCCTTTGCACTATGCATCGTTGTGACACTTAGACTCGATTGATTCAAATCTCTTTTTTGCTTCATATGTTCTTCAAACTGAAGACGATAACTTTCAATTCCATCAAACCATTCACGATATGATCGGTACTGTTTTGCCATTTCCTGCACTTCATCTAATGTATGATATAAGTCATCTACATTCAGATGCCTATATTCTGCATAATCAGCAAGATAACGGTCATAACCGATTGCCTTTCTGATAAAATTAACCGCAGCATACGGCCTTAAGCCGGAAAGCACTTTCAAGTCATATTCTAACTGTTCAATATTCTCGACTGCCCAATCCTTATTATCTAACGTTGTCTTGATCTTATTCAAATCTACAATCGATTCCGATAATAACTCTCTTGATAAATATCGGTTCGGTCTGTTCCATATTTTCAAAAAAAGAGCTCTGTCACGAATCCCCATTGCAGCTTTTATATAATCTAAAATATTCAAAACCGTAAAATGGTCATAAATACAAGGCACTTTATCCCTCATTTGAAACGGAATATTATACTCCATCAATTTGTGTACGATTGTTCTCGCCTGCACATTCGTTCGCATAATAATTGCCATTTCATTATAGGGCATCCCCTGTTCATGATAATCTCTAATCATCTTTAGAATATGCTGATTTTCCTCTTGTCTTGTTTTCATATGATGAATTCTGATCGGTTCTTCATAATCATGATTACTAACAATTTTCTTATCATATCGAACTGTATTATGTTTTATAACACGAAGTGCACCTTCTGTGATGTTGCGATTACAACGATAATTCACATCAAGTAATGTTGTCACGACATCCTTATAATCATCTTTGAAATGCAACATAATCTCAGGTTTTGCTCCGCGAAAACCGTAGATGCTTTGATCGTCATCTCCTACAACAAATAGGTTATTATGCGGTGCAGCTAACATTTTTGTAATTTCATATTGAATTTTATTGATATCTTGAAACTCATCCACAAGAATATATGTATATCTTGCCTGTAGCTTTTTTAAGATATCCGGTCTTTCTTTCAGCAATTCATAACAATATACCATCATATTGTCAAAATCAATTTTTCCCATCGAATGCATCTTGGTTTCGTATTCTTTTACAATCTGTCGAAAAATCTCTTCCCCAATACAAGATGAATAGAAATGTTCCAAAGGAATCATATCCCCTTTCATCATTCCAATCTCATGTATTACATCATGAACGACTTCATCTTCATCATCAAATTCTAATTGTTTATTTCTGATAATATCTCGAATAATAGAATATTTTTCTTCATCTAATAAAATATTGCCGGATTGATAGCCATAAGCCATCTTTAAGATATAAAAGAATATAGAATGAAAGGTTCCAAATGTACATTGGTATTTGGAACCTTTCATTAATTTTTTAAAACGTTCTTCCATTTCTCTTGCACTTGCTCTTGTAAATGTAACAACCAAAATATTAGCAGGAGAAACGTGTGCTTTTTCGATGAGATGTTGAATGCGATGCACCATACAAGTTGTCTTGCCGCTCCCGGGACCGGCAAGCGCCATCATTGGTCCATTCACATGCAAAATTGCCTTTTGTTGTCCATCGTTAAACTTCGGCATTCTATCTCCTTTTATGCATTTGCAGCTTCTAATTTCTGAATTCCTATTTCCATTCTGGAAAGCGACTCTTCTTTTCCAAGAATATCTAAAATTTCAAAAGCGCCACCAGGTGTCATCTGCTTTCCGGAAATTGCAGTACGAACCGGCCAAAGTCCCGTTCCGTTCTTAATCTCCTTCTTAGCAATATATTCCATCAAAGTATCATGCAGATTATCGAAACTCCAATCATCAACAGACTTTAATACCTCATATTCTTCTTTTAGAATTTCCAAAGAATTTTCAGTATTCGTCTTCATCTTCTTATGTGTATACATTTCGATATCGTAATCCGGAAGCTCCTCAAAAAAGTCAATGTGATCTTTGATATCAGGAAATACTTCAATACGTGTTTTTACTAACTCTAATATTGCATCAATCTTAACATCTTTTGTAATCACTTCTTTCACATAAGGAAGTGCCATTTCTTTAAATCTGTCAAAATCCATGTTTTTGATATATTCGCCATTCATCCAACGTAATTTCACCATATCAAATACTGCCGGTGACTTTGAAATATGCTTATAATCAAACGCTTCCACCAATTCTTCAAGTGTGAAAATTTCCTGGTTGTTCTCCGGACTCCAACCAAGCAACGCAACAAAATTGACAATTGCTTCTGTAACAAATCCTTGCTCTAACAAATCTTCATATGATGAATGACCACTTCTTTTTGAAAGCTTTTGATGTTCTTCATTCGTAATTGTCGGACAATGAATATATGCCGGTACTTCCCAACCAAACGCCTGATATAATCTATTATATTTTGGTGAAGAGGAAAGATACTCCTGTCCTCTTACAACGTGCGTAATTCCCATCAAATGGTCATCCACAACATTCGCAAAATTATATGTCGGATATCCATCAGACTTAATTAAAATCATATCATCCAATTCTGTATTTGGCACTGTAATTGTTCCGTATAGCTCATCTTCAAAACTAGTTTCGCCTTCTTCCGGAACATTTTGACGAATAACAAACGGAACACCTTTAGAAAGATTGGCTTCAATCTCTTCCTTAGATAGATGTAGACAATGCTTATCATACTTACGTACACTCTTACCATCTACAACTTCTTCCATTAAGTTATCCAAACGCTCCTTATCGCAAAAGCAATAATATGCTTCACCTTTTTCAACGAGCTGTTTTGCATACTCCATATAAATGCCTTGTGCCTGACGATCACTTTGTACATATGGACCCACTCCGCCGTCTTTATCAGGACCTTCATCATGAAGCAAACCGGTACCTTGCATTGTACGATATATGATATCTACTGCACCTTCTTGCAAACGTTCCTGATCTGTATCTTCAATTCTAAGAATAAAATCACCTTTTTCATGCTTTGCAACCAAATATGCATACAAAGCCGTTCTCAAGTTACCGACATGCATTCTACCTGTTGGACTTGGAGCGAATCTTGTTCTAATCTTACTCATGATATACCTCTCTTAGTTCTTACCACAGCACTGCTTATACTTACGTCCGCTACCGCATGGACATGGATCATTACGTCCAATCTTTGCAGGTTTTACGACTGTTCTTGAAGATTTCTCTGTCTTATATAACTCTTTTCTTCTCTCTGCTGATAATAGTGCATCCCACTCTTCTAATTCATATAACCAATCAGCATTACAACCTACCATGTTCATATATAACTTTTCAAGATCAATATCGATAGAAACTGTTGTATCTTCTTCCATCTCTTCAATATTATTATTTGTCTTAAGACTATCATCAATACCATCCAAAAATCCGGTCATAAGCTGAACAGTTGTATCGTATTTTTCAGCTAATTCCTTCACTGTTCCTGTAACAACTTCATCAGGGTTCTTTAATAACTGCTTATAAATGCCCTGTTCTACTCCAAAATAGTTTAACCAAAACTGTTTTCCTTCCGGTGTTCTGTCATCCAATCCATATGCGTAATCACGCCAATCTTTTAATAAAGCCATTCTAATTACCTTCCTTTTGTATAGAATTCTTATCATTGTACCTTATTTTTGTACAACAGCTAGATTATAGCAAACCAACAATTTTTTTTCAACCTAGTGAATAAAAAAAGAAAGGGTGGATATAATGATAATATCACTTGATTAACAAGTGTTACGGATTCTCTCTTTGGTCGAGAATCGTAAAATACTTTATCCTCCCCTATTACGGAGTCGGCATGCCGGCTCCGTTCCCTATTCATTCTCTTTTTTATTCACTAACTTTGTAAACCACATAAATACCCACAAAACAACCGGTACGATTAATGATAAAGCCAAAAATCCGAAGAAGTACTGACTTCCCGTAACAGCCGATACAACCGTACATATTATCAACCCAATAATAATTACTATCGTAATCCATGCGGTAACTTTTCGTAAAGTATTCATCTATTCATTCTCCTCATTTTTCAACATTTTCAATCTGTCTTTTACCACTTTCTCATATCCGTTATCACTTGGTTCATAAAACCGTTCACCAATAATCTCATCAGGCAAATACTGCTGATTGACATAATGATTCGGATAGTCATGCGGATACAGATAACCTACATGTCCCAAATCCTGTGCGCCTTTGTAATGTGCATCGCGCAAATGCGGTGGCACATTTCCCGTCTTCTTTGTCTTTACCAAATGCATTGCTTCATTAATCGCATTGACAACAGAATTAGATTTCGGAGCAGATGCAATATAAATTGCAGCATTCGCAAGAATAATCTGAGCTTCCGGCATTCCCACTCGTTCAACCGCCTGTGCACATGCCACTGCAACCTGAATTGCTTGCGGATCTGCTATTCCGACATCTTCACATGCATGGATCATAATTCTTCGGGCAATAAATGTTACACTCTCACCGGCTTGTAACATCTTGGCAAGATAATAGACTGCCGCATCCGGATCAGAACCTCTCATGCTTTTAATAAAAGCGGATATTGTATCATAATGATTGTCTCCATCTTTATCGTATCGAATTGCTCTTCGCTGAATACATTCTTCCGCAACAGATAACGTAATATGAATCTTACCATCTAAAGCAGGTTCTGTCGTAAGAATTCCAAGTTCAATTGCATTCAAAGCATTTCGTGCATCACCGTCACTTACATCTGCGAGAAATTCTAAGGCATCTTCATCTATATCTGCATTGTAAGCCCCCATTCCCTTCTCAACATCATATACTGCTCTTTTTAATAACTCTTTGATATCATCTTTTTCTAACGGCTCTAATCTAAATATGTGCGAACGCGAAATCAACGCGCTATTCACCTCAAAATAAGGATTCTCAGTCGTTGCTCCAATCAAAACGATTGTACCGTCTTCAACAAACGGCAAAAGATAATCCTGTTGTGCCTTGTTGAATCGATGAATCTCATCGACAAACAAAATAGTCTTTTTTTGATACATTCCGTAATGCTCTTTTGCTTGCTTCACAACTTCTTCCATATCTTTTTTTCCGGCAGTCGTGGCGTTCAAAGACGTAAAAATAGAACTGGTCGTATTGGCAATCACCATCGCCAATGTCGTCTTACCAGTTCCCGGTGGTCCGTAAAAAATAACGGAGCGCACTTTATCTGCCAAAATTGCACGATAAAGCAACTTGTCTTTACCTATAATATGTTTTTGACCAACAACCTCATCAATGGTTGTTGGTCGTAATCTCTTTGCCAATGGGGATTCTTTTTCCATATTCGCTTCTCTCATAAAGTCAAATAAATCCATCTGCGGTAACCTCTAATCTACTTTGTATAGCCCATCTGCTCTAATAGTTCTTCCATCTTATCCATTACAATTGGCTTACAAATATATGCATCATAATCATCACATACCTGAATTGTATCAATTGCCACTTCATCCAAAGCACTAATCATAATAACCTTAGCGCGTGATTCCTTTGAAATATTGTACTTTTCTTCTGCATCACGAACTGCTTCTAATGTCTTATAACCATCTAACCTTGTCATCATGATATCAAGACATATTACATCAAAAGGTTTCTTTTCTTCTAATGCCTGAACCACCTCTTCAACAGCGGACATTCCGTTATCTACACCAATTGCTTCTCCATACTCAAGAAACATCTTTTCCAAAAATTTTCTGTTCACAAAATCGTCATCTGCAATTAAAATTCTCATCTGAATCCTCCAATATCTATCTACATAACATCATTAACGTAGCCACGAATCATTCCTTACTTCTTACGCAACAGAACATCAAGTTTATCAAGTATCGATAAAGCAGCCTTATCATGACTCAAGTCTTCGTTTTCAATTCGCCTGTTCAACAAATCGCGTTCCATCGTTCCGAAAAACATACAGGCTAACTCTTCCGCCGAAAAACAATCAATAATTTCACCTTGCTCCATTGCTAATTGTAACTCTTTTCGTACAAATTCGGTTCGTATCTTAATACATTGTGCAATTGTTTCTCGCGTATTCACATTATGTAATAATTCTTCATAATTCAAAACGATTGCTGCCATATCCGAATACCCGGCATAATATGTAGACAACGTTCGAAATAGTTCTAATACCTTATCAAAATGTAATATTGACTTTGCTTCTATTGTAGCAAGCATAGCCTTATCAAATTTTGTATAGGTATCTACCACTTCTACCAAAACTTCATCGATACCCCCAAAATATCGATACAGCAACGATTCAGACATGTTTTCTTTCATTGCTAACGTTTTTGTAGTAAGAGACGCCAATCCTGCCTCATTAATAATTTCAATAGCAGAAGCAATTATTCGATCTTTTCTGTTAATAAAACTATTACTCATATGTACCCCCACTCTTAATGTGAATAGAAATTCACTCCTAGAAATATTTTATTGGATACACTCAGCTTTGTCAACTACATTCCTACAGATAGAAATCTGATCACTTGCTCTGTCATAATAATAAATGTTATCAGATAACAGGTCTATCAAGCCCACCGCACTACAATTCGCATCTATTACAATTTCTTGTAATACATCTGTATTCGTATCTTCCGTTTCTAAAACTAATATTACTTCATGTACACTCGATGGTAGGATATATAAATTAGAATCATGAACAATTGAAAAATTACGAATCACATTATCATAAAGCAAACAAGTAGCACCATTTAATCCAACATCATTGGTTAGTACATACATCGGTATCTTCTCTTCAACCTGATTAAGCTCCTCCATGTGTTCTTTGATTTCTTCTGTATTGTGTGACGGCAAACATTCTGCCAAGCAATCAAAGACAACTCTTGTAAGTGACTCTGTATGCCACGGGAATTCGCGCATTGTATTAAATAAAGCAATGTCATATAACTCATCAATACTAATATTCCATTGTTCAAACTCCTTGTTCTGAATCAGCGAACTTGCCAGACCTACCGTATCCTTATTCACCAGATAGCGAAATGTTACAGCAAAATCAAGATATCGCTTATGCGGACACGTTTCTAATTGCGATTGATTCTTTTCATAGTTCACAAGCCGTACAACAATGTGTTCTTTTATTGCCTGAAAATCACAGACATCTACCACCTCAAATCTATTTTCCTCGATTGCACGATTATGACATTCAATAATCTCCTCCATAATTGTGTGAATCGGCTTCCCTAACTGATAGCTGTCATAAAACGAATTCAAATATATATTGGGACCTACAGATGCTCCTTCATTCAAAAGTGTAACACCGTCCAATGTAATTCCATTATTCTTGGTTATTGTATGCAAATGCGCAGCATAGTTAATAACAGGCGATTCCTCTGATTTTTCTTTCGAATGACGTTCCTGTTCCATCTCATTCATAAGATTCGGTAAATTTTCGACTACATAATTTAAAAATTCTTGATAATTCATACATTTGTCTCCTTTTCATAAAAATAAAACAGAGACATACATGCACCAAAAATTCAATAGATACTATGACATAATTCTTATTCAATTCATTCATTGAAAAAATGTGTGATTCACACATGAAACGAAAAAGATAAAAGCTTAATTCAATATGCATTCCTATCATACCGAATTAAGCTTTTATAGTCAAGCAATTTTTAATGATTGAGCAAAGTCTTTCGCAATCATATTAACCTTTATGAATTGAGATAATTTTCTAAAAAATCAACCAATGCTTTCATCTCATCATCCGTACCAATCGAGATACGAAGATAATTATCAATTCTTGGCTTATTAAAATATCTTACAAAAATCTTTTCTTTTCTTGCCGCTTCAAAAATCTCTTTTGCCGGAACGTTCTTGTGACTTGCAAACACAAAGTTAGCACTAGACTTTGGATATGTGAAGCCAAGTCTGGTAAGTTCCTTTTCAAACCACTCTCTTGTTTCTATAACTTTTGCAACCATTTTCTTAAAATATGCATCATCTTCAATACTTGCTACACCCATCACAATCGACGGATAATTCATCGTATAAGAATTAAAGCTATATTTTACATCATTGATTGCTTTAATAAGCGTTGGATTACCCATCGCATAACCAATACGCATTCCGGCCATAGAACGTGATTTCGAATAAGTACGCACAACCAACAGATTCTCATATTCATCAATTAAAGAAAGCGCTGATTCTCCGCCAAAATCAACGTAAGCCTCATCTACAATAACTATCACGTCCTGATTATGCTCTAACACATCTTTTACAAAAGAAAGGTCTGCCGCTAAGCCGGTTGGAGCGTTGGGATTTGGGAAAATCACTCCTCCATTAGCTGCATAATAATCGTCTGCAACTAACTTAAAATCATCATCCAATGTCTTCATCTCATACGGAATACGATAAAGATCAGCCCATACATCATAAAAACTATATGTAATATCCGGGAAAAAGATTGGTTTGTCGGAATTAAAAAAAGTAAGAAATGACATAGCTAGTACATCATCCGAACCAACACCAACAAATACCTGACTACTATCTAATCCGTGATAATTAGCAATTGCATCCACCAAATCCTTAGCGACCGGATCCGGATAAAAGCGAAGTCTTTCTAACTCCTGCTTGGCTCCCATAACCTTTGGTGAAGGTGGGTAAGGATTTTCATTCGTATTTAATTTAATAATATCCTTGTCCTTTGGCTGTTCACCCGGAACATAAGGAACGACTTTACGTATATTATTCTCCCATGGTTTCATATCCTTGTCCTCTTTTCTACCTATATTGTATGGTGATTATATAATCATCCAATATTCATGTAAATCATATTAACAACTCGGATTATACAACAATTATTTTTTTCTTTCAACTAACCATCAATATAATTCTTCTTATCTTCTGTACTGATGGCCCGAGAGACTAAATAACATAACAACAAAAACCGCCCATTCAAATTGAATGAGCGGTTTCATTTCATTACTCTTCTACTTCGTTCTCATATGTCACAGCATCCGCTGTTTCTCCATCCTCAACCTCAAGGGTTACACTTTTTTCCACTTCCATTCCGTTTTCATCAACACCATCACCTGTCTCAACCTGAATATCTGTGTCAAATTCAGCATCATCTTCAACATCAATCACGATCTTAGTTTCAGAACCATTCTCTTCAGGAATTGTCACCTCACCATGACGACCGTTTTCATCTTTTGACCAATGCATATCGTATTCTTTTTCTTCACCATTAATTATTAACTTGATTTTTTCCACCCAAGTTTCACCAGTTGCTGCATAGCAGATACCAT
>SVEJ01000004.1 GCA_015057435.1 Lachnospiraceae bacterium
AATTTACACTTTTTCTGACGAATTTTCTTATGTGTAATACATTTTTAAGGAGATAACTATGAACAATTATACCAGTCTGCAAATCCGTGCGGCATTCGCAATCCGCTTTGCTACTTGCTCATGTACGACTTTCGCCGTATGTTGGTACATAATACGTCCAAGCCACTTCGAAAAAGCTTCGCTTTTCCTCAGTGTTTGGCTTTCGCCTCGCATCCCTCTACTTAATTGAGAAATGCAGCTCGATTCCGCTTTGCTTCATCTCGCTGTATGGCTATCGCCATATAGTCCAGCATATTTTCAATAAAAATTCCATACCCCCTGGTCGGGTCATTCACCAGCACATGTGTCACCGCGCCTATTATCTTCCCATCCTGAATAATGGGGCTGCCGCTCATTCCTTGCACAATCCCACCCGTTAGAGAGATTAATTCCTTATCTGTCACCTTAATTTCCATCTCATGATCTCCGTTGGCATTTTTTCGGATATCAACAATTTCAATATCATATCGTTCTTTTTTTCCGCTGACATATGACTGTATCTGTGCCGCTCCTTTGCATACTTCGTCTTCCCTACCAATCTCCATCGCGTCATGCTTATCAACACTATCTAAAAATGCATCTGTTACATTTCCAAAAACACCATATAGGCAATTATCCTCAATTTCTCCAACAACATTTTCTGTCTGATACGCAATCATTCCTTCTATCTCTCCCGGTGTTCCCACGACACCCTTTTCTACACCGAATATATCTGCTTCATATATCTCACCACCAGAAACTGCAATCATATCACCTGTATCAGAATCTGTAACACTGTGTCCCAATGCACCAAATGAATCCTCCATTAGATATGTGATTGTTCCTAATCCCTGCAGGTCATCCTTGACCCATATCCCAACTTTATATGTCTTCTCATCCGCCTGAACCGGTTCGACTTTGACATCTATTTTTTCTTCATTTCTTATCACTTCAAATACCAGATCTTCCCCCTTGCAATTCGTAATCGCCTCAATTAATTGTTTTTTAGTGTGCATGACGTTCCCATTTAAACCGATTATATAGTCCCCCTTCATTAATTTATTCTTAGCAGGTGTACTACTTTTCCCATCCATACTAACAACTTCTCCGGTATCAATCACCAAGATACCATTCGTATTAATATAGATACCTACTGTATTTCCCATCGGAATCAATTTTTCAGATGAAATCGAATTTGAAACCGGTAATAGTTTTTCTTGTTCCTTTTTATAACCCAAAAATGCAACCACAAGAATAAATATAATATTAAGTGAGAGTAAGCATTTTAATAATAATTTATATTGTTTCATACATCTTTTCTCCTCTCTCGTTCTTCTGAATGAAACGCATGTATGTTTGCATTTTTCATTACATAAAAAAGAACATATAATAATGATTTACCATTATTATATGTTCCTCTTATAGTTATCAATCAGTTAACCTTTGCCTTGGTTGCCAATTCTTTCATTTCTTTTGCACTCTCAATCACTGTGTCTGTAATCTTCACACCACCGATTAATCTTGCAAGTTCTAATACTTCAGCTTCTTGATCTAACTTAGAAATGCTCGTGATTGTTTTCCCGGACTCCACTTTTTTCTCAATTAGATAATGCTGATTTGCCATTGCTGCAATCTGCGGTAAATGCGTAATACAAATCACTTGGTGATTCTGTCCGATTGCATGAATCTTCTCTGCCACCATCTGTGCAGTTCTTCCGCTGATACCAACATCAATTTCATCGAAAATCAAAGTCTCAATATTATCAACATCTGCAAGGCACGATTTCATAGCAAGCATAATTCTGGATAATTCGCCACCGGAAGCAACCTGCCACAAAGGTTTCATTGTTTCCCCTACATTTGTTGAAATCACAAAATATGAATTATCATATCCCTGACTTCCATACTTTTCATTTTTTTCAAATATCATATCAAACTGAACGTCTAGGAAATTCAAATCAACCAATGCATTTTTGATTCTTTGAACCAAATCTTTTGCAACACGTTTTCTTTCATCACTAAGTTCTTTACATGCATGTTCCAAATTCTGTTCCGTAACAGATAATCTCTTTTTCAAATCATCAACATATTGTTCCTGATTCATAAGTTTTTCATATTCCGCATCTAACTGCTCACCATAAGCTAATACTTCTTCTATTGTCTTTCCGTATTTTGCTTTTAGATGATTAACTTGATTCAGTCGATCTTCCAGAACACGGAAATCTTCTTCCGAATAATTATTCTCTTCTAAATACAAACGTGCACTTTTTGAAAAATCCGACATAATATCAGATACGGTTGTTAACATATCAGCCATCGAAGACAATTCTTCATCAAACGATGCGACACTAAGTAATTCTCTGACACCACGATCTACAATCTCGTATGCAGAATCGTTCACATACTGATATGACTTCATAACACTTTCTGTAATGTTCTTGCTATTAGACATCTTTCGATACTGAAGTTCTAATTGTTCATCTTCATCTAAAGTCAGATTGGCATTGGTAATCTCATTTCTTTCAAACTCCATCAAATCAAGACGTCTTCTTTTTTCTTCTTCATTCATAGTATGTGATAAAAGATCTTCTTTTATCAACGTATATTCCTTGTATAACGCTGAAACTGCATCCTTTAAGACATCTATATTGTCTTTTCCATAACGATCCAAAAGTTTTATGTGATTTGCAGGAACCAACAAAGACTGATGTTCATGCTGGGCATGCAAATCAAGTAGCAAGGAAGCAATTTCTTTCACTTTTGTCAACGTAACCGTTTCACCATTGACTTTGCAAACATTTCGATTACCTACTATTCGTCTTGACAATATTAATTCCCCGCCGTCAAGATCCATAATGTCCATTTCTTGAAGACGATTTAATACCAAATCATCTTCTACCAAAAACATTAGTTCCACCAAACCGTATTCTGCATCTTGTCTTACAAAATCCTTAGGTATTTTCCCGCCTAATGCTAATAGAATCGAGTCAATCACGATAGATTTACCGGCACCGGTTTCACCGGTCAAGATATTCAAATGGTTATCAAACTGAATATCCATTTCGTCAATCAGTGCCATATTCTTAATATGTAAATTTAATAACATGCTATCCCTCCAACTAATCGTCAGATGCCACTTTTTTTATCTCAGCAATAATTTCTGCACAAAATGCACTGCTTCTTGCGACACAAAAAATAGTATCATCTCCTGCAATGCATCCCATAAATCCTTGTATATTCATATTATCTAACGCAGCAGCAACAGCCATAGCCATTCCGGAAACTGTATGAATTACAATCATATTCTCTGCATAATCCATGTTCAAAACACCTGCACTTAAAACTTGATGATATTTCTTTGTAACATCTTTATTCGCATTTTGAACAATGGCGTATTTTTGTTTTCCTGCCCCATCAGAAACCTTTGTAAGCTTTAATTCTCTAATATCACGGGAAATTGTTGCTTGCGTTGTTGAAAAACCGGCCTTAATCAATTCCAACAACAATTCGTCCTGTGTTTCAATATTCTTTAATTCGATAATTTCTTTTATCTTATTCTGTCTTTTTTCTTTCATAATTATCCCCTACAAATGATTCGATATTTTTTCTCGTAACACTTCATAAAAACTTACGTCAAATAATTTGATCATCTTAGTAACTGTATCCGATTTACGAATCACAATGCGATCTCCCGCAGATAATTGCGTACCTTGTTGTCCGTCAAAATTGACAATCGCTTCTTCTTCTTGTGCCTTGCGCATTTTAAGTACTTCTATCACAATCTCATCTTCACTCGAAAAAACAATGCTTTTTGAAGTGAGCGAATGCGGAGAAATCGGCGTCACAATCATAATATTGGTCTTCGGACACACAATCGGACCTCCTGCCGAAAGATTATATCCGGTAGAACCTGTAGGTGTACTTACAATCACACCATCTGCCTCATAGATATCCATCACTCTACCATTGACATAGATTTTTAAACCAATAATTCTCGAAAAACCTGCTCGTGTAACTACAATGTCATTCAATGCTATATCTTCTACAATCGGAGTTTCCTTACCGTCTTTGTAGACCATACCGTATATATTCATTCGCTCTTCCATCTCATAGTCATCAGCCATAAGGCGATCTAAGACAGCAAACACCTGCTCCGGCTCCACTTCAGCCAAAAAACCTAATGTCCCAAGGTTAATACCAACAATCGGTAGATTCCATTCTCGCAAATCTCTGCTCACCTTCAAAATGGTTCCGTCTCCACCTAATGCAATGATACAATCATAGACTTCATCACACGAAAAAGACATATCTGCACTCTCTTGCATATCCAATGTAATTCTGTGACTGCTACCACCATGCATTGCTATGTAGTCTTCTATCTTTGAAGTTAATATGAAATTTTCATCCTTAAAAAAGTTGGTTGCAATTAAGAATTTCTTCATATCAGTTTCCTTTTTATTCTAAATATATCATTTATCAAGTGTTCCGTGCGACGTTTCTACCACCAAAGCTACATCTATCTGCGAAGCATCACGTGAAGTATCTTTTGTAAGATGTAACAGATATTCTATATTCCCTTCCGGTCCTTTAATCGGTGAAAATTCAAGGTTAAGCGGTACCAGTTCAATTGATGTTGCATAATCAATCACCATATGTATCACTTCTTCATGCACCTTTTTATCTCTTACAACACCCTTTTTACCGACCTTTTCCCTACCGGCTTCAAACTGTGGTTTTATTAAACATACTATTTCACCATCTGCAGTCATTAATTCTTTGACCGGTGTTAAAACTTTTGTAAGTGAAATAAATGATACATCAATCGAAACAAATGCCGGCGGTTCCTCGATATGCTCCGGTGTTACATATCGGATATTGGTCTTTTCCATACAAACGACACGCTCGTCATTTCTAAGCTTCCAGTCTAACTGACCATGTCCGACATCAACTGCATAGACCTTCGTTGCATGATTTTGCAACATACAATCTGTAAATCCTCCGGTTGACGATCCCACATCCATACATACCTTACCTTCGAGAGATATATCAAAATGCTTCATCGCCTTTTCAAGCTTTAATCCACCACGACTCACATACTGCAAAGTCGAACCTTTTATTTCAATATTTACCTTATCATCAAATGTTGAACCTGCTTTATCTTCCCGCTCGCCTTCCACAAAAACAATCCCTGACATAATGATTGCTTTCGCTTTTTCTCTTGAAGTTGCAAGTCCTCTATTGACTAACAAAATATCTAACCGTTCTTTCATCTTATCCTCTCTCTATTGTATGCATTCTTCAACCAAAGACACGACGCTGCTTGTATCTAAGCCCAGACGTTCTCTCAGCTTCGAAACACTACCGTGTTCCACAAAATGATCTTCGATTGCAACATTTTTAACACATATATCCTTACATCCGTTTTTCATGTAAAATGCTGAAACGGCTTGTCCATATCCACCTTGATATACATGTTCTTCTAACGTAATAATTGTATTGTGTTCCTTTGCCAAATCAAGTAATAGTGCTTCATCTAACGGTTTTATGAATCTGGCATTTACAAGTGTAATATGAATGCCTTCTGCTTTCAAAATATCATATGCCATAGATGCTACCTCTACCATATTGCCGACAGCAATCACCGCAACATCCTTACCATTATAAATCACTTCACTCTTTCCAATCTCGATTGGTTCCTGATAGTCCTTAAGACCGTAAAATGCATCACCACGACTATATTTTATAGCAATCGGACCGTTATGCTCACAGGCAAACTCCATTGCTTTCGTTAATTCATAGCGGTTCTTCGGTGCAAGAACAGTCATATTCGGTATCTGTGACAAATAAGCCGTATCAAAAATACCTTGATGTGTTGCTCCGTCTTCTCCTACCAATCCCGATCTGTCAATTGCAAAAATCACATGAAGATTTTGCAAACAGACATCATGCAAAATCTGATCGTACGCTCTTTGTAAAAAAGAGGAATACACTGCGACAACCGGTATCAAACCTTCACTTGCAAGTCCTGCAGCAAATGTTACCGCATGTTGTTCTGCAATTCCGACATCAAAAAAACGCTTGGGATATACATTCGCAAACTTCTCAAGACCTGTTCCTGATGACATCGCTGCTGTAATTGCTACAAGATTCGGATAGGTTTCTCCTAATGCCAGAAGTTTTCTTCCAAAAACATCTGTATTCGTCATCTTTGTCTTTTTCTTTAACGTTTTACCTGTGTTCAGATCAAACGGCGATACACCATGAAAATACTTTGGATAACGTTCTGCATATCGATATCCTTTTCCCTTTTTCGTCTTGACATGTACAACAACCGGTCGATTTAATCGAATTGCAGAATCAAATGTATCGATCATCTGTCCCAGATCATGTCCATCGATCGGGCCAATATAAGTAACACCTAAATCCTCAAAAAACATACCCGGAACCAATAATCCCTTCAAGCTATCTTTACCTCGCTTAACAGCTTTGGCAATTCCCTGACCAATACCCGGGATATTCATCAAGCCTTTTTCTACCCCTGACTTCATGTCATTATAAGCTTGTCCAACACGAATCTTAGTGAGATATGAAGACATACCACCTACATTTTCATCAATCGACATCTCGTTATCATTCAATACAATCAAGCAACTTTTTTTCAATCTTGCAAGATTATTAAGTGCCTCGTAAGCCAAGCCACCGGTAAATGATCCATCTCCGATAACTGCAACAACTGTACCTTCTTTGTTCTGCAATTCATTTGCCTTAGTCATTCCGATTGCCGCAGAGATTGATGTAGAACTATGACCTGTTTCAAATACGTCGGTCTCACTTTCTACACGCTTCGGAAATCCGCTCATCCCGTCTAATTGACGTAACGTTGCAAAATCATCCTTTCTACCGGTCAAAATCTTATGGGTATAACTTTGATGTCCTACATCAAAAATAATCTTATCTTTCGGAAAATCCAACACAAGATGAAGAGCCATAGTAAGTTCAACACATCCTAGATTAGATGCCAGATGTCCTCCTGTTTTTGATACGCTATTTAACAAAAACATGCGAATCTCATCTGCTAATTCTAACAGCTGTTCTCCTTCGAACTGCTTAATGTCATTAGGCCCCTCTATCCTTTTCAATAATTCCATATCAAGTACCTCTTAGTTCTTTCGGTCAATCATATATTCCACTAACAATTTCAAATATGTCGCATTTCCACCAATTGAATCTAATAAACTGATTGCTTCCTCCGATAAAGAAGCCACCTGTGCTTTAGATGCTTCAATTCCATGCAATGTAACATACGTAACCTTTCCATTCTTCTCATCACTATGAAGTGCTTTCCCCAATTGTTCAAACGTGGCCGTTTCATCTAGAATATCATCTTGTATCTGAAACGCCATTCCAACATTATACGCCACTTTTTTTATCTTTTCAATTCCGGTTTCTGTCGCACCTGCCAAAACAGCACCAATGAGCATAGATGCCTCAATTAACGCACCGGTTTTATTCTCATATATATACCGAAGTTTGGCATCGTCTAACGGTTGTCCTGTAAGTTCAACATCTGCCACTTGCCCGCCAATCATACCGTAAATGCCCGGCTTAGAAGTAAGTATCTGATATGCACGTTCCACCTGTTTTCGCAATTTCAGTTCTTCTTTCACAGCGTCTACGGTATCTTGCGATTCAATCAAATCAAATGCCTTTCCTGCTGTCTCATATGCATAATTAAGTAATGCATCACCTGCAAGAATTGCCATATCTTCACCATATACAATATGTGCAGTTTTTCTTCCTCGTCGGTACTCATCATTATCTAATGCCGGCAAATCATCGTGAATCAAGGAATATGTGTGTATCATTTCGATTGCTGCAGCAAATGGTTCAACAAGCAGTTCCTCTCCACCAAACAAGGAATATGTCTCCAACATTAGCATCGGTCTGATTCTTTTACCTCCTGCTGACATTGTATAATCCATTGCATCAATCACTGTCTTTTGCAAAGAATATTCCTTTGGCATATATTTCTTAATAATCTGTTCTATTCTTGCTACTTTTTCTTTCATCTGTGTTTCAAACATCATATCGTCTCTCCAATAATTATCATTTCTTTTTCTATACCTGTTAATTCTTCTTTGCACTTTGTAATGAGTGCAGCTCCTTTACTATATAACGCAATCGAATCTTTTAAGGAAACTTCTTCATCCTCTAACTGCTTAATAATCTGTTCTAATTCAACAAAAGCTTCCTCTACCTGAAATGTCTGCTCTTCTAAATTATCATTCTTCATTACGCAATCTTCTCTCCTTTATTCTAACGTATTCTTCGTAGTACTTTTCACAACAGCATCTATCGTACCATCCCATATAGTAATGCGAAGTGTATCATTGACGTTCACATTCTCAACCGATTTCACACTTTCACCGACTTCCGTTTCTATATGACCATATCCTCCAATCAACTTCGCCGTAGGACTTAAGCCATGTAATCTTGTCGCAAGTAAATCACACTTATGCTTTTTATTTGCAAGATACTGATTCATGCCTGAAACAAATCTATCTTGCAAAGCATCGAGATATAACATCTGATTATGCAAACGATTCTCCGGTGAAAGCCTTTCTATTGTTGCTGCTAACACTTGCAATCTTTGCGATGTCCGATGCAGGTTGTGATGTGTATTCTGTATCAACTGCTGCTGATACTGACGCAATTGCGCTTGCGCAGACATAACATCCGGTATAACCAACTCTGCAGCTGCACTTGGTGTCGGTGCGCGCAAATCCGAAACATAATCAGCAATGGTATTATCAATTTCATGTCCCGTACCTGAAACAATCGGTGTCTTAGCTGCAAAAATTGCTCTTGCAACTATCTCTTCATTAAATGCCCATAAGTCTTCAATAGAGCCGCCACCTCGTCCAATAATAATGGTATCCATGCCCATGGTATCTAAAGTCTCTATTCCTTTAACAATTGTCTCGGCAGCGCCTTCACCCTGAACTTTAGCCGGATAAAGATACAATTGCACATACGGATTTCTTCTCTTCGCAATATTCATAATATCACAAATCGCCGCACCCGTTTTAGCTGTGACAATTCCTACTTTTTTCGGAAATTGCGGAATATCCTTTTTTCGTTCAAAGTCAAAAAGGCCTTCCTCATAAAGCTTTTGTTTTAATTGCTCATAAGCTTCATAAAGATTGCCTCTTCCATCCAAATCAATCGAGGTTGCGTATAACTGAAACTGGCCGTCTCTTTCATATACAGATACAAATCCGGTCACAACAACATGTTGTCCATTTTCCAAGCGAAAACCTAACCCTCTTTGCCTGTTCATCTTAAACATAACCGCTTTAATTGCACAACCTTCTTCTTTCAAAGTAAAATAAATATGACCTGATGAATGATATACAACATTCGAAATCTCACCTTGTACCTTGAGATTTCGCATGAGTAAATCCTGATCAAACATATTCTTGATATATCGATTAATATCTTTTACTGAATAAATGACACCCATAATCAACCTAAACTTTTCTCAACTTTTCCAAGGATTGCATTCACAAATCCTTTTGCATCTTCATCACAGTACGTTTTTGTAAGCTCTACAGCTTCATTGATTGCAACCTTATTCGGAACATTTTCCTCAAACATCAATTCATAGACCGCAATTCTCATAATTGTAAGCTCCGCTTTTCCAATACGATTCAGATTCCATCCTTCACAACATGCTTCAATCTTACTATCAAGTTCCTCTACATGTTCAACAATTGCATTGACTTTATCTTTGATATATTGAATATTTTCTTCGCTTTTTCCTTCCAACTCTTCTAACGAGTAATGAATCTGTTCTTCCATCTCCTCTAGCGTTACAAATGGATAACGAAACATAATCTTAAACACTTCTTCTCTAACTTGACTTCTTAACATCACTCTATCCTCACACTATTCTATCTGTTAATTCCATTCTACTTATCTATCAAACAAAAAGAATTATCTTATATCATAAGAAAGCTGCTTTCAACCCTCTCGGACAGATAGCAGCCTTATCAACACTTTTATGCTTTTGAAGACTTAGAAACTTTTTCACTCTTCTCAATTGCAACACCTGCAATACGAACGCGCACCATAGATACTTCCAAACCTGTCATTGTCTCAATCGCTTGTTTTACCTTTTCTTGTACAGTCTTAGATACATCCATTACACTATATCCATAACGAACCTCTAAAGATAAATCAACCTTAACTTCCTCCGGTGTCACACTAACCTTAACACCTTTTGACAAATTCTTAATACCAATCTTACTAACCAATTCATTGGTGATATTGCCGTACATCTTAGCAACACCTTCAACCTCTGTAGCTGCCAAACCTGCAATAATTGCAATCACCTCATCTGCAATCTGTATATCACCAAGAACACCTGCTTCTTTTACATTGTACGCACTTGTCTGAATTTCTGTTGTCATATCCATTCCTCCTTCACCACTATGTGGTTGAATCTCTTTTCATATGTACTTAATAGTATACCAAATATCTACTATCTTTTGCAATCTATTTTGTATTTTTCGTAGTTATTTAAAAATAAATGTTACTCACAGGTTGTAGTAATAACAATATTGGACAATTCACAACCTGTTTTTCTCATAACAATATCCTCGATTTGCGTACGTTCTTTATCTCCTAACTCCTTGACTGATAATGTAACATCTACACTATTATCTGAAATACTAACAATCGCATCCAAAAAACCTTTTGCTGCTAATTGTGTTTCTGCTGCAGTTTCCTTCTCCATCACCTCTGTCATCTGAATCATTTCATTAACAGCATCTTTTTTTGCATCCTCTGAAAGCGTTTCATTATTAATAATTTCTAACAACATTTCTTTTGCTTTAGAACGTGTTTGTTCTCTATTCAATTTTGCTTGTGACAATGTAACAGATGCATTCGTTAGAACTGCCTCTCCTACCTCCTGTGCATCAATTGGGTCGCCATTCTCATCTACACTCGCTTCCGCCATCTCATCCACTTCCGAATCAGAAGCTTCCAAAGCATCATCAGCTAATTCATTTTCATTATCCGCTTTTACTGTATCATCTACAGAAGCACTTATTAAATCATCATCTTTATTACCGCTTGCGCCCTCACTTTTCATGTCTTCCATAGATGTACTAAGTACAGGTGTCTCACTCGAGAAGTTCAAATAACCTGCCACCGCAATCATAATTGCCAATGCAGTAATAATAACCTGATTCTTTTTGAATAATTTTTTCATATTTTTCCTCACTTTCATAATTATTGTTGCAGCTTGCAAACTACAACCTTATGGGTATCGACAGAAAAAAGTGCCTGTATTGCTTCTTTGATGTTTAATGAAAGCTTTGTATTATCGCCACCTTCACAGACGACTACAACGCCTGCAATCTCCGGATATCTCTCCTGAATCACAATCGGCCCCGTATTACCGTCCACATCAATTAGTACTGTTTCTGAATCACTTTGCATCGTAGAATGTTCCGACTCTTTTCCATCTTCCTTTACTTTTTCCATACTACTTTCGTACGGTTGATTCTTATCCAGAATCTTCTCTCCTCCATTCTCCAAAGTAATCATCACATGAACTCTACCGGCACCCTCCATACCTTCAATGGTTTGTTCTAACTTATTCTCTAACATTTCGATATATGCATCATTTGACATATTTTCTTCTTTTTTTTCTTCATTTTCCTGATTTACTATCGTTTTCTTTTTTGTTGTATTTCCCAGCGGATTAGACACTAACAAAAAGAAAATACCTAATAAAAATAGAATTACCATCTTTTCAAGCTTATCTTTTGGAATTCTATCAAAAACACCTTTCCATTGTTTATCATCCACCTTCATAGATAATCTTCACCTCCTCACCCAATGTTTGATACAAATATGTTTCCAAATATTCTAATCCCACTGCATGTTCTGAAAAATCAATCACGACCTTTTCGACAGATGCATCGCTGTTAACAAATACATGAATATCCTGAATCTCATATCCGGAATCCTTCAACACGGCTTTTAATTGCAATGCTAACGAATCTTCATAAAGTGAAATACTGTTTTTTGATAATTCATTACTGCCTTCTATTTTTAAATACTTATTTATGTATGAAAGATATGTTTTCTCATCTAATCCGGTCATTTCCATAACCGGACGAATCATAACAAGAATGAACAACAACCCAAGGATCAGATTGATATGTTTTACATATGCTTTGTTCGGACAAAGCAGAATAATTACACTAGAAATAATTGTGAACAGTAAACCACTTTTTACCCATTGAAATATCATTTCCATTCCATGCACCTCTATCCTGTATATAACTTGACATTTGTTGTTAACAAAACAATTGCAACGGATAAAACAGATAGCACAATGGATGTTGTGGTTGCACGGAGCAAAATGCCGGTACTATCTGCCGCTCCTTGTAATCCCTTTAAAATCCGTTCATCACTAATTGGTTGCACCATTGCAAGAATAACCTTATATACAATGAAAAACACTGCAACCTCGAGTATCGGAACCATCCCGAGCACCAGAAGAATAAGTACAACCGTTACCCCTACACTATTTTTTATTAAAACACCTGCACCTAACAAGAGCGTACTTAAGCCTGACAACGTTGCACCTCCCGGAACAATCGATAATCCCTTTTGCAACACATTATATTTTGCATTATCATACACGGGCACCAATATACTTTTCACCACATTTAAACCAATAATCGCAGTCACAATGCCTTTTAAAATCCATTGCAAGCCTTGCTTTAACAAATGCGCCATTTTTGAAAAACGATCCACATTACTAACCTGATTAAGCAATATTACAAGAAAATATATCTGAATCCCAGGCAACACAACACCTAATAAGACTTTTTCTATAATAGAAAGCATCCACAAAAACATCGTATTAACCATATGTGATGTTGTCAGTCCGCTACATAACATAAGCGACATATAAAGTGCCGGTAAAAGACACTTTATTATTTCATTAATGTAATAAATGGTATCTTCTGCCATATGAAAAACAAACGAAAACGACTGTAATAACAACATCGCAATCATTATGTATGTTACAAAAAATCCTTGTTCTCCTACATAACTAAATTGATACATCGATGAGTATGTATTAAAAATAGCTGCAATCAAGACAAGCAAAACTAATTTGATAAACAGTTCACTGTTTTCTTTCATCCGAAATGTCACATTTTCAAATAATTGCGATACTGCACTCTCAATTGCAGCATCTACATTCCCTTCTAATAACAAAGAAAATATTTCTTCAAACGAAACAGCGTCATTTCGTCCATATTTTCTATTAATTCCTTCTAATTCTTTTTCAATTGAATGAATATCTGCACTGTCATAATATTGTTCATAGTAATCATTTACGATTGTTTCATCCTCTTGCTTCACAGAACTTCCAACAACATACTCTTTATATGCAAATAAAAAAAAGAGTCCGGCAAGCCAAACAAAAAAACAAAAATATTTCCTTTTTAGCATTCCATCCCTCCTTCTGATTTTCCGGTATAATCATTATAAAAATGAAGTAACCACATCTACAATTGCAAACAAAATCGGCATACTAAGCACAAGCATTGTTAATTTCCCACCCATTTCAATCTGCCCTGCAACAGAGAGAAAACCGGATTCTTTACATAGATTGGATGCAAATTCACAAAGATAAGAAATACCTACAATTTTAATCAAAATATCAAAATATCCCGATTCTAATCCAATATCATTGACAACTTCATTTAGAAAATCCATCACAAAACTCAATCGATTAATAATATAAAATAAAACAAAAAGACTTAATCCTAATGATATGTATATCCAAAAAGAGCTACCAATACCTTTTAATTTGATTGCAAACAAAACACCTATCAATACACCACATATAATTTGAAAAAAACTCACAACATCCTCCTTTTATACTCCGAATAATTGCTGCATAGAAGAAAACAATTCCACAAAATATGGAAGCAACCATGTAAGTACAACAATTATACCTGCCAAAGTGACAAAAAAAGCCTGATCATCTCGGCCTGCATGTTTTAATATCTGATTCAATAACGATATAACAATTCCAAGAGCTGCTATTTTTATTACAATTTCTATTGTCAAATTATACACTCCTAACCATTATTTACTCATATCAATACAATCCAAATCATAGTTCCCAAAAAAAGAGAAAGTGTCAATGTTACCTTTTTCTTTTGTTCCATTTCACCTTCTAACACCTTCCTATTATTTTCCAAATGTAATAGAGTATAATCAATTGCTTTCATTTGTGTCGCAACATCTCCATTTCCCAAGCGTTCACCAAGCTCTAAAAGAGGTTCTATATCTTCATTGTTTAATGCTGACTGTGCTTTCAAATATTCTATGCCTGAAATCCATATTGCAGAAAATGACTCCGCTTTTTCATCTTCAGTGCGCATTGCCATATCTGAAAACCATATCCCAAAAGGTGCTTTTGTCTGAATAGATAACTTTGCAAATATTTCCGGTAACGGATTATTCATATATTGAATTTCACTTTTTAATTGTAATAACAAACTGTACAGTCTGCGAAGTTCCTGCTTTCTATTATCCAGCATCCGATTATGCGTAAGCGAAAATGAAAGTGTTGCACTCATAACAAATACAATTCCCATTGTTTTAAAAAGAATATTCACGCGCTTGCCTCCCTATATACAATGCTTGTCCATTCTCATTACAAATAGAATCAATTACTCCCGGTCTATGTCCGCTTTGTAAGATAATATATCTGGCAAACATTTTATCCTCAATTAGTCGTTTTAAAACCGGTTTCTTTCTAATATCTTCCATCGAACTACCATGTACTGTCGCTAACATTTTACATCCGCAATTCATTACATAGGCAATTGCATCTATATCCTCCTTTTTTCCAATTTCATCGACAGCAATCAATCTTGGAGACATACTACGAATCAGCATCAACATCCCCTCTGCCTTCGGACAACAATCCAAAATATCCGTTCTGATTCCTACATCATTTTGCGGAATCCCTTTATAGCATGCCGCAATTTCAGAACGCTCATCTACCAACCCAACACACACACCTGCGCGGTTGTTATCACCATCAGATAACAACCGCACAACATCACGAAGCATCGTCGTTTTGCCACAGCAAGGTGGTGAAATAATTAATGTATGGCATATTTCATTCCCGTTATATAAGTAAGGAATTATTCTATTGGCACAACCTTTTATCTCATGCGATATACGAATATTCATAAAAGAAATGTGCTGAATAGATTTTATTCTTTCACCATCTAAAATCACTCTCCCTGCCACACCAATTCGGTGTCCGCCATGCACTGTAATAAATCCTTGCCGTATTTCGTCTTCATATGCATATAAAGAAAAATTACTGATATATTCTAATGTTTCCTTCATATCTTGTGTTGTTACGATGTATGTATTGTTTATATCATTTATAAGTTGTCCATATTCTGACACAAAATATTCTTTACCCGCTAAAACAAGTATAAGTGGTGTATTTACTCTAAGACGAATCTCTTGTAAACATTCATACCGTAGATGCATGTCCAAGAAAAGCATCCTTATCTTTCCTGATAAGAGTTTTAAAATCTCATCTTTTTTTGTCATATCTCCACATCCCATCTTAATTCATCAATAGCAATATTCCATATCATTAATATATGTTGCAAAACCAAAAATATGACTCAACAAGAAAGAATGTCGCTCACGACATTCTCCGCCTGCGGCGGGTTGCGTATGCAACATTTTCTATAAATCAAAAAAATACCGTCCGGCAATAACTTGCCAAACGGTATTGTAATTACTGTATGAATATAGAACCATCTGATTATGCTCTTGATAAATACTCACCTGTACGTGTATCAATCATAATCTTATCACCCTGATTAACAAATAAAGGTACCTGAAGTGTTGCACCTGTCTCTACTGTACATGGCTTAGTTGCACCTGTAGCAGTGTTACCCTTTACACCAGGTTCGCACTCTGTAACTTCTAATACAACGTTAATTTCAGGCTCGATTGCAAATACATTGCCTGCATGTGAAACAACTTTTACGTTCTCATTCTCTCTAACAAACTTCAATGAATCACCTACAACATCCGCACCTAATGCAATCTGATCATATGTCTCATTATCCATAAAGTAGAATAAATCTCCATCTTCATAAAGATACTGCATATTCTTACGATCGATGTGTGCTGTCTCAAACTTCTCTGTTGGACGGAAACTGTTCTCAATCACACCACCATTTACGATATTTTTCAACTTAGTACGAACAAATGCTGCACCCTTACCAGGCTTTACATGCTGGAACTCAATAACCTGACAAATCTTTCCATCATACTCAATCGTAACACCATTTCTAAAATCACCTGCTGTAATTGTTGCCATTATTATAATCCTCCTTAAAATAAATCAATATCATACGTACTCATTATGTTCTTTAATAAAAGCACTCAATTGATAAGATTATACCTTATCTATCTTAGTATTTCAACCAAAAAATGTAACTCTTCAATCTCATTGAATGAGAATGAAGTCTTAAACAGATTGACTATGAATTAATTTCACACCATCATACTTCTCATGCTTTTCATCACTATAACCTGCTGCCACAACAATTAATGTAACGCCAAGCTCTAATGAAGCCTCCATTTTCTCAATAAAACCGCTTGAAATCCCGGAATCTTTTGTAACAAGATAACGGATATTTAAATCATTCAACATTGCACAGTTCATCATCTTAGAAAACGGTCCTCGCATACCAATCAAATGTCGGTCCTTAATCCCTAACTCCTCACAAGCTGCAATAATTCTATTGTTCGGTCTCACGCGCGAATATACTCGTTCTTGATAATTGGCAAGCTTTGTATACTCATACAGTTCTGATGCGCCGGTTGCTGTTAATATATTACCTTCTGTTTCCTGCAAATATTCAACCGCCGCCTTGATACTTTCTACAATAATGATACGGTCACCACTATTGCTGTCTAATTCACCTTTTACCGACAATTCTCCTCTTGTAGCAAGCTCATTGATTGCTGCCAATTCACCTTTTACTGCCAACTCGCCTTTCACTGACAACTCTCCCTTAATAACGAAACCTGTTCTTGGAATTGCTAATTCTGCATTTTTTCTGACAACCATTTCTTTTTTATCTTGATCGTTTGTATTATCTATATTTTTGTTATCCTGATTCATGATGTAACCTCCTACTATGCATAATAATCGAATTACACCTTATTATACACCCTGTACAGCCTTCACCGCAAGTTACCCTTGATTGCACCAATAAAAAATGGCTAGTTCAATCAAGAACATAGCCATTTTATAGCATTATTTCTTTGTAATATAACCCTGTGCTTTTAACAACTCTGCACAAAGAACTGCTCCACCTGCAGCACCACGTACTGTATTATGGGAAAGTCCGACAAACTTCCAATCGTATACATGATCTTCACGAATACGTCCAACCGAAACGCCCATTCCGTTCTCATAGTCTACATCTAACTGAACCTGTGGACGGTTATCTTCTTCCATATACTGAATAAACTGCTTAGGCGCACTAGGCAACTCCAATTCCTGTGGAACACCCTTATACTCTACCAATTTTTGAATCAACTGCTCTTTTGTCGGCTGTTTCTTAAACTTCACAAATACTGCAGCTGTATGTCCGTTTAATACCGGTACACGGATACACTGACATGTAATCACAGGACCATCTGCAGGAACAATCTCTCCTTTTTCTTCATCAATGTGTCCCCAGATACGAAGTGGCTCTTTTTCAGACTTCTCTTCTTCGCCACCAATAAACGGAATAATATTCTCAACCATCTCAGGCCAATCCTTAAATGTCTTACCTGCACCTGAAATAGCCTGGTATGTTGTTGCAACAACCTCATATGGCTCAAACTCTTTCCAAGCTGTAAGAACCGGTGCATAACTTTGGATTGAACAATTCGGCTTAACAGCAACAAAACCACGAGTTGTACCAAGACGCTTTTTCTGGAATTCAATTACATTCATATGATCCGGATTAATCTCAGGTACCACCATTGGAACATCCGGTGTCCATCTATGTGCTGAATTATTAGAAACAACCGGTGTTTCTGTCTTAGCATAAGCATCTTCAATTGCCTTAATCTCATCTTTCGACATATCCACAGCACTAAAAACAAAGTCAACTGTACTTGCTACTTCTTCTACTTCATTAACATTATGAACAATTATATTCTTAACTGCTTCCGGCATCGGAGTTGACATTTTCCATCTGTCTCCAACTGCCTCTGCATAAGTCTTACCTGCACTTCTAGGACTTGCTGCAATTGTTGTTACTTCAAACCATGGATGGTTCTCTAACAATGCAATAAATCTCTGACCTACCATACCTGTACCACCAAGGATACCTACTTTTAACTTCTCACTCATTTTTCACACCTCTTACTGTACATTTTTGCAATGCCTATCATACTCTAAACTCTAACAATTGGCAAGTTTTTTCTTAAGATTTTTTCTTTTTATGAGTGAATTATTTTCATCCTTTTATCGCAATAACGAATTCAACACCATCATCCTTGCTGTATGCTTTGCAGTAACCATGGTGTGCCTCTACAATTTCTCTGACAATAGAAAGACCTACACCATATCCTTGAGATCCTCTTCCTCTTACCTGATCTACTTTATGAAATGGCTCCCAGATTGTCATCAAATCATTATCACTAATCTTACTTCCTGTATTGAATACATGAATCTCACAATATTCATCTACTTGAGTAAATGTTAACTCAATTCTACGATTGTCACCGACACTATGAGACACGGCATTGCTTACCAGATTATAAATTGCCCGTTCTAATAATACTTTATCTGCCGTTAGCGAAACCGGTGCCTGACAATATACAGTAAAGTCTATATTCTTATCTACATTTTCATTCTGAAATCTTTTTTTGATAGAATCAGATAATTCTCCTATATCAATGCTTTCCACTGACAATTCTTCGGTCTTCTGGTCCAGCTTGGATAACTCTAACATTTCTTTTACCAAAGAATCCACTCTTGCACTTTCATTTGATATAATTTCGCAATATGCTACTGCCTTTTCCGGATTCTTATGGATAACTGCTTTCATTCGATCTGCGTAGCCCATAATTACTGCCATTGGTGACTTAATCTCATGAGATAGATTTCTGACAAGCCTTTTTCGTTTATCAATATCTTCTTGTAGTTCTAACATATTCTGTTCTAACCGCTCAGACATTTTGTTAATAGCTGTTCCAAGCTGTCCTAATTCATCCATTGTACCAATTTGAATCCTTGAATCGAACTTTAGGTTTGAAATCTGTTCCGCAGTTATTGTCATTTTTTGTATTGGCACAACTATTCTCTTACTAAGATGAAATACCACAATCCATCCGCAAAGAATAATGACAATTCCGCTTACTAATTGAAACACAATTGCCGAATACATTGCATTTTGCAAACTTTGATATGAACGGGACATAACAACATATTCATTCTCCGCTATTTTTCGGATCATAATTAGCTGGATTGTCTTACGATTATTCTTTTTTTGCTTATTTCTTGTAAGAAATGCATTCTCTCCACGTTCAATCTTTTGTCGATTGGAATCAAATAATTCCATCGATAAGCGCCAATAGTCCCTGTCAGTGCGTAGAGATGCTCTTGTTGTACTAATAACACGTTTATCACCATCTATAACAGTAACCTTGACACTGTACACATCCGCTATTTCATCAATTCTGTCATCAACATTTTCTCCCGGACGAAGATTCATCTCATCCAAAGAATCTCCCAAATCTGCCATCTGGTCACGATAAAACATTGTAGAAAACGGAGCCATAAAAAAATAAGTTAATATGATATTAACCAACACAAACATTCCAATTAATGCAGTACCTACAAAACATAACTTTTTACCAATTGATTTTTTCATACTGTCTCCTCAAATGAATAGCCGACGCCTCGAATTGTTTTAATATATACTCCTGCCTCACCAAGATTCGCACGTAACATTTTTACATGTGTATCAATCGTACGAATATCACCTTCATAATCATATCCCCATATGCGATCTAAGATTTTTTCTCTTGTAAGCACAATACTTTGATTTGTCATCAAAAACTCTAACAATTGAAATTCTTTGTTATTCAACAAGACTTCCTTACCTGAAACATATACCTTATGTGTTGCAGGATTCATCTCCAATATACCTACTTTCACACCATCTACACTATGTACTTTTGTTAATTTTAATATATTCTTCACGCGTTCGATCAAAATATCATAATGAAATGGTTTGCTGACAAAATCACTCGCTCCCATTCGTAAGCATTTTAATTCATTTACAGAATCGCCAAGTGCAGTTAGCATCAACACCGGAATGTCCGTTCGCTCTCTGATTTCTTCTAAAACAGCTATACCATCTATCTTAGGCATCATGATATCCAATATCACCAACGCAATGTTTGTATTTGCAAAAAAGATATCCAGTGCCTGTTCTCCGTCCTGCGCTTCATGTACAATAAAATTTTCTTCTTCTAATACTTCTTTTAACAGATTCCGCAATAAGTCATCGTCATCAGCTAACAAAATATGAATTGCCATGTTCTTCTCCTTTGATTAAGCGTATAACATTCACAAAAAAACTACTTTTTATCATAGCATACGGATATGAAAATTAAATGAAAAAAAGATACCCATAAAGGTATCTTTTTCTCATTTATCATTCACTAAGCAATTACTCTTACTTTTACTACACCTTCAACTGCAGCTAATTCAGATTCACTCGCTTCAGTAACTGCTGACTCAACATCTAAGATTGTGTAAGCCCAATCACCTCTTGACTTACTTACCATGTTAGAAATGTTAATCTTCCCCTTAGAGAACACACCGGTAAATCTTGTTAACATGTCAGGAATATTCTTGTGGCAGATACAGATTCTCGCAGCTGCTGTACATACACCGGCATCACAAGCTGGATAGTTCACAGAATTCTTAATGTTACCATTCTCCATAAAATCAGCAATCTGCTTAACAGCCATGATTGCACAGTTATCCTCAGACTCTGCAGTAGATGCACCAAGGTGAGGCAATGTTACAACGCCTTCTACTCCTGCTACTGCCGGATTAGGGAAATCTGTTACATATACAGAAACCTTACCAGAAGCTAATGCAGCCTTCATATCTTCGTCATTTACAAGAGCATCTCTTGAGAAATTAAGAATCTTAACGCCGTCTTTCATAACTGCGAATGCATCCTTATTAATCATACCCTTTGTGCTATCCAAAGCAGGTACATGAACAGTGATATAATCACACTCTTTGTAAATGTCTTCTACATTTGTAATATGCTTAATATGTCTTGACAAAGACCAAGCAGCGTCTACAGATACATATGGATCATAACCATATACTTCCATACCGAGACGGAATGCAATGTTAGCAACCTTAGCACCGATTGCACCAAGACCGATAACACCTAACTTCTTGCCCTGAATTTCGTTACCTGCAAACTGGCTCTTAGCTTTCTCTACCTTCTTTGCAATATCAGCATCATCTGCATTTTCCTTAACCCAGTTGTATCCACCAACGATGTCACGAGATGCCAATAACAAACCTGCAACAACAAGCTCCTTAACACCATTCGCATTCGCACCCGGTGTATTAAATACAACAATACCCTGTTCAGCACATTTATCTAACGGAATGTTGTTAACACCGGCACCGGCTCTTGCGATTGCAACTAAGCTTTCCGGCATATCTAAATCATGCATAGATGCAGAACGTACCAAAACCGCATCTGCATTATCCATGCTATCTACCATTTCATAATTATTAGAAAACAAACTCAAACCGCAATCTGCGATTGGATTTAAACAATTTACTTTTGTCATGATTACTCTCCTTTATTCTTATTAAGCGTTCTTCTCTTCGAAGTCCTTCATGAATGCCACAAGCTTTTCTACACCTTCAATTGGCATAGCATTATAGATAGAAGCACGCATACCACCAACACTTCTGTGACCCTTTAAGTTTACAAAGCCTGCTGCTGTTGCTTCCTTAACAAACTTTGCATCCAACTCATCATCACCTGTTACAAATGGTACATTCATTAATGAACGGTCTTTCTTCTCAACAGTTCCCTTGAATAACTTAGAAGAATCTAAGAAATCGTAAAGAATAGCTGCTTTCTTCTCATTGTGAATCTTCATAGCCTCAAGGCCACCCATTTCCTTAACCCACTTGAATACCTTACCACAAATGTAGATACCATAAGCAGGAGGTGTGTTATATAAAGAATCATTGTCTGCCTGTGTCTTATACTTAAGCATAGTTGGAGTTCCTGGCAATACATCATCTGTAATTAAATCCTCACGGATAATTGCCACTACAACACCTGCTGGTCCAACGTTCTTCTGAACACCAAAGTAAATCATACCGTAATCTTCTACATTAACCGGCTGAGACAAAATATCAGAAGACATATCTGCTACCAAAATCTTACCCTTTGTATTAGGAAGTGTTTTAAATGTTGTTCCATAGATTGTATTGTTGTGACAAATATGTACATAATCTGCATCCTCTGAAATAGGCAAATCACTACAATCCGGAATATAAGAGAAAGTCTTATCTGCTGAAGAAGCGATTGCATTTGCTTTACCATACTTTTGCGCTTCCTCATAAGCTTTCTTAGCCCACTGACCGGTAATAATATAGTCAGCTACTTTGTTCTTCATAAGGTTCATTGGCACAGCTGCAAACTGCTGTGAAGCACCACCCTGTAAGAATAACACTTTGTAGTTATCAGGAATATTCAACAAATCTCTCAAATCCTGCTCTGCAGTCTGAATGATTTCTTCAAATGGCTTTGAACGATGGCTCATTTCCATAACACTCATTCCTGTGCCATTGTAATTCATCATCTCTTCTGCTGCTTGCTTCAAAACAACCTCCGGTAATACAGATGGTCCTGCTGAAAAATTATAAACTCTTTCCATTATTTTATCCTCCTAACGGTTATTATCATAATATGTTTATCTGTTCTAATTATTTCTCATCTTCTAAGTCTTCTGCTGAGAAACAGGTTGAAATTGGCTGACCTGCTGCTACCATCGGCCATACCTTATCATCCTCATGAATCTGTGCGTCAATCACACATGGTCTTCCTGATTCCATTGCCTTCTTAAATGCATCCTCAAATTCCTCGATTGTAGTAGCTCTGAAAGCTAACGCTCCCATTCCTTCTGCAATCTTAACAAAATCTGCATCATCATTTAAAATTGTATTGGAATAATGCTTATTGTAGAACAATGTCTGCCACTGACGTACCATTCCTAATACATGGTTGTTAATTACAACCTGAATAATCGGGATGTTATAACGTGCAGCCGTCATAATCTCATTCATATTCATACGGAAACATCCGTCACCCGCAATGTTAACAACTGTCTTATCTCTGCGACCAAGCTTTGCACCGATACAAGCACCGAGACCATAACCCATCGTTCCAAGACCGCCTGATGACAATAACTGTCTTGGCTCTTTGTACTTATACATCTGTGCGGCCCACATCTGATGCTGTCCAACGTCTGTTGTAATAATTGCATCACCGTTTGTCAACTCATAAATCTTATTAATTGCTGTTGGACCTGTCAAAACATCTGTAGGATATGAGCTTGGGTACTTCTTGTTTAATTCCTCAATCTCCTCTAACCATTCTTTGTTATCCTTCTGTTCAATCATGGCATTAAGCTGTGATAATACAATCTTAGCATCACCAACAATACTTGCATCTACAACAATGTTCTTGTTAATCTCTGCTGCATCTACATCGATATGAACAATCTTAGCATCATTTGCAAATTTCTTTGCGTTACCAATTACACGGTCAGAGAAACGAGCACCAACTACGATTAATAAATCAGATGCTGTTACACCAAAGTTAGATGTCTTCGTACCATGCATACCAACCATACCTGTATAATGTGGATCCGTACCATCAAATACACCTTTACCCATCAAAGTATCACATACAGGAGCATCTACTAATTTTGCAAATTCTCTAAGTTCCTTATAAGCATCAGCGGCAACAACACCACCACCAACCATGATAAAAGGTTTCTTCGCCTTCTTAATCAACTTCGCTACTTCTTCTAAATCAGATTCCTTGATTGTACTTGTTTGATTCACAATCTTTTCAGGCTCTTTATATTCGTAATCAGCAAGATTTGCTGTTACGTCCTTTGTAATATCAACCAATACAGGACCCGGACGACCGGTCTGTGCAATCTTAAATGCACGACGAATTGTATCTGCCAACTCATGTACATTCTTGACAATAAAGCTATGCTTTGTCACCGGCATAACAACACCAGCAATATCAACCTCCTGGAAAGAATCCTTACCAAGCATAGATACACCTACGTTTGCTGTGATTGCTACCAACGGAATGGAATCCATGTATGCTGTAGCAATACCTGTTACAAGGTTAGTCGCACCAGGACCTGAAGTTGCCATACATACACCAACCTTACCTGTTGCTCTTGCATAACCATCTGCCGCATGGGACGCACCCTGCTCGTGAGAAGTTAACACATGGGTAATCTCATCCTGATGATTGTAAAGTGCATCATAGACATTTAAAATGGTACCACCCGGATAACCAAATACTGTGTCAACACCTTGTTCTTTCAAACATTCAATTACGATTTCTGAACCTGTTAACTGTTTCATAACATCTTCTCCTAACTTATATTATTCACTGTTCATTGGAACATTTTGTATCTTCATTCATCTAACGTCATGTTCACATCAACATTTTTATTATTTATCTCGTAACATTATAAATATATGTTATATGTTTTGCAAGCCTATTCTATTAGAATTCAAGCACTGCACCACGATTACCGGATGTTACCATCTTTGCATATCTTGCAAGATATCCGGTTGTAACCTTAGGCTCTCTTGGTGTCCAATTCGCTTTTCTCTTTGCCATTTCTTCCTCTGAAATGTCTAACTCTAAGCTATGGTTATCAATATCAATCTTGATGATATCACCTTCCTCAACAAATGCAATCGGACCACCAACTGCTGCTTCCGGTGATACATGGCCAATAGAAGCACCACGGCTGGCACCTGAGAAACGACCATCTGTAATAAGTGCTACAGATGAACCAAGTCCCATACCTGCAATCGCTGAAGTAGGATTTAACATCTCTCTCATACCAGGACCACCCTTAGGACCCTCATAACGGATAACCACAACATCACCGGCAACAATCTTGCCACCCTTAATTGCTGCAATTGCATCTTCCTCACAGTCAAATACTCGTGCAGGACCTTCATGCTTCATCATTTCAGGTACTACTGCAGAACGTTTCACAACAGAACCGTCCGGTGCAAGGTTACCCTTTAATACCGCAAGACCACCTGTCTCACTATATGGATTATCCATTGGACGAATAACTTCCGGATTCTTATTCACATGACCTTCCACAGCTTCACCGATTGTCTTACCTGTTACAGTCATACAATTTTCATTCAACAATCCCTTGCTCTTTAACTGGTTCATAACTGCATATACACCACCGGCTTCATTCAAGTCTTCCATATATGTAGGACCTGCCGGAGCCAAATGACAAAGGTTTGGAGTCTTTGCATTTACTTCATTCGCAAGTGCGATATCAAAATCAAATCCAATCTCATGTGCAATTGCAGGAATATGTAACATAGAATTTGTAGAACAACCAAGCGCCATATCTACTGTTAAAGCATTCATAATTGCCTCTTTTGTAATGATGTCTCTTGGACGGATGTTCTTGTTATACATATCCATAACTGCCATACCTGCGTGTTTTGCAAGCTTTAATCTCTCAGAATATACAGCAGGAATCGTTCCGTTTCCTGGAAGTCCCATACCAAGTGCTTCTGTTAAACAGTTCATAGAGTTTGCTGTGTACATACCTGAACAAGAACCACAGGTCGGACACGCCTTACACTCAAATTCATTGACATCCTCTTCACTCATAGTACCAGCTGCATAAGAACCAACTGCCTCAAACATAGAAGAAAGAGAAGTCTTATGACCCTTTACATGACCTGCAAGCATTGGACCACCGGATACAAATACGGTTGGAACATTCACTCTTGCTGCTGCCATCAAAAGTCCAGGAACATTCTTATCACAGTTTGGAATCATAACTAACGCATCAAACTGATGAGCAATTGCCATACACTCTGTAGAGTCTGCAATCAAATCTCTTGTTACCAAAGAATATTTCATACCAATATGTCCCATAGCAATACCATCGCATACTGCAATCGCCGGGAACATAATTGGTGTACCACCTGCTGCTGCAACACCAAGCTTAACAGCCTGTGCAATCTTATCTAAGTTCATATGACCTGGTACAATTTCATTGTATGAGCAAACAATACCGACCAAAGGCTTCTTCATTTCTTCTTCTGTCATACCTAAAGCATTAAATAAAGATCTGTGTGGTGCCTGCTGCATACCTGTTTTAACATTATCACTCTTCATACTCATTCTCCTTCTTTTCTTTGTGTTTTTTGTATAAATAATAACCTTATCGCTTAGATTCTCTCTACAATCAAATCACCCATCTCAGAACAGCTTACCAACTGTGTTCCCTCTGAAACGATATCGCATGTTCTGTATCCATCTACAAGAACTTGCTTTACTGCTGCTTCCACTGCATCTGCTTCCGTATCTAAGTCTAATGAGAAACGAAGCAACATTGCTGCAGAAAGAATCGTTGCAATTGGATTTGCCTTGTTCTGTCCTGCAATGTCCGGAGCAGAACCGCCGCTTGGCTCATACATACCAAACTTGGTTTCATTTAGTGATGCCGAAGCTAACATTCCGATAGAACCTGTTACCATGGATGCTTCATCTGACAAAATGTCACCAAACATATTCTCTGTTAAGATTACATCAAACTGTGCTGGGTCTTTTACTAACTGCATTGCACAGTTGTCAACTAGCATATGCTCTACGGTAACCTCCGGATAATCCTTTGCCACTTCGTTGACTATCGCTCTCCAAAGTCTTGATGAATCTAATACATTTGCCTTATCAACAGAAGTTACTTTCTTACGTCTCTTCATTGCAATATCAAAACCACGAATTGCAATTCTACGAATCTCATCCTCCGAATAAGTTAATGTATCAATTGCTTTTTTCTTGCCGTTCTCTTCGATTGTCTTGCGTTCACCAAAGTACAAACCACCTGTAAGCTCACGCATAATCATCATATCAAATCCCTTATCTGCAATCTCTTCCTTTAACGGACATGCACCCTTTAACTCCGGGTAGAGAAGTGCCGGACGAAGATTTGCAAACAAACCTAATTCCTTACGAATCTTTAAAAGTCCTGCTTCCGGTCTCAAATGTGGCTCTAACTTATACCATGGTGATGTATTCGTATCTCCACCGATAGAACCAAGAAGTACCGCATCTGCCTCTTTTGCCTTCGCCACTGCTTCATCAGTAAGCGGTACACCGTGTGCATCAATGGAACATCCGCCCATCAAAAGCTGCTCATAATTGAATGTATGACCAAACTTCTCTGCTACTTTATCTAGTACCTTCATTGCCTCAGAGACAACCTCAGGACCAATACCATCACCTTTAATTACTGCTAAATTATAATTCATTCTATAATCCTCTTTTCTATCGCTTCGTTGATTTTCCGTAACATCTCACGGAATTCTTGCAAATTATTTGTTATTAATATAATTCACAAGACCTTCTGCCTTAATAATCTCCTGCATAAATGGAGGAAAAGCCTGACCTTTGAACTCGGTTCCTTTCGTCTTGTTGTAAATCATACCACTGTCAAAATCGATTTCTACTTCATCACCTGCATCAATTCCCTTTGCAGCTTCCGGACATTCAATAATTGGAAGTCCGATATTAATTGCATTGCGGTAGAAAATGCGGGCAAATGTCTCAGCAATTACACAGCTGATTCCGCTCGCCTTAATTGCGATTGGTGCATGCTCTCTTGATGAACCGCAACCAAAATTCTTGTTCGCAACCATAATGTCACCTGGCTTTACGCGATTAACAAAATCCTTATCAATATCTTCCATACAGTTCTTTGCAAGTTCTGCAGGATCTGACGAATTCAAATATCTTGCCGGAATAATAACATCTGTATCTACGTTATCTCCATATTTATGTACAATACCATGTGCTTTCATGTTCATTGCCTCCTAATTATAAATCTAATAATCAATATTACTTACATTCCTAACTCACAAGGACAAGAAATCTTACCTGTCACTGCAGAAGCTGCTGCTACCGCAGGTGATGCTAAGTAAATCTCAGAATCAACATGTCCCATACGTCCTACGAAGTTACGATTAGTTGTTGCCACAGCCTTCTCACCAGCTGCAAGAATACCCATATGACCACCAAGGCACGGACCACAGGTCGGAGTTGAAACAACTGCACCTGCCTCGATAAATATCTTAAGGAGTCCTTCTTCCATAGCTTGTAAGTAGATTGCCTGTGTTGCAGGAATTACGATAACACGAAGTCCTTTCGCACATTTTTTGCCTTCTAATACTTTAGCTGCCACTCTCAAGTCCTCAATACGTCCATTGGTACATGAACCAATCACTACCTGATCAATCTTAATCTCAGGCACTTCACTCATCGATTTTGTATTCTCCGGTAAATGAGGGAATGCTACTGTTGGCTCAAGCGCACTCAAGTCAATTGTATATGTCTCATCATATACTGCATCTTCATCAGCTTCGTATACAGTATACTCTTTTACAGAATGCTCTTTCATATATGCAATTGTCTGCTCGTCTACAGGGAAGATACCATTCTTGGCACCGGCTTCAATTGCCATATTGGCCATAGCAAAACGGTCATCCATAGAAAGATTTGCAATACCATCGCCTACAAACTCCATAGATTTGTAAAGTGCACCGTCTACACCAATCATACCGATAATATGTAAGATAACGTCCTTACCACTCACCCATTTGCTAGGCTTTCCTGTCAAAATAAACTTAATTGCAGAAGGAACTTTGAACCATGCCTTACCTGTCGCCATACCTGCCGCCATATCCGTAGAACCAACACCTGTAGAAAATGCACCAAGTGCACCATATGTACAAGTATGTGAATCTGCACCGATACAAGTTTCACCTGCAACGATCAAACCTTTCTCCGGAAGCAATGCATGCTCAATTCCCATTTCACCAACATCAAAGAAATTGGTGATATTGTGTGCACAAGCATACTCTCTTACGCATTTACAGTGTTCTGCACTCTTAATGTCCTTGTTTGGTGTAAAATGGTCCAAAACCATTGCAATCTTATCCTTATCAAACACCTTGTCTGTCTTAAACTTATCCATCTCATGAATCGCAACAGGTGTTGTTACATCGTTTCCTAATACCAAATCTAAGTCTGCCTCAATTAATTGTCCAGCCTCTACGGATGGTAATCCTGCATGTGCAGCTAAGATTTTCTGTGTCATTGTCATTCCCATAACACAACGCTCCTTTTCTCTTATTCTTTTCTTCGCACGCATATTTTTCTTCTATGTAAATGCTGCATTTTATCATTAAAAATATACCATATATACATTTATAATAAAAATATATATATTGAATACTTATAATAACCTTCGGTTATAAAACAATAATAATTGTATCGTTAACGATCATTGACGATTACGCAAACACATACCTTGATATTATAATATCAATCCATATGATAAGCAACCAAAAATCATGGTTTTTTCAGAAATAGTCAATATTTCAGAGATACTTTTCATTCCTTTTTCCAGTATGGCATGTTATAATCAAAAGTAATAGATAGTACAACATTCATAACTTGGAGGTGTAACATGGAACAAAATCTCAATTATTATAAAATTTTTTTTACTGTAGCCAAGACGGGTAATATCAGCAAGGCCGCCGAAGCATTGTATATCAGTCAACCCGCTGTTTCTAAATCAATCACAAAGTTAGAGCAATCACTTGGACACACTCTTTTTAAGCGTAGTAAAAAAGGTGTACGTCTTACAGAGGAGGGTGAGACACTTTATTCGCATTTATCTACTGCATTTGAATCTATAGAGACTGCAGAAAAGACACTAAAACGAATCGGTCAATTTGGCATGGGACATCTGCGAATTGGTGTATCTACCTCTCTTTGTAAATACATCCTGTTACCTTACTTACAGGATTTCATTGAGGAACATCCGCATGTAAAGATTTCTATTGAATGTAACCCTACTTATGAAACAGTACAACTTCTAAAGCAAGGAAAGATAGATATCGGGCTTATCTGCGAAACCGCACTAGACAAACACTTTCAATTCATGCCACTTCGTACAATACAAGATACCTTTGTTGCAACAAAAACCTATCTCGACAATCTTACTTTACGAGAAAATGAATCTACAAAAGATGATAATGCTCGGTATGACGCCGGGGATTCATCAGAAGATCTGACCATTTCTAATATACCAAATGTCGCCGGTCTTCTACTCTTTACCGAACCGGACAAAGATGAGGATTATCCGTTATCTACAGTAGAGATTCTTGAAAAATCTAATCTAATGTTACTTGACAAAGAAAACATTTCAAGAAAATACATTGAAGAATACTTTGCAAACCAAAACATTCATCCCGGACAGATTCTTGAAATCAATAATATGGATTTATTAATTGACTTTGCAGCCATCGGAATGGGGGTTGCCTGTGTTGTAAAAGAATTCGTACACTCCTATATAGATTCCGGACAGGTAATTGAGATTCCGTTAGACATCGATATTTCACCTCGTACCATCGGTTTTATATACGATAAGAACAACCTTAGTAATACGGCAAAGAATTTTATAACATCTTGCCAATAACATAATAAACATAAAAAATGTGGAACAGATATCTGCAATCCGTTCCACATTTTCTTATATTATGATTAATTCTTTATCAGAATGTGACAATATGTCACATCCATTTTTCTTAACCACGACCAAATCTTCTATTCTGACTCCGAATTGCCCAGGAATATAGATACCCGGTTCATTCGTAATCACCATATTCTCTTTTGTATGAATGTTACACTTTGGCGAAAATCGCGGTTCCTCATGAATATCCAATCCAACACCATGACCCAGTCCATGTCCAAAATGTTGACCATATCCTTCATTTGCAATATACCCACGTGCAGCTTCATCTATTTCATTACAAGGAATCCCCTCTTTGATTGAATCCATTGCCCGACGATTGGCTTCTAAGACAATATGATAGACTTTTCTCATCTCATCTGTTGGTTTACCAATCGCAATTGTTCGCGTCATATCCGAACAATATCCTTTATAGACGCAACCAAAATCCATCGTAACAAAATCACCTTGCTGTATTTTTCTGTCTGTTACTTGTGCATGTGGCATAGATGAATTCGGTCCACTCGCAACAATTGTATCGAAGCTCAGTTTTGATGCACCTTGTTTCTTCATAAAGTACTCTAATTCTAAGGATATTTCTCTTTCAGAAACACCAGGTTTTATCCATGAAAGAATATGTGAAAATGCCGCATCACCGATAGATTCTGCTTTTGCAATCAAAGCAACTTCATTCTCATCCTTCACCATCCTGCTTTGCATAATTGCTTCATTTGCCGGCTCAAAGGAGCAATTGTCACATGCCTCACCAAGACGTAAATACTGCAAAAGATTCATGGTATCTTCCACTGCAATTCGTAAATGCTTGTTGTCTCTTTTTGAAACGATGTCACGAATCACTTCGCTGTACCGTCTGTTTTCTAACGGCACCAAAGTAAGATTCTTACATTCCAACTCAACTTGCTCATAATATCTCGAATCTGTTATCACCATGCCTTGATCCGGTTCATCATGAAAACATAGATACATGCCGTCTCCACCCGTAAAACCGGTATAATAATATAGATTGGATGCATCCATAATCAAAACAGCATCCATTCCACAATTTTTTATCTCTTGTAATAAATGCTTTCTTCTTATTGCTAACATCTTACTCACCATTCATTCCTTTTTCTTTCATTACAGAAACAATCCATTGTAAATCATTGCAATTCGTATCTACAATCTCATCTGCACATTGTGAATAAATTGGATGTCGCTGTTTTATCATATCACATATCTTTTGATATGGATTTTCGCATTGTAACAGCGGACGATTGGTGTCTCCCTTTACACGATCATAGATTTCTTTCGGTGACGCCATGAGATATAGAACCGTTCCAATCTCTTTTAACAGTCTCGCATTCTCTTTTCTTAATGGCATACCACCACCTGTAGCTAATACTGTATCAGAAAGCGTTTCGTTAAACTCTTTTAATATATCTGTTTCGATTTTACGAAATGCTTCTTCACCATCTTGGGCAAAAATATCAGGAATCGATTTACCGGTTTTAGAAACAATATATGCATCTGCATCAACAAATTCCATACCCAATTCTTTTGCAAGTGCTGTGCCAAAGGTTGTCTTTCCACTTCCCATATATCCAACCAAAACAATATTTTTCTTAGGATATACCTTACGCTTCAACGCAACATATATATCATCGATTACATCTTGCGGTATCTTAATATCATGCCAAAGTTCATATGCAATCACTGCCTGATACAGAAGCATTTTCAATGCATTGTAAGCCTTTCCGCCATACTGTTCCACAAGTTGCATGAACTTGGTATTCGCAGGATTATAGATGAGATCAACTCCCACAACTACTTTTTTATAAAATGCTGCATCCTCTATTACAACTTCATCCGTATGTGGTGCAAGCCCAATCGATGTAGACTGAAAAACAATCAGATTCTCTTCTTCGATGTGTGTATAATCAGATAATGGTAATGGAATGAACTCTGTGTTGTTATCTGACTTTTTATCCAATGTATCTGCAATATCTTGCGCTTTCTCTATCGTTCGATTAAGAATGTACACTTTTTTTGCTTCTTCTAAAAGGCACATGTAAGCAACTGCCTTCGCTGCGCCACCTGCACCAAGTATTACAACCACCTGATTCTTTAATACAATGCCGTCTTCTATAATCTGTCTTCTAAGACCTAACATATCTGTATTATAGCCTTTGTATCCATGCTTTTCTTCTAAACGTACAAGCGTATTCACTGCACCGATTGCAAGTGCCGCATCATCGATTTCAACTAGCTGATTCATAACCGCATTCTTATGCGGAACAGTTACATTTAGCCCCAATATATTCAGTTCATAGGCACCATCGATTGCTTTTGACAGACCCTGTTCAGTAACTTTCATTGGCATATAGACAGAGTCAATTCCGACTGCCTTACTAATCCCATTATGGATAACCGGAGAAAGTGTATGCTCCACCGGATTACCAATCAATCCAATTAACCTTGTATTACCTTGAATTTCCACTCTATTCCACCTTCATTTCAATCAATTTGTAAATCTATAGTCTGTCTAGTGCATCATATTCATTCTTGCCAAGCTTTTTTATCTTACGATACCGCCACTTAATATATTTTTCCGGAATGCGCTTTAAAATAATCTGAATCTCTTCCTTCGGATTAATCGGGTCAAGTAGTATACTATATACATTCGCGCGATTCGCCCCCCATATGTCTGTATAGATCTGATCACCAACAAAAAGTGTGTTACCGGTATCTGTGCCTAATGTCTTCATTCCTTCCTGATATCCTTTCCTAGATGGTTTCCATGCTTTATACGTATAAGAAACGCCCAAAGGTTCTGCAAACAATTTCACACGTTCTTCACTATTGTTAGAAATCAGGCAGATTGAAAAACCAATCTCTTTCAAATGATTAATAAATTCTTTCGTCTTATCATCAATCGGACAATTATGTGGTACTAACGTATTGTCAATATCAAACATAACACCACGATACCCATTATCATAATATAACTGAAACGGAATATCTTCTTTTTTATCATAATAACGAATCGGATATAATTTATTCATCAGACGCACTCCTATTCTTTCAATATCAACAAAACTTATCATAACACAAAAACAGTGCGAAGGAAATCCCTCGCACCGTTTTATCTTCAACATTTCTATTGAATTATTTTTAATAATTATGATAATTTCTTACCATTATTGGATGCATCTGTTAAATCGAACAGATATGGAATAATGTTAATCTTCACTCTTGCAGATTTCCATTGATTCTTATCATCCTGTACGCGAATTACAATATACGTATAATCTTGGTAGTTCTTAAAATATTCATCCTTAAGGACTAATGTATCCTCGAATAATGATTTTCTCAATTTCGCACGAACACCATCCATGTCATCAGACTTATCATAAGATGTAATCAATACATGATCCGGATCATTCGTATAAGTGTCAGAAGTATCCTGACCTTCACCTGTACCATAATCTAAATCATAGAATACATCAATCTTCTTAATATTAGCCGAACCGGCAATTGCCTTAAAGTCAAATTCCGGATAAATCTCTGTCTGATCTTCTTCGATATTATACTGATACATATCAATAGTCTTATTAAAGAACAATGTATTCAAGTTCTTTGCCAACTCATCATTATCCTTATCATTCTTAGGATCAACATACTTACAATCGCAGTTCACATGTGTAGAACCTTCTTCGTCACACTTATTGTATAGCTTCAGACTTGGTTTTGATGTTCCCTTGGTTGCACAGTTCACAATCACATTGATAAACAATCTACGTTCATCATTGTTATTCTTGAATCTACCAGTAACAGCCATATGACCCGCTCCAGTATAGAATATATTGTCCTTACTATACAAGAAATAGTTATTCATACCGTCTCTTGGAGACGCAGCAAAAAATGAACTTACCCATCTTGCACTTTCAGCATTTACCGCTGCTTCACCATTTGCAGGATTCTCTGTTATTACTGTTGGTGCTAACGTATACCATACAGCAACAGAAGGATCTTCTAAATCCAACGTGTATGTCTGTGGATGCGTTGGGGAAATTACCAGTGTATCACTAATTGCAAATGGATACATCGTAACTCCACCGGTATTTACCTTCGTTGCACGTCTTGTACCATAAATAGGCTTATAATTCCAACCATCTGTTTCTAAGTCTGCCTGATGCATTCTTTCAGGGAACGTTGTAGCATAACGGAATGGTCCTACTGGCACCGATGCAGCATCACCTGCCGCATAAATATCAGTAATACCAGCCGGTGTATTAGGCTTGATATAATCAGCTAATCCATTTGCTGCAATAACTGCCGCATAATCAGCCTCAGAAGCTGCCTGCAAACGTTCCGTCCAGAAATACTTCGCTGGATTACTTGTTACATAACGTCTATATTGTACACCTGTAGGCATTGATGTTGGAGATGCCATTGCTGTTGCATCAACATAGATTGTTGCAATACCATTCACAGTTGTAACAGTAGTATCCTTACCTCTAAACGAGAACACAATCGGTGTACCATCCGGAACAACCGCTCCATTATTAGTTACAGTCACCTCAACTTTAATACCTTCATCCGTCACTTCTGTATCATCTTCAGCAATTGTCAATGCGCCTGTCGCAACATCTAATGTACCAGACATATTCTTCGTTCCGACATCGCATGTACCACCAACATACGTAGCACCTTGTTCTACAGTAAATGATGTTTCTACACCATTCCAAGTGATTGTATTCCAATCATTGGTACCTTTTTCTCGATACGTTAGCGGTGTCCATTGATTACCACCAACTAAAGTTACATTAATCGACTCGATACTTGTCTTCTCTTCTCCAACCTCTTGAATAGATTCAACATTACTATCACCATCTAATTGAATAAGAATATCACGTTTGTCAATTTCAAATTCGTAACTTACATTGCTCCATTTTCCAAGCTCCAATTGCTTTTTCGTATGAATTGGGGTATTAATTGCAAGTTCAGAACTATCATTCTTAACACCAACAACATGGAATCGATCCATACCACAGAATTCACGTAGTTCTTGTGTCAAAACTTTTGCACCCTTTGCTCTGGCAGTTACTGTATCATGTGTATTAATAACTGAACCACCATTTGCAGCAAATGCCTTAACTTGGTCACAAGCCGCCACCGACATATCTCTCTGACCAAATTCGTCGGCCAAGCCAAAGATTAAAACGTTATAATTATTATTCAACCAATTATCTGCATCACCATATTGACGATTATTTATACAATATGATTCGTAATAGCCAACATACTTATCATATTCTATTCGATAGTCATCATAAGCTTTCTTTAATTCAGCATAATTAGAAAGCATATTTTTGCTTGATGCTGTTTTGTCATTAAAATATGTCCAAAACTTATAATACTGTCTATCAATCATCCACTGTCCCGGAGCATCAGACGTTCCAATACCTTCAAGTATAATATCTCTAAAGTTACCACCATTACCTGTTGTACGAATATGATCGACAGCAGCATACAATTGTATCTCTAACGCACTAGCAAGCGTATCTATCACTGATGATTCAATACCACTTTCATAGTCTGCACGTGCTTTCGTTGCAATCTCACCTGCTGCTTCCGATTCTTCTTCCGTACGGGTTAAAGCCGCTTCACACAATTCTTCGAACTGACCAATATTCAAAATATCAATTTCAAACTTATAATCACCATATCCTAATGCATACTCAACTTCATCAGTATCTGGATTATCACCGTGTGTTAATACATCTGCAAAGTTTTCTTCCCAATTATCAAGACTCGTCAAAGAATCATAGATCGGAATACCAAAATCATGCATATGCTTACCAACTATAATATCGCCATCAAATATAGTTGCATTATCCTTAGCTGATTGTATGTAGTATTTTTCTGTATCAGTCGAGTCTAATGTGTGATTATTCTTAATTACCTTCGTTGCCATCTGACACTCTGTACAGAAATACAACGAGTGTTTATCCTTCACATCATTATAATACTGCTTATCTGGTTGAGGATCTTCTGTTGGCATAATCTGCAAAATACGAATAGGTTTTTGATATTTAGGATCAGCTTTAAATAACGCATTACCAGTCTGTACATCACAAGAATTACCATCAGCTGAAACTGCTAATACTTTCCAATTTACCATACCAAGATAGTCTTCAGCAATTGCATAAGATAATTCAACTTCTGATTCACCTGTACATACCTGCTCATCTCGAATCTCGCCTTCTGCGTATACACCATCTCCATTGGTATCTACTATCAAATAAACTGTATATGACTGTCCACTTGTATCTGTAGAAGGTGGTTTTACCGTAGCCTTAAATGAAACCTCTGTTCCATAATTTACACACTGCTTATCACCTTCACGATATTGTTTTGGATAACTTGATAATCCTAATTGTGGTCGTTTTGCACTCGTATCTACTAACAACTTCATATCATTGCTAACAGAATTACGATATACTGTTACTGTAGATCCCAACGTATTACCGAATGTTCCATCGCTATTGTCTACCTTCTTCTCATGAATTGTATAACCTTCATAGAAGACACCATCTAACTCATCGTTCTCATCAACCTTAACATCATCATACGTATTATCCGGATTATACTTTGTCGAATCAATCAATCCCCAACCGACATTCGAGCCATTCTCTGTAAGTGAAGCCTCGTATGCATAAGCTAAAAATTGATACATATTACAATCCGGGTCAATATCGTGTAACTGTAACTGTTTCAAACGACTCGGTTGTTCTTTTGACTTCTTATTATTCTCATCATATTGATATGATTTTTCAAAAGCTTGTGCCACAACATTATCTACAACAATCGGCAATCCCATATCCACATACTTCTTTAATTCATCACGCTTGATTGTCGATATATCGTAACCACTATACTCAACAGAGTTTGGTGTAGTACCTCCACCAACACGATCACCAATTAATCGCCAAGGCTGTTCAGAACTACCACCAGCATTAATATATTCAACAAAATTACCTGTATGTGTATACATATCAAATGAGGTAAAACCGCTTGTCATCTTATCCAAGATATCTTTTTGCCAAGTGAACCCTGAAGCACCTTTGTAGTTTACAGACATATATGGAATATAGGCTGATGCATCACCACCAACATAAACCAAATCATATTCCTCGGAGATTACTTCCTTTCTAGACATCGCTTCATTCGCTGACATAGAAATAACCTCAATCTGATCAAAAGGAATTCCTAATGCATAAGCAACTTTTGCTTTACTCATCTGGAATGCATAATACTCTGTGCCTTCCTCAATTTCATCTTTGGTCACACCATACAACACCTGATCCGGATACGTATAATAACCACCATGAATACCTGCATTTCCATCAGCAGAATACTTATTGGTTGCTACCTTATTAGATTCTGCAAGATCCAAATCTATAGGATATGACGGCTGAATCTCTAATACACGATACTTTTTACCGGCAGCACCCGTCATACCTGTATTACGATATACAGTACCATTAATCAAATCAGCAACTGCTTTTGCACCAGCTTTTCCGTTTTCTTTCTGCTCATGTAATGATGTAAAGAAACCATATGAAATAGGAAGAACATTTTTCTTAAGTGCGACACCTTTATTACTGATCAATAACTGCATCAACTTTAAGTAGTTATTTGATGTATAATCGACTGTACCTTGTTCTTTTGTTGCTAAACTTGAAGCATATAAGATATACTTACTTGATTCAGAAATACCACGCAACTTCTTATATACATCATTCGAAATAGAAACTGCCTTTACATCCTTTTCAATAATAATAAAGTCATAATCTGTTTCTAAATCAGCTACAGTTAATGGAGTAGCTCCAATATTCTTAACTGTATAGTTAAGCTTTGTAGGAAGTGTTGATGTCATACCATAGTAAGCAGCTTTAATAATTGCTGCATCACCGGCATCCTGCATTGCTTTCGTCATACTACCTGCACCTGGCGTAGCAGTATTCGCAAGCACAAGAATATTACCGGTTGCTGTTCTAGTCTTAGTACCGAAGTCAATATAGTAAGATCCATTTGAGTTGTTAAAGAAACTAATAGGATCTTCACCTTCCGTCCATGGGAACGTACGGAATTTCATATGATTACGACTGATTGCATTTACCAAGTCGCCCATCGTCTTTGCGGCAACAGTACCTGTATCAGAAGATGTTACAAAATCCATAATAACAGGCTTAGAACTTGTATAATAATGCAAATAGTTATACACTTCTTCTGTCATATTATTCGTGCCGTTATAAGACGTATATGTCGGACTACTAATGTAAAGCAAATCAGCATTATCCAAGATATCTTGGAAAGTTAAACCTTCTGATGCAACGACAACATCTGATAAAGAGGTTGCAGAACTAACACTCAATGCACGATATGTAACCATTTTTTCCGGCATGTCTGCTTCTACAGTAGACTTGTTAGCAGAAATAACGTACTTAGCAAACCCCTCACTGCTTACATAGTCCTCCAAATCCGAAGGCTCCACTCCGCTCGGAACAATTTCAACTACATTAAATGTTTCACCATTATCAATGGCATTTTCGATAATTAAATCAATATTTGTCACATAGTTCGTAGAAGCATCTGCTCCTAAGTTTGTTAATGAACTCTGCTCAATCTTATCACCATGGCCTTTGTTAGCGATAGAGTAAGAAACTGCAGAAACAGCGACAAACATCACAAGTAAAAGTGCAATTGTACTTAATATAACTTTCTTTTTTGACATAAATCTCTTCTCTCTCCTTTCTCTATCGTTTATCAAGGGTTACCGGTTCCTTTTACTTTCTTTAACTTCTGTGGACGAACAGTCAACACATTCGAATTTCTAAACTTAATCGTTTCGATTGCATTATATTCATAACCATCATCCTTAAAAGTAACATTTGTAAGTAATGCATTTCCTTCCGGATCTGCTGAAATATAGAAACTTGCAATATCTTCTGACACAATACCAACCACTTCAGGATTGTCCTGACCAATAGCTGCACGTGGTACAAGAAATTGATAATTATACATCAGTGCATCTGTCCATGTCTCGACATCCTCACGACAGACAATCAACCGACGTGTATTATCTTTTGAATCTTTTACATCTGTAAAGTAATACACAACGTGCGTTGTAACGGGATCTCCGGATGCATTCACATTCGCATATTCAGCATAAATCCATGCCGGCATAATATATTGGTACGTTCCACCCTGATTCAAAGCACGAAATGATTTCACTGCTACGCCTTCTTGATAATCATTATCGTAACTCATTGGATACGAATTACCTTCATCATCAACAATATCAAACGTATCAAGATTAATGATAACATCTCTTGTACCGTTATAACGCGAAGTCTGTGAATAATTGGCATAATTATCAGGAACCAACTGATAATTAATTTCACCATATTCCGACACCGTGTTAGAACCGGAAGCAGATTTCTCGATTGTGTACAATTTATCATCTATCGACATAATACGTAGATAATTTGCTTGCATTAATGTGTCAGCGACCTGTTCCATCGTTGTCATTGCCTTCGTCTGTACACTCATATTCTTTTTCTGTTTACGATATGCAACTGACGAAGTACTCATAAACTGAACCACCATAATCATTACAATTGAAAGGATTGTGACGGCAATCAGTAATTCAATTAATGAAAAACCTTGGTTTTTCTTTTTCATCTTTCCCAATTGTGTCCCCTCCTTTATTTGATGTAATGATTACCTGAAATTCTATCAATATAGATAGAACCGTACGAATTATCATTATACATAATCTTATATGTTCCTGCACCATATGCCACAGATCCATTTGACTTATTAAACTGAATAATGACTGAAGTTATATCATTATCATCATATGAATTCAGCTCATGCTCGGAACCAACAGGACTATATTGAATATCAATAATTTCTGTTAATACCGCAACTGTTTCTTTCTCCTGGAATCCGGCATCTGTACAATATCCAAGAATCATCTCGTATGCACCATCTTTTACATCATCGCTTGAATCTGAATTTTTTAAAATCTGCATGCACAACGGATAAACAGCCTCTACATCTGAACTAGTTTTTTCACTATCAGATTGAACACTACCTTGCGATATTGCCTTTGTCTTAATCCAAAGTGCACTAACCTGACTTTGGAATGAATTAACCGCAGCTGTACATCTGGCATCTTTAATAATTCCAATTGTTACGACTGCAACACCGGTAAGAATTGCCATAATACCGATGACAATGATCATTTCAATTAATGTATAACCTTTATTATTCTTCATGTCATCACCACCTTAGTCTACGTTCTTCTTCCAGTTATCATAACTTAAGATATCCTCAAACTGAACAGCTGTAATGCTCTTTGTTGACTCTGTTTCAATCTTACCGTTTCCACCTTCCGGGGTGTAAATCGGCTGATATTTTTGGAACAATCCGCATACTTCGAAATAATTGTTTGTTGCAGACAACTGTGATTCATCACATTCACGAAGAATTGTCTTTACAATTTCTTCGTTGGCTGCAAAATTCATAGAATGTTCAACTTTAATCTTACTACCTGATACGATTAATCCTTCGAATGAATTTACATTATCTTTAAATGTAACATCACCCTTACAGATAATCATACCCTTTACATTACCATCTGCAAATGAATCTGCATCCACTTCAACATCTCCCGTTGTAACCCAAATCTTATATCCGGATTTCAACTTTGTCTCAAGATTATTCCAACCATCTGAAAGCTTATTAAAATAGAAGAAATAGTTGATTGGAGTGATATCACTTTCTTTCATCGAATGTGCATCATTAACAGCATCCATGCTGGAACTTCTAGGAGTAAGTGTCCACTTAACCTCCTTATACTGTCCCTGTAATCTTGTTGTTACATCTTTTGCCAATGTAAATGAAGATTGACTTGTGTCTACACCTAACTGATCTCCTCTACCTGCTTCACCGGTCTTCACATAAGAATTCTGTTCATTGATATTCTTATTGATATTCTTAGCAGCCTGAATCAAAGGAGTAATACTGCTACTATCCGCTTTGATTGTAAAGCTTGTTCCGTTCTTAACAGTAATAGCAGAATTAGAGTAAATCTTCGAATAATTACCATTAGAATCTACTTCCGGAGCATCTGTTGTCTCATCATAAGATGTATTAATCTTCAACATCTCAATCTTGAAGTAATCATAATCAGTAATATCTGTTAATCCATATAAATCGCCAACGGATGTTGTGCTTCCTTCAGGAACATCAAACAACTGAGAATAAGCCTCAATAAACTTATTCATCACATCCACTTTGTCATCCGTAAGACCAGCTTTCTCCTTAGCATTTGTTGAAAAATCAAGGAAATAATATGTCTTACCCGAAATAACTGTCTTAATAACAGGAATCTTAGAAATAATATTCAGATTATCATCCTTATCATCCCAAAACTCATTGAGAATTGGCATTGATTGCATTGCCGGAGGTACATTCAAGAATAATCCTTCTTCCGTATCAGCAATAGCCCAATTCGGTACATATGCAAGCTGATTACTCTTAATAGAAATCGCTTCACCTGTACGATAATCCTGAATTGAAGTCTTTTTCGTTGTGGTCGCTGATTCTCTATATTCAGTATAGTCATCATCTACCTGTTTTGCATTCTCTTTTCCTGTTTCATCAACTTCTTTTACAGTAACCTTTTTTTGTTCAGGATACTCATATGTATTATATGAAACGGCTTCGTTATCACCATTCTTATTGGTAACAGTATATGCATCAGCTGTATCATTGCCAGATGCATTCTTCGCTTTTTCGTTCTTTGTTGTTTTTTTAGAAGTTTCAATATAAGCCTGACCAGCAATATACATATTCGTTACACTGGATAAATCCAATGAGGAATCTTCACCATTAACAATAATCGCACTACTATTATAATGTGCCTGACCTTCAATTGAAGCACCGTCTGCAATTGTGTCCTGCACTGCAGATGAAAATGTACGTCCACCGTTTGCCTTTACACAAACATCAGTATATGTACGATTATCTAATGTTGCATAATTGTATCCATAATACTGACCAACCATTGCAAATTGTGAACCTTTTGCATTTAACTCTAAATCATCTGAAATATATGCGTCAGCACGCATCTTAACGATAGAACCTTTTGCTTTCTTCTTAGCCGGCTTAGTGGCATCTGTATTAGTTGTTGTATTATCAATAAAAGAATAACCACCTAATACAATACTGTCTGCCCAGATTTCCGTAGAGTTATAATCACTTCCGCTTGAACCATAAATGTTCAACTCTGCGCTATTAAAGGCAGCAATCGTACCCGGTACAATGATACGGTCTGCATAGATAATAACATCAGCACCGTTAATATAAAGACCGGAATACATACTTTTCTCACGTCTACCGTCACTCTCTCTGTAACGAGAATCTGTAGCATCAGTATAGCTACTTACAGCCGCATACTTTGTTACGCTTCCGTCACTCTCACTCTTTGAGATATAATTCGGATCACTTGAATCTGTAATATTATAATCTTTGTTATAGAAATCTGCTGCCGCATATACATTACCGGTAATATTAACATCCGTCGTTGCATTACCAATTTCAACACCCTTGTCAGCAAGAAATGCAAATTTATACAATTCACTAAGATCTGAATCAATTGTATTGAAATTCACATCAAATTCAGGTTTACCAATCACCAAATCTGTTGTGATTGTCTGAACGAATGTATCGCCTGCGCCTACAGAACCATCCGCTTGCTTTCTGGCATTCATAGTACTATATACAGCTTCTCTCTTTAAAATAAGATTAGTAATAACCAACTCATCTTCATTACCAACATTCACATTACCAACTGTTAGTAAAACACCTTCCGGATTATCAGTTGCATTATATACATTACTAATGAAGGAATTAAGATGCTCTTTCACATTATCTGAAGTTTTGTAATTCGCATCATCCTTAACAAGTTTCATGTAGGTGTTCTTTAAGATGCGATTAGCCTCATCATTCTTCATCGTTACATATGCCTGTGTCTCCGGATCAAAATACACAAGTACCTCGACCGTGTCATCATATGCCGTATTCAAATGCTTCATTGCATCTGCACCAACACCGGCATAGATTTCATCCATTGCCTGTTCAAGATAATAGAAGTTATCTCTTGCATTAATATCATATGCTTTTAAGCGATAACAAAGTGCAACTGCAACTAACATAGCTGCAACTAACACAGCAAGGAAAGAAATTGTAGCTACTACCATAATGTAACTATTACCTTGATTTTTCAATTTTTTCTTGAATTTACGTTTGAACATCAAGATTCATTTCCTCCCTTCGTTCCTGTCATAATTGGTGGTTTCGAAGTATCAACCGCTTCTGGGTCATCACCTTTCACCATCCAAACCTTAATATCAAATAAACCTCTGGTTTCTTGTTCTGCTTGATCTAAGTGACCAAAATTAGCAACACTTTCACTATAGTTAATAGTTGAACCTCCTGCATTATACGTTACAAGCGGTACATAATCTGTTGATGAAAAATCAAAATTGAATAAATCATCATCTCCTGCTCTGTAATGAACAACGTTATTCTTCTCATTATTAGTCGAAGTTCTTCCATCGATATCAAAATTATGATACACACTAAGATTTTGCAAATTCGAACCTTGCGCCGCAGCAAGATGAATAGCAACATCTTTACGCTGAACATAATCCGTAGTTAAGTTATTGTTATATAATGTTGGGCGAATCGGGTCGCCGGCAGCATCCTTACTAACAATATCTTCATTCGCATTAATAATATTATCTGAGTATGTCTCAGCAGTTTCAACGATAAAGAAATTCACCTTTGTGTCGTCTGTAACACCTTTTGTATCAATTGCAACATAGTCATCTGCAGAAAACAAACCATTATATACACATACGTTATACATTAAGTAAATATTCGGTAACGTTGCCTTATTCGTATTCGGATCTACCGGATAATCAAACTCAAACGGAACGTACTCAATATAATAATCATCCATCTCTGACTTCAGACTTGGTTTCCATTCGCAATTATCACGATACTTAAGACTACATCTCACCTTGTAACCGGACTCTTCGCTACCGGTTACTTTAACAGTAATCAAACGTGTAGCAGTATCGTTAGGAAACATATCAACAGCAGTTTCCTGCTGTGTATATCTCTCATACCAATCTGACTCAAGTCTCTTCAACACTTCCAACTTTTTTGTAAGAAATGCTTTGGAAACAGCCGAATCATAATTGGCGATTGTACCATTAATCAATGCAATCTTTGTATGATCAATATCCTCTACTACACCAAGTGCAAGATTATTCGGATTCACATATGAACCCTTAGAACCTGCTTCTTTGTCCGCATAATATTTATTACTAATCTCCATCTTGTATGAATATGTTTCATGCTTTGTTCCAAGCTTCACCTTACCGGAAACCATATACGTCTCATATGGATAATAAGTAAGTTTACCCATAGAATCATCAGATTTTAATTCCGACGGTTCTGTCTTAATATCTACTCCACTGTCTGTCAAAACCTCCGCAATCTTATCTAGCGAAGAATCATATGTTGTCTTTCCGGGTTCAATATAAAATGTTGCACTGGTTGAAACCGACTCAGAACCTGTTGATGTAAGATACTGTCCATTCACAACATCTGCAATCGTGTCCTGTTTCACATATTCCACCATATTTTCAACATATTCATTACGATACTGGAGCGTCTTGGCCTCAGTCGTATTCTTCATGGAACTAATAATACCTCCAACAATCGGACCCATCAAAATCATGAAAATCGCAATTGCTATCAGGATTTCAACCATACTGACACCTTTATTCACTTTTCTTCGCATGGTTAATCACTCCATTCTATTAATAAACCTTAACAGCTCCCGACTTATTAGCAATCTTCACTCTAGGTGAAACGCTATCATCTCCTGCAACCTTAACATATACTGGAAGGTCTGTTGTGTTTCTGATTGAAACCTTAACACCAACCTTGTCATCATCATTCTTTCTGGCTGAAGACTGAATCAACAACTTAATATCTTCTGCAGATGTAACCTCAGCTTCATAAGAAACGGAATCACCTAATGTATACTTGCAATAATTCTTTCCGTCCTTCTCATAGAACTCAAATGAAAGATTTGTTACATCGTTATCACTATTAGAGATAACACTTGCTTCTTTTCCTGCACCATTCTGACCAACAACCTTAGCTGATACATCACTACTTGCAGGGTTCAACATTGCATAGAAATCATAGCTTGATTCAATTGCAGCACCTTCATTCTCATCATACTTTGTCATAGTAGAAACTACGCTAGACGAACCAGAACCAACTGCACCCTGGAAAATGTTATCTGTACCAATCTCTACATCATTCATCTCCATTGATGTCTCAGGTCTGTCTGAACTTGTAACTGCATATAACATCAAGTTAAGTGCACCACCATAAAGGTCTGAATCAGCATCATATGCAATTTCAATGGAATCAATTGTCATTCTGCTCTCAAAGTCATTAACATACTTCACAACATCCTTCAAAGATGCATATGAGCCTGTATACTCCAATGGGAAAGCTGCACGATAGCAGTTATATTCTGCCTCATCAACCGCATCACCTTCCGCTAATGCTGTAGCATCTGTAGCAGCTTCTGTTGAAGCAGCCTCTGTCGATGCAGCCTCTGTCGAAGCAGCTTCTGTTGTTCCTGTTGTTCCTGCAGTTGCATCAAGAGTAGCATCACCACCACCAAGTCCTAATGTATAGAACTGTTCCGGTTCACCAAGTTCCAAAGTCGCAATATCAAAATCGTTATTGTCCTTGATGCCCTCTAAGAACATAATTGTTACTTCCTGATTCAAGTCCGGTGCAAAAGCATCCAACTTTTCCTGAAATGCATTGTTTAATTTTTCAGTATTGGCGAGATACTCATCTCTTCTTGCTTCTTTCTGTTGAAGAAGTGTTAATCTATCTTGTAACTGCACACACTCCGCCTTAATTGTCTGTGTCTCCTCATAATTTGGCTTAATTAGATACATAAAACCTAATACGGCAATTGCTATACCAGCAAGCACCACTAAAATACTCTTTTCTGAATCGCCTAATTTCATATGTCTTCCCTCCTAACTATTCTACTACTAATGAACCTGATTCATCAGCACCTTCATCAACACCAATCTGCTCTTCTTCTACAACAGATACATATTGACAAGTTACATTGAATTCATGTGTCTCTTCACCTGTAGCATCATCTAATTCTGTCTTGATGTCTGTTACGAAAGCATCTGAAATACAACCAATCTTCTTAAGCTCGATTACAAACTTAGCAATTGCATCATAATTCTTAGAAGTTGCACTAATCTCAACATCTGCCTCTTCCGCTAAGAAAGAAGTAACTGCGACATCTTTTGGAAGACAATCTTCTAAAGATTCAATAAACATAATAAAGTTCTCGTTCAATGTACGTGTATTATCGTACATAATCATAATATCATCATACTTTGCTTTTGCAGCATCGTACTCTGTAATAATCTGATCAATATCCTGAATTGCAGCAATCTGTGCATTCAAGCTATCTCTCTTCTGAATTTCGTTATTTTTAAGTATTGTTGTTACCGCAAAACCGGCACCCACTGCAACCGCGCAAAGTGCAGCGAAAACAACTGAATACTTGAAATAATTCGTATCACCCACACGGGAAACCTTAACTTCTACCGGTTGGAATCCCATTGGATCAAATGCAGCACCGATTGCGGCTACCAAATATACAGGATTGAAAATCTTCTGATCAATCTTATCATCAAACTTAACATTGTATAAGCTATCCATAACTTTTGTCTGGATATTCAACTGAATCTTGAACAATCCATCCACACCACGAATTAATGCTCCGTCACCAACAAGATATACATCTTCAATCGGCTTATCCGGATTCTTCGCTACATAGTAGTCAATCACACGACCAATATTGTTGATAAGATAACGGAACGCACCTGTTGCAGCATTATCATCAAAATCAACAGTGATTAATCTTTCATTCTGAAGAAGTGTCATTGCTGTCGTCGCATCCACACCCTTCTCATCCATAACTTCTGTCACTACAGCATTCGTTCCGTACGGAACAGTTCTCTGTAATAACAATGTGTCACCTTTTACAATGTTCAAAATAGTAGATTCACTACCTAACTGGATTACCATCGTTGTTGAATTCGCACTTGTCTGGGTCTTGATTAGCTGTAACATTGCGTTACCAACATAATCGATTGCCTGAACAGTAAAGCCTAACATACTACCGAGTTCATAGTATCCCTTTACCATAGCAGTAGGAGCTGCAACAACCATGAGCTTTAACTGCTTAGACTTGTCGTCAGCAACTACATGTTCAAGTACAGAGTGAGAAACAACATAATCCTCTATGTTAACAGGGAAATATTCCGATGCATTCGCACTTACAATTCCCTTTACTTTGTTCTCTTTTACCTCTGGAATCAAAACTTCACGGTTTACAACCTTTGTAGAAGTTAAGATAAAAATTACATTCTTGTTACTAATACCATTGCTGTCTAATTGCGCTCTGATTGCACTTGCAATCTTAGAAGCGTCTTTAATGTTACCATCTTCATATGCGTCTTCCGGTGTTTCGAAAATCAACGCATTATGTACCTGTGTACCCTTCTTCACTGAAGGAGTAACCTCAACTATTGTAATACTTTCATTTGTTATGTCTATTGTTAAGACTTTATTACTTTTCGCCATCTCCATAGCCTCCCTTGCTAATCAGAAGTTTTTAATAGGGTCTTACACCCAACATGTTCAGATACCAGCTTATCAGCTGTTCACCGCATATCATTGTAATATAAACGCCCAAAGATAAATACGGGCCGAGAGCGAGTACTGCACCGCTCCCCTTAATCTTCATACGAATCAAATGTATCACTGACCCTGCAACGCATCCGATTCCTAATGCTAAAAAATTAAGTTTCCAGCCTAAAAGTAAGCCAGTTGCTGCCATTAATTTAATGTCACCGTCCCCTATTACCGAATCCAACTCCTCTCCCGCGTGTTTCTTTGCAAGAATCGGGGTTGCAACTTTATCTACCAGTAATAAAAAACCGCTGACTGCAATAAGACCAATTACATATTCAAACCAATTAGAAAAATCTGCAAATAATTGAATTAGTCCACATACAAAAATTACGCCGCTCATTTCAAGCGGTATATATTGTGTGTTCCAATCAACAACAGCTAATGACAATAAAGCTGCTGTTGTTATCCCACACAAAACGCCTGTAATCCCTGCCCCCTTCGACCAAAAAGCGAGCGTCACGAGAATACAATTGGCGATAAAATAGGTTGTTATGTATGACAGTTTCGTTCTAGAAACATAGTCACACTTACCCCTAACACGAAAAAAGGAAAAAAGCATCCATTGAGAAAGATTCTCATCCTTACTAAACAAAGCCTTTTTCATAGCAAAACAATCCGTGCGGCCATTACACGTATTGCAAGGCTCTTTTTCCATATTAGAGATAAAACGTGACAAAGGAATTGCAGCACATCCAATCAGGGCTGTTACAATTCCAATTACTATTCCTATAAAAACTTTCATAATCTTTCCTTATAATGCGATGTGTCTTTATATAAGACACATCGCAATGCAATCATTAATTATGGAGTTTGACCACCAGCTGTACAGTTTGCAGCAGACTCGTTTGTCAAACACTCAGAAGCATCTGGGAAAGCAACGTGACCACCACCGATTTCAACTTTAACTGTGTTTGCAGCTTTGTCAACAGAAATAAGGAAATTGCGATCTTCATCACCACCTGTTTCAGCAGCACTCTCAGCAATACACTTCTTAGACTTAACCTTAGGTGCGTTTGTACCACCGATTGCAGACTTCATTGTCTTCTTAAATGCATCATCATCTGACCAATAAGTTGAAAGTGAAGTACTTGTAATTGTATCTGGACATGCATCATAACCAGACTCATTTGCTAAAGCTGTCTGAATAGCTGTAGCAATTGTGTTAGCTGTCTGAATATCTGTAGATACTCTTGACTTGTTGATGTACTTAATAAGCGCTGGTGCCAACGCACCTGCCAAGATAGCCATAATCGCAATAACGATAATAAGCTCAACCAATGAGAAACCTTTGTTCATTTTTTTCATAATTCATTCTCCTTTACTTATAAAAATTTTTATTAAAACTGCCATGGCCGGACAGTATTAACCTTACATTATATTATGTAACATAAACATCTACGACGTTCCTTCGTCTACATATTACTAACACCTTCGTACATACCAAGGATTGGTCCGTAAACAGCCGCAACAATCATACCAACGATACAAGCCATAATCACCATCGTAAGTGGCTCCATCGCCTGTGTCAAAGCTTCTGTTGCAAGATCCACTTCTCTGTCATAAAGATCTGCAACTTTCTCCATCATGTCTTCAATATTACCAGTCTCCTCACCAATCTTAACCATCTGTACAAGCATGGTAGGAAATACTTCCATATCTCTTAATGGTTTTGATAAAGGAAGACCTTTTGCAACCTGCGCCTTCGTATTCATCAAGCCATCGCGGAAAATCTTATTATCCATCATCTTAGCAACCTGTTCAATTGCATCCAACATCGGAATACCAGCTGCCATCAATGTACTTAATGTTCTTGCAAATCTTGCAGTATTCGACTTAATAACCAAGTTACTAAAGATTGGTGCATTCACTCCAATCTTCGCAGAAACCATCTGACCCGTTGGTGTAGCCAAGAATACTTTAATTGCAACAACGATACCAATTATAACCGGAAGCAAAATAAACCACTTTTCCGTAATCAACTCACTACCAGCCATCATAATTCGCGTCGGAAGCGGCAACTGCGTACCCATATCTTCAAACATCGACACGAAGTTCGGAATAACAACAATCATTACAACGATTACTACTAATACCGCAACAATCATAACCATGATTGGATATGTAAGTGCTCCCTTAATCTTACCTTTCAATGCATCATCTTTTTCAAAATGGATTGAAAGTCTGTCAAAAGATGTTTCCAAACTACCCGATAATTCACCAGCAGCAACCATGTTAATCATAATCGGCGGGAATACATCCGGATTCAAACGAAATGCATCCGCCAAACTTCCACCTTTTTCAACATGAATCTTCGCTTCCACAATTGCAGCTTTTAAAGTCTTATTATCCATCTGCTCCGACAACATCTCCAATGCAGTAATTACTGTAACACCTGCATTCAAGATACTTACCATCTGCTTACATAGAATCGACAAGTCACGACTCTTTACTTTCTTTTTACCAATCGTAATTGGTCTTACTTCTCCAGCATCACTTAAGTCAGTAACCTGAAGACCTTCTGCTTTTAATTTCTCCTGGGCCTTCTCGCGATCTGCAGCATCAATGGTACCTTTCTTATTCTTACCATGCTTATCAATCGCTTTGTAATTAAACTGTGCCATATGCTCCTCCACCATTCATCTCATGCCATACCCTATCACACACTATATTTAAATAATGCATAAACAAAATATGAACAATTTATTAACATTCGATATATTGATAATACAACAACATTGTCATTATTGCAATATTTTTTTGCAAATTTTATGAAATATTATCAAATATATACAATTTCTTACATTTTCTTTCTCATTGCAACCTGATCCTGTGCGTAAATTAGTGCATTTTCACGACTTATCGCACCCTCTCTGTACAATTCATACAAATGATCATCCAAAGTAATCATTCCAAGCTGACGACTCGTCTGAATTGTCGATTGAATCTGGTGTGTCTTTTGTTCACGAATCAACGAACGAATCGCCGGACTACCAAACATTACCTCAAACGCAGCCACTCGACCTCTTCCATCTTCCGCAGGAACAAGCGCTTGTGAGATTACACCTTCCAAAATCATCGCCAACTGGATACGTGTCTGCTGTTGTTGGTGCGTTGGGAATACGTCAATAATACGGTCAATCGTATTCGCAGCACCAATTGTATGTAATGTAGAAAATACCAAGTGACCAGTCTCAGCAGCCGTAATCGCTGTGGAGATTGTCTCAAGGTCACGCATCTCTCCTAAAAGAATAATATCCGGATCCTCACGAAGTGCTGCACGAAGCGCATTACCGTAACTCAATGTATCCATTCCAACTTCTCGCTGGTTTACTACTGATTTCTTGTGATGATGCACATACTCAATCGGATCCTCCAATGTAATGATGTGATCAGTCAAATTCTCATTCGCCTTATTAATAATAGAAGCAAGTGTTGTAGACTTACCGGAACCGGTTGGTCCTGTTACTAATACAAGTCCCCTTTTCTTTTTATACAATTCTACAACCTCAGTCGGAATTCCTAACTGGTCCGGTCTAGGAATAATAGTTTCTACTCGACGATAAGCAGCCGCCATGTTCCCTCTGTCCATGTACACATTCACACGGAAACGTCCAGTTTCATCAGAGTCGAAAGAAAAGTCAACCTCTCCTCGTTCCTTTAAGACTTGTTTGTGACGCTCATGCATCGTCGCTCCAATCATCTCAGCCGCATCCATAGGTGTAAGTGCCGGACTTTCTACCTCAATCAACTTACCATTGATACGAAGCTTCGGCGGAATACCTACCGCAATATGTACGTCTGATGCTTTCTGTTCTACAGAAAAAGCAAGTAATTCTTTAATATCAATCATGTTTTTCCCCTTTCAGCTTATATATTCTAATATTCATCTCCAGCTTCGTATACAATCTTACGCATCTCAGATAATGACGTAATACCATTCAATACGTGTTTTGAACAACTAAGCTTCAATGTAAGCATACCTTCATCCAATGCTTTCTTTTCAATTTCATTAGCAGGTGCGTTACGTGCAATAACCTCGCGCAGACCTCTCGAAACCGGCATCATCTCATACACACCGATACGTCCGGAAAAACCGGTCTCATTACACATCGGACATCCTGTTGGTTCATAGATCACTACATCATCTTCATCACCAACACCAAGCAATAATTTTTCATGTTCCTCTGCATATCTTGGTTGCTTACATGTACACAAACGTCGAACAAGACGCTGTGCAATAACACCTACCAAAGCATCACCTGCCGTATACGGCTCGATACCCATATCAATCAGACGAGTAACAGTTGATGCAGCCGAGTTGGTATGTAATGTAGATACAACCAAGTGACCTGTAATAGCCGCTTTAACCGCAATATTCGCTGTCTCCTCGTCACGAATTTCTCCGATCATGATGATATCCGGGTCCTGACGTAAGATAGAACGAAGCGCAGCCGCAAACGTCATATCCGCTTTTTCATTAACCTGACACTGGTTGATACCATCAATATTCGCCTCTACCGGATCCTCTACTGTTACAATATTAACGCCTTCCACATTCAACTCACTAAGTGATGTGTAAAGTGTAGTAGATTTACCGGAACCTGTAGGTCCTGTTACAAGAATGATTCCATGTGGGTTACTAAGAATACCATCGAACACCTTAAGCTCATCCTCACTAAATCCAAGTCCTGATTTCGGTTTTGTTAAACCATCTTTTGATGTAAGACGCATAACGGTCTTTTCTCCGTATACTGTAGGAAGCATAGATACACGGATATCAAACTCTTTTCTATCAACCATGATAGAAATACGACCATCCTGCGGTTTACGTTTTTCAGAAATATCCATACCACCCATAATCTTCAAACGTGCACAGATACCTGATAGTAAAGAATAGTCGTATGACATAACTTGCTTTAACACACCGTCAATACGATATCTGACACGAACCGATGTCTCTAACGGCTCAATGTGAATATCGGATGCTCTTTGTCTAACACCACTCTCCAAAATCTGTTTTACAAGCAATACAATCGGAGAATTCTCAATATCTGCGTTATACTCATCCTCTTCAGCCTGAGAAAGCATATCCTGTTCACGTTCCTTACGATAAGCTTCCGCAGCTTCCATCGCCTGATGATTGCCATAGTACTTACCGATTGTCTCCATCAAGTCATCTTCCATAGCAAGAACTGCTTCAACCTGACAGTTAGTTACAATCGAAATATCATCAACTGCAATGATATCCATCGGATCAATCATCGCAACACGAAGTACATTCGGATTATTCTCATCAAATCCCAAAGGCATAACATTATACTTCATAATGACGTCTTCCGGTATCAACGACAATACTTCGTCATCAAACTTACAACCTTTCAGTTCGATATAATCCACACCAAGCTGTTGTGTCAAAACAGCAATCAATAATTCCTTACTGATTATACCTGATTCCAAAAGTGTCTTACCTAACTTCTGGCCTTTTTCCTTTTGCAAAACTAACGCTTCTTGCAACTGTTCTTCTGTGATTGCACCTGCCGCAACAAGCAAATCACCCATCCTGATTTTCTTTCTTCCTACTCCAATACGCATATGCATAACCTCTCATCAATTTTAGTTACTAGATATTGTATCACAATTACTCAAAAAAGAAAAGATTTTATATAATTTTGTCTATTTGCATAAATCGCTTTGTGGAAAAGCACTTTTTTGCATCCTCGTCATAAAATATTAAAAAGCTTTCTAGGTATCTTTTATGCAGACATTCAAACACCCTCTTTCAAAAGAAGAAGAAGCTTATTACCTGAACCGATACAAGGACGGAGATATCGAAGCCAGAAATATCTTAGTTGAATATAATCTACGCCTTGTTGCACATATAGCAAAAAAATATAACAATTTCGAACGCGATCCTGAGGATCTCATTTCCAACGGCACAATCGGACTAATCAAAGCTATCAATACATATAATGAAAGAAAAGGAAATCGTCTTGTAACATATGCTTGTCGATGCATTGAAAACGAAATTCTCATGATGCTTCGCCAGGAAAAGAAATGTTCCAAAGAATTTTCCTTACAAGAACCAATCGGAACAGACAAAGAAGGAAATGAAATCAACCTCTTAGACATTATCGAATATAACGATAAAGATATTATCGAAGAAATCATTCTTTCCGAAAAAATAACCATATTAAAGGAAGCATTAAGTAAATCTCTAAACGAGCGCGAGCTAGAAATTATTACATTGCGTTACGGCTTACATAACAAAACCCCGTTAACGCAACGAGAGATAGCAAATCAATTTGCTATCTCCCGTTCTTACGTATCTCGTATCGAAAAAAAAGCTTTACAAAAATTACGCCAATCATTCGATTGTTTTTCTTCGTAATATAATACCTTTTTGCAAAGGTACACCAAAGTCCACTTTTAACTTCTCCTTTGGATGAGGAGCACTTTCAACAGATTGCATATCCTCATTCCAAATGTGAAGTACCATAAGCTCCTTATTCGCACCATCAAACATCATCGCTTCTACCGTCTCGCCTACGCTAAACTTGTTCCTTTGAATAAAACAAGCTCGTCCTTCATCATCTACATCTTCCACCGTTCCTATATAGGTATAATCTTTCACATATTCATTATTATCATACACTTGGGAATCAGTATCCGTCTTGCCAAAATAAAATCCTGTTGTAAATTGACGATAGGTGCATTTACCTATCTCCTCCTTATAATATGGAAGATTCTCTTTATAGACTTCTATGCCCATTTTATAATCATCAATCGCTTTGCGGTAAGTTCTTGCAACTGTAGCAACATAAAGCGCAGTTTTCATGCGACCTTCTATCTTAAAACTATCAATCCCCGCATCAATCATCTCAGGTACATATTCTATCATACACAAATCTTTTGAATTAAAAATATACGTCCCTCTGTCATCTTCTTCAACAGGAAAATATTCTCCGGGTCTTTTTTCTTCCACAACACTATACTTCCATCTGCAAGGATGTGTACAAGCACCCTGATTCGCATCCCTCCCGGTCAAAAAATGACTTAAAAGACAACGTCCCGAATATGAAATACACATTGCACCATGAATAAAACTCTCTATCTCCATATCCTCAGGTATACGACGTCTAATCTCCTTAATCTCCGCTAACGACAATTCTCTCGCCGAAACAACTCGTTTCGCTCCCAAGCCATACCAAAATTGATAAATACCATAATTGGTGTTATTCGCTTGTGTACTAATATGTATTTCCACATCAGGTAACACACGTTTTGCAATTGTAAAAATTGCCGGGTCAGAAATAATCAACGCATCAATCGGAACAAAACGCAGTTGTTCAAAATATGCTTCAACTCCCGCCAAATCATCATTATGCGCAAAGATATTAGCCGTTACATATAACTTTACACCCTTCGCGTGACAATACTGCGCACCTTCTCTCATATCCTCCAACGAAAAATTATGCGCCTTTGCACGTAATCCAAACGATTCTCCTCCAACATACACAGCGTCAGCACCGTAATCAACTGCTACTTTTAAAACTTCAAGACTACCTGCCGGTATCAATAACTCTATTTCTCTCATGAATCTTTCCTCACACAATTCAAATCATATTATCATGAACACTTTACAGAAAGCGCGACGCCATCTCCAATCGGGATAATCGATGTTTCCAAGGACTCATGATTCTTCAACGTATACAAGTATTCACGCATTCTTGTGTGGATTGTTCGATTTCTTCGATTCACAACAAATTTCGAATCCAACACTTCACCATCTTGCAACACATTATCCGAAACAAGCACTCCATCTTTTGCTAACAATCTAATAACATCCGGCAAAAAATGAATATACTGTCCTTTTGCAGCATCCATAAAGATAAAATCAAACGTTCCATCTAGTTCTTTTAATATATCAGCCGCATCGCCTTCCAGCAAAGTAATATTCTTGCATACATTAGCACGCTCAAAATTAACTTTCGCCTTCTCTATTCTTGGTTCCCATTTTTCAATTGTTGTAATATGCGCACCTTCCCGCAAAAATTGATTCATATATATTGCCGAAAAACCAACCGCCGTACCAACTTCCAATACGCGCATTGGTTTTTTAATCAAAAGCATCGTTTTCATCCATTCCTTTGTTTCTTTACGAATAATCGGAACATCATCTTCTAACGCTTCTTTTTCAATTATAGCAACAATCCCTTCATCATCCTGATTCATAGAATTAATAAAGGATGTTATTCTCTCTTCAACAATCACTGCATTTCCTCACTTTTTATATTACAGATTATTTTACAAATCTCATCAGGCGACAGCCCCGGACCTAACACATACTCTCCGGCAACAATCTTGTCCTGGTATTTTCCTATATAAGCTCTTGCAATAAAAAGATAACGGCTCTCAACAACTTTCAACTCCTCAAGTTTCACAGCAACCTCCATCACACTGGTGCCTTCTTCTATCTTCACATTCATCGTTTCTGAAGACGCAGCACTGTACGGATAATCCCCGAACAGCTTATACGAAAAATGATATGCAGTTACAAATCCTTCAACAAGCAAAAGAAGAATCAACACGTTCAGTAACGTACGTAAACTAATCCATAATATTGCAGTTGAAATACTTTTCTTTTCTCCAACCATAGTATTTTACTCCATATAACTGTAATCAAACTCTAAGCCTTCAACTATCAGCTCATATACGCCTTCAAGTTGTCTTGAAATCACTTGCTCAGCAACAAGAAATTCATTCACCAACGGGTTTCGCAACACTTTTTCATACTCCAAAGCCAGCTGATGAATTTCTTGATAACGATTCACCCCATCATCATAACTTTGCAATTCAAAATTACGTCTTCTGAAAGAATTCATTGCTTGATATAGCTCTGAATTTTCTTTCACATTTTCCAAAGCTTTCACATACTTCTTATATGCATCACTTTCTTTAATTGTTTGATTCAGCATTCTTGCTTCATTCGTAATCACAGCAATGCCTCCTTCCGACAGCCCGCTTATACTTCCGTAATAATCGGTAAAATCATCGGATTACGCTTTGTACGTTTCCATAAGAATTCACCAAGTTCATCCTTGATAGATGTCTTAATCTTACCCCAATCGGTAATATTACGATCCAAGCATTTACTAAGCGCATCTTCAACAACATCATGGCACTCTTCTATCAAATTCTCCGATTCTCTGACATATACAAATCCTCTTGAAACGATATCCGGACCGGCTACCAACATATTGCTATGTTTTTCAAGCGTCACAACCACAATAATCAAACCATTCTGTGACAAATGTTGTCTGTCACGCAAGACAATATTACCAACATCGCCTACACCCAAGCCATCTACCAATATTCCTTGCGATGTAACATTATCAACAACCTTCATCTCATCCGTAGATAATTCAAGTACATTACCATTACTCATTATCATCACATTTTCCTTAGCAACGCCCATTTCAACCGCCAATTCAGCATGCCTCTTTAGATGTCTGTATTCTCCATGAACAGGAATCGCATACTGTGGTTTTGTCAAAGCATAAATCAACTTCAACTCTTCCTGACAAGCATGACCCGAAACATGTGTATTCTGAAAGATTACTTTCGCACCTTTCATCTCAAGTTCATTCATCACTTTATAAACTGCCTTTTCATTACCCGGTATCGGACTTGAGCTGAAAATAACAGTATCTCCGGGTTTGATGCTGACTTTATTGTGAATATTCGCAGCAATTCTTGATAGTGCTGCCATATTCTCGCCCTGACTACCTGTGGTAATCATAACGATCTGTTCGTCCGGATAATTTTTCATCTGCTCGATACTAATCAATGTGTTGTCCGGAATCTGAATATACCCTAACTCCGAGGCAGTATTGATAATGTTAACCATACTACGACCTTCTACAACAACTTTACGTCCATATTTGTCAGCACTATTAATAATCTGTTGTACACGGTCAACGTTAGAAGCAAATGTTGCAATAATCAAACGACTATTCTTATTCTCAGCAAACAACATATCAAATGTTCTTCCGACTGTCTTTTCACTCGGTGTAAAGCCCGGGCGTTCGGCGTTGGTAGAATCAGCCATCAGCGCTAACACACCTTTTTTACCAAGCTCTGCATATCGTTGTAAATCAATTGTCTCACCAAATATTGGTGTGAAATCCACTTTAAAATCACCTGTATGAACTAAAATACCTGCCGGTGTATAGATTGCCAAACCTGAAGAATCAGCAATTGAATGATTCGAGCGAATAAATTCAATTCTAAAACATCCAAGGTTAATGATCTGTCCATGTTTTACAACCTTACGTTTCACATTATTCAAAATATTGTGTTCTCTCAGCTTATTATCAATCAACCCAACCGTAAGCTTTGTAGCATAGATTGGTATATTCAACTCTTTTTCAATATAAGGAATTGCACCAATATGATCTTCATGACCATGTGTCACTACAAGTCCTTTTACCTTATCTGCATTCTCTTTGAGATAAGAAATATCCGGAATCACCAAATCAATTCCTAACATATCTTCTTCAGGGAATGCCAAACCGCAATCAATCACTACAATCGTATCATCATATTCAATTGCAGTAATATTCATGCCGATCTGTTCCAATCCACCTAACGGAATAATCTTTACACTTGGTGCCTTGCCGATTTTACGGCTTTTTCTGAATGTATCCCGTCTGTTTGTTTCCATTTTCAAAATTCTACCTCCGTATCACTTTCCTCTAACAATTCTTCAAAAATCGGAAATACACAATTCAATTCATCTTCGTCTTCAACAAACTCATATGTTCCGTATTCGTCATCGGATTCATTAATAATCTCTTTTAAAATGAAGCATTCGCCTTCTTCTTCATCATTCTCAAAATCTGCAGCAGGCGACACAAGATAATATTGAATGCCGCCAAGCTTTGTTGTCTCCAACACAACCATTTCCTCTTCTGTGTCATCATCAAATGTAATAACAATTGTTTCTAATTCTTCCATATCCATTTCCTTTCTTTTTAATTCGAATGTGCATCGAGATAACTTTGCAAGATAACTGCTGCTGCCATCTTGTCCACATATTCCTTACGGTTTTCTCTTCGTACACCGGATTCCATCAGAATCCGTTCCGATTCTACTGTAGACAATCTTTCATCTTGTAAAATCACCTCAAGTCCGGTTCTTCTTTCTATATGTTCTTTAAACTCTTCCGTCGCTTTTGCACGAGGTCCAAGTGTATTATTCATATTCTTCGGATACCCAAGCACAACAAAAGAAACCTTATACTCGTCGATTAATTCCTCGATCTTAGCTAAGGTCTTTCGCAACTTATTCTCCGACTTTCTTTCTATGGTCATAATAGGCTGTGCAGTGATTCCCAATTCATCACTAAGGGCTACACCAACCGTCTTACTACCATAATCCAGTCCCATAATCCGCATCTTTCGTCTCCTGTTACTTCAATCTTGTTTCAATATAATTCTCTAACAAGACTTCAATAATCTCATCTCTTTCTGCCTTCATAATCAGACTTCTTGCATTCTTATAACTTGTAATGTATGTAGGATCTCCACTCATCACATATCCAACAATCTGACTTACAGGATTATATCCCTTTTCAGACAAGGCAACATATACCTGTGCAAGAATATCTGCCACCGGCAAATCATTATCTTTTACTACTTCGATAAATTGTGTGTTAAATGTATTCTGATTATCCATAATATCACGTCCTTACTTAGATAGTTATATGATAATATACTTTCCAAAAAGTTGCAAGTTGTATCTGTCCATAAAAATCTCTTTTTATCAGATAAAACAATAAAAACTGACAAAAAACTTATCGTTATTCCAGAACAACATCTACAATCTGATTCACAAGATCATCTTCAGAAAATAATTCAACTTTTGTATAGCGCATTGTATGTCCTACATATACATTTTCCTTCTGCATCTCCTCAATAAGCACCTGTTCTTTATATCCTCGTAAGCTTTCTTCAAACGCCTTCTTTTGTTTTGCAGTCAAAGACAACAAAATATCACTACGTTCAGTTTTTACCGTTTCCGGCACATGATCCGGCATACGTTCAGCAACCGTACCACCTCTTACAGAATATTTAAAAACATGTATTTCATACAAATTTAATTTTTCCAAATTCTCAATTGTACATTCAAATTCTCCCTTTGTTTCTCCGGGAAATCCAACAATCACATCAGTTGTAATGGCCGGTTTATCGAACACTTTCCTAAGCATACGACATTTATCCGCAAACTCCTCTATCGTATACTTACGATTCATTCTTTTTAATGTAGCGTTACATGCGCTTTGCAAAGACAAATGAAAATGCGGACAAAGTTTTTCACATAAAGAAATCTTATCCAAAAACTCTTTTGTAATAATACGAGGTTCCAACGAACCAAGGCGAATCCTATTAACCTTATCAATTGCCGCAATTCGAATTATCAAATCCGCCAGGTTCTCGCCATGCGACAAATCTACACCATAAGAAGAAATATGAATACCTGTCAATACAAATTCTCGAATCCCCTCATCCGCAAGTCTTTTTATCTCTTCTAATATATGTTGGATCTGTCTACTCCTTACTCTTCCTCTCGTATACGGAATGATACAATATGAACAAAACTGATTGCAACCATCTTGTATTTTAATATATGCTCTTTGATGGTCCATCACATTCGCCTTAAGACATCCCATCTCTTCATATTCGTTTTCCTTCGCTATATCCAGATAACAATCTACACCGGATAACGATTGCACAGCTTCTTCTAGTACCGTTACAATATCTTTCTTACAGTTATTACCTACTAAAACATCTATAAAATCTTCTTGTAACAACACATCGTGCTCAGCATTCACGTAACAACCCGCAGCAATAATCAATGCGTTGGGATTATTCTTCTTTGCACGTCTTAACATCTGTCTGGATTTTTTTTGCGCCATATTGGTAACAGAACAGGTATTAACAATATAGACATCTGCCACTTCTTCTGAAGAAACAACGATCATTCCTACGTCCTGTAGCTTACGCGCCATTGCATCAGATTCATACTTATTCACTTTACATCCGAGATTGATAATCGCTACCTTTTTTAATTGTAATATACTCTTTTCATTTTCAATATTTCGCATTTTTCCATCCTTTATTCTATTGACTTTTATAATCTAAAAAGTTATCATAATAGTTAAGTGCCAAAGGCATACATTACGAACAAGTAGGAGGCAATTATATGAAATCAGTTAAGATCTCTTTGAATTCTATCGATAAGGTTAAAAGCTTCGTTAACGATATCGCAAAGTTTGATGCCGAGTTCGATTTGGTATCTGGTAGATATGTAATTGACGCTAAGTCTATCATGGGTATTTTCAGTTTGGATATTTCTCAGCCAATTGATTTGAACATCCACGCTGAAGGCGACGACACAGCAATTCTTAAGGCATTAGAGCCATACATCATCTAATCAGGATAAGATTTCCAAGCACTTGCTTGGACACATAGAAAAAGGAACGAGAGCAATCTTGTTCCTTTTTCTTATGGACTATATTTCCAAATCCGACACTTTTGCTTCAACTACTTCTACTGTTTCTAATGCTTTTTGCATCAAATCATCTATTACATCAACAAGCTTCGTTTCAGAACGCTTAATAATATCCAAAACAGGCTTTGTAACCGGATGTTTTGCAACAAAAATCGTACAACAATCTTCATAAGGAAGTATAGAGGTTTCATACGTCTCTATCATTTCGGAAATATCAACAATCTCTTGTTTATCCATTCCGATACACGGACGAAATACAGGCATCGTACATACTTCATTCGTACAAGCAAGACTATGCATTGTCTGACTCGCAACCTGCCCAATACTCTCTCCTGTAATTAACGCTTGACAATTATTCTTCGTCGCAATTTCTTGCGCAATCTTCATCATATAACGTCGCATAATAATCGTTAATTCTTCATGCGGACACTTCTCGTAAATTGCAAGCTGTATATCTGTAAAATTCACAATGTGTAGACGTATTGTTCCGGAAAAGCCCGAAACAATCCTTGCCAAATCCACAACTTTTTGCTTTGCTCGTTCTGACGTATACGGCGGCGCATTGAAATATACAGCCTCTAATTCCACACCACGTTTTGCAATCATATAACCTGCAACCGGAGAATCAATACCACCCGAAAGAAGCAACATCGCCTTTCCGTTCGTTCCAACAGGCAAGCCACCCGCTCCTTTTATCACATGCGAATAGATATAGACCTGTTCTCTCACTTCAACATTCAACAAAATATCCGGATGATGTACATCCACCTTCAAATTAGGACAAGCTTCTAACACATAATGACCAAGCTCACTATTCATCTCCATGGACGATATCGGAAAACTCTTTTTTGCTCTTCTAGCATATACTTTGAACGTCTTAGACTGTTCACCGTATACTTCCTTCACATATGCAACTACTTTATCTCGAATCGCCTCGAATGTAACATTTTCTTCCACAACAATCGGACAAATTCCAACAATACCAAATACTTTTTGTAATTCCTTTACCAAATCTTCATAATCATAATCCGATTCAGCATGCAGGAATATCCTGCCATACTCTTTTCGCACAGTAAATGTTCCAAGATGAGCAACATGATTCTTAATCTGTTGGCACAAAACATCTTCAAACTTGTATCTGTTTTTTCCTTTTGTTCCAATCTCTGCATATTTAATCAAAAACGTATTGTAAGTCATAATGTATTCCCTTCCTATCGTTATCCGTACAATATCCGACACTTATTATTTTCTTGTAAATCTTCGAAGTACCGGTACCAATTCAGTCAAAACCGCTATCGTATACTCCACTTCCTCTAATGTATTATACTCACAAAAACTAAAACGTAAAGTAGAATCTAACAAATCTTTCTCTAATCCAATCGCCTTCAACACACCACTTAGCGCAGGATGATTCGATGAACAAGCCGATCCGGATGACACATATATTCCTCTTTCTTCTAATGCGTGCAACAACACTTCACTCTTTACACCACGAAAACTAATACTTGCAATATGTGGTGCTTCTCCCGAATTACTCGTTACACCTTCTATCTGCGTGACACGTTCTATAAATGCATCTTTTACAGTATGCATCTTAAAAAGATTCTCATCTAAATTGGAATACATTTCTTCTGTCGCTTTTCCAAATCCGGCAATTGCCGCTGTATTCTCTGTGCCGGAGCGAAGACCTTTTTCCTGTCCGCCACCAAATAAAATCGGAACAATCTTCACCTTAGAATCAACAAATAGTGCACCACTACCCTTAGGACCGTGAATCTTATGGCCACTGATTGACATCGCATGAATTCCTATACGCTTTGGATATAAAATCTGTTTACCAAATGCCTGTATTGCATCAACATGATAAACGATTTCTTTTCCATGTTCATCATTATATGCTTTGATAATTGTGGCAATTTCTTCAACTGGTTCTATTGTTCCAATTTCATTATTCACTGCCATTGTTGAAACTAATATTGTTTCATCACATAATTCTTCCCGAAATTTTGCCAAATCAACCTTTCCGTCTTTTTTAACCGGAAGAAATGTCACCCGAAATCCTAATGATTCCAGATACAAAACCGGTTCATATACAGATGGATGTTCAATTCCGGTTGTAATAATGTGATTGCCTGCACGCTTATTCGCTTGTGCAATCCCAATAATCGCAAGATTATTCGCCTCTGTCCCACCGGATGTAAATGTAATCTCTTTCGGTTCGCATTTTAATTGCTTACTTAATACATTCTTTGCATATCGCAGATATTTTTCAGCATCTACTCCTTTTAGATGTCTTGACGAAGGATTTCCATAATTATCATCTAATGTCTCTAACATTATTTCTCGAACACTCGGCACCACCTTCGTCGTAGCCGCATTATCAAAATATACTTCCATGTTACTCTCCCTGTTCATCTTGCTCTAATTGAAACATCAGCAAGGATAAAACTGTCATCCCAGCTGTCTCCGTTCGTAAAATGCGATGTCCTAATGATATCGTCTTTCCGCCTATCGATTCTAACATTGCTACTTCGGTTGCTTCAAAGCCACCTTCCGGGCCAATGAATACAGCAATTCGTTCAAATTCGTTAGCTGACTGTAGCACTTCTTTTGCATACTGCATCCCGTTTGCATTCTCATACGGAACAATAACCAAATCAAAATCCTTTGCATATTCGATTGCTTCATTTATAGACATCAAACCCAACACTTCCGGAATAATACCGCGTTTCGCCTGTTTTGCTGCACTAAGTGCAATTGCTTGCAAACGTTCAACTTTCTTTTGCGACTTTTTATCATCTAATTTCACAACACATCGTTTCATCATAACCGGCACAACCGAATGCGCACCGAGTTCAACCGCCTTTTGAATAATTGTTTCCATCTTGTCACCTTTCGGATATCCTTGAAACAATGTAATCTTAGCAGATAATTCTCTCGCATTACCAAACACATCCGTCACAACAAGTAAAACCCTCTGCAATTCTGTATCAAACCCTGTAATTTCACACAGATATTCCTTGTCACCACCATCGCACAATAACACTTCATCTCCTACTTTCATCCGAAGCACATTATGAATATGATTATAGTCTTGTGCTGATAACATAATCTCTCTCTGATTCAATTGTCCTTCTTCCACAAAGAAACGATACATAGTAATTCTTATCACCTTTCACTCGTGCATTCAATTTTTTGCACCTTCTATTATAATCTCATGTTCTCCTACAGGAAGTGAAACGCCAAGCAATGCGTCACCAATTGTAACATACTCTGTTTCTTTTCCGTCAACATAAACCTTCATTCCTTCACATACTGCAATAGATGTCATCATCACACCAGACTTTGTAACATTAATCTTTCCTTTGATAGTGTTTTTCTTCCACTCTTCAATCGAAAGAACATCCTTCTTCAATTCTTCATATACCTTATCGTACTTTTCATCAGAAAATCCTGCAACCTGATACCAGATTTCAGAATATTGATGATCGTCTATCTGCACATCCGAAATAACAGAAATCATCGTTCCTTCCGGTTGCACACCTACATGAATCGTTTTTTGATTACAAGCATATTGATCCCAACTGATATATTCGCCATTCACCTGAAGATATGTAATACTCGGATCTGCACATTTTACATGTATATAATAGTCTGTCTTTCCGTCCGAACGGAACGAATAATTCACCAAATCATCAACATAATACTTTCTAAAATGATAATAATATGTGTCAACCAGATACTCACCATAATAAAAGTCATGCACTTCTTCACCTTCATGTTCATGCTCGTGTGCATGCTCATGTTCATGCTCGTGCGCATGCTCATGATCATGAGGTGCATTTGGATCTACACCTTTTAACGACTGACAATTTGCTTTCGGAATCACCATTTCAAATACAGGATCTAATCCCGTCGCTTTCTTTACAAAATCATTCTGTAATTCAAATGGCGAAAGCGAATCCATCGACCAATTAACCACATCTTCATCTACCATATAGCCTGCACCAACCAGACGATTCATCTCATACAAAGAATATTCGTCTGTTGCTGATTTCATTTCTTTACAATCAGCAAATTGTACCATACTCTGACCTGTTGCATAACGAATATTAAACATTGCATTCAGCAACGGTGAACCGCCATGATAAGCCGTACCTTGCTCATTCCACTCCATACCAAGTTCCTTATATAATCGGCTCATCTTTTCATTACCTATTCTATGTTCCCACGAAGCATTCGGAATATCTAAATATAAACCATAATTATACATTGCTTGTGTAAAAGCAACTTTCTCACCATCTTTAAGATTCAAGCCTTTTGTAACATTTTGTATTGAACGATTATATGCAATATTATCATACGGATACTGATCATACTCTTTTAATTGGTAAACTGCATTAAACGAAAGCTCTCCGATTGCAACAACCGATAACACGATTAAAACATTTCGATATTGAATACTGTTTTTCTTGTAAAAGATTAACATCATCCAAGTAAATACAAGCACTAAAAATGTTGCAAGATATACATAAAATGAAAGAAAAATCTTTGCATTCAAAAAACCGAGAACACATCCTACAATACCAATCAAACCAACCAAAACAATCTGCCACATAGATAGTTCTTCTAAGTTTGCAAGTACCATCATCGCAAGATACACCATCATAAATGTTAACAAAAAACTAAACGAACCTGAAACTCCAAGCATACCATTCCATAAATTATTCACCGGCTCAATCAATAATCCACATGTAACCAACAGTACAGTTAACACAGTAACGATCTTCTCTTTTACGGATACTTTTGTAAATACAAATAACAGAGAAACCAACAATACTACAACCGAACAATATAAAAGCGGTTGTTCAGTTTGGGCGCGCAAAGGTGTATCACATATAAAGAATCGTTGTAACAATTCATAAAACGACATAACTGCTGTTTTCTTCAAAGGTAAAAGTTCCACCTGATAACCAAACAACATCATCGGTAAAAGTCCGATTGCAATTCCAACACCGGAAGCAATCAACCATAAAAAAATACATTTTGTTAGGTTAGAAACACCTTTACTAAGTTGTATTCCACACCAAAACACTGAAAAAATTGTAACCGGTATTGCAAGATTCACATTCATAACAAAAATCAATGCCATCAATATCGCAAGTCGAATTGCACCCTTTCCTTGCATGACTTTTTCTATCATAAGCATAATTAATGGAACTACAATCATAACATCAATTGCGGACAAATCACTCAGATGCATAATTACAACATTACCAAGCAAATATGCCATAGACAGCATAATTGAAACCATATCTTTTCTAATCGTCAGTTTGTTATATTGCGTATGTGAGACATAATACAACATGCTTACTGACAAACATGACCATTTTAATACCATCATTATCTGGACCATCTGTGGAATCATATCCCGTTCCACCAAGAAAATCAAAAGTGAAAACGGAGAAACAAGATATTTCAAAAACTGCTCTCCCATCTGCATTCCGTAACTTGCATCAAAATCAAGACCAAACGTACCGTCACTTAATAACGCATCATACAACTTGGTATAAAGCGGAACGTAAAGGTCGGCAGCATCCCCTACCAGGATGCTCCCCTCCCCTACAAACCACGATTGTCTAATCAATGCATGTACGAATACAACCAACCATGGTATTACAAACACCAATCCATATTTCCAACATTTTTTCCAAATTTCCCTAACCTTCATCTTTTTCCTCCAGTCATTCCATCGCATCTAATGATACTGGCTTGCTTTGTTTTATTTTAGTTTCATATTCTTTGTATATCCTGTTTTCTTTGAAAATACTTTTTTATACTTCTTCACATATGATTTACCAGGACATTTTATTGTAGCTTTCTTATAAATCCCCTTAATTGCATTCTTTCCGACTTTCTTTAACTTCTTAGACTTAATTGTAATTGTCTTTAATTTTTTATTTCCGTAAAAAGCAGACTTTCCAATTGTTGTCACATTCTTCGGAATCGTTATCTTTGTTAGTGACGTACACTTATAAAAGGCTTTATCACCAATCTTAACAAGCTTTGCATTATTTTTAATTGTAACCGTCTTTAGTACTTTACATCCGCTAAAAGCTCCGCTTCCAATCGATTCAACACTGTTCGGAATTGTAAGCTTCGTTAGTTTCGTACAGTTCTTGAATGCATTCGCACCAATTGTCGTAATTGTACTTGGCATTTTCACTTTTGTAAGTTTCTTACATCCGCTAAATGCATTCTTTGCAATACTTGTTACCGTATAAGACTTTCCATCAATTTCAATCGTTGCAGGAATATTAACTTGTTTCAAAGATGCTTTCTTGCCGGTTGTAGCTACGTATTGTACTGTTCCGCCACCGGCAGTTGCACTTGTAATAACATACTTATTCGTTCCATATGTTGTAGGTGTACCAACAACAGGTAATGGAGTAACATCTTCGTCTTCTTGTCCTGCTTCTAACTTGGTCACCTTCCACTGCAAGCGCATATTAGACGGTTTTGGCATATTATAATACTTCGGATCCTCCGGACTAAAGTCCGCTATTGCTTCAAAGGTTCCTTCAGTATTTGCCACACAAACGCCCTTATAGCTTACATTTACGCCTTCCGGTAAACCAATGATCTCAACGGTATAATCCTTTCCATTTGCATATAATACCGTATCGTCTGTATAAGCCCCAAGAGAAACACCATCCTGTTTACAAATCCATTTCACTTTACTCATATCCGGTGTAATTTTGTTTGCTTCATCCAACTCTGTAACGATTGACCAAACAAACTCCATCGGATCCGGTGTTTCGTAATTATCAGAATATAATTCATTCAATTCGAAATACACTGTCGTTGTATGGGTACCCTCAATTACTTTTTGATGATTGAAGAAAATTGGTGTGACATAAGCATCCGGATAATTTTCAATACTTACTGTATGAACTCGTCCATCTAACAATGCCTGCGGATTTTCACTTTGAACCGGCTTGCCGTCCAAACACCATACAATATTATTCAACTCAGTCGAAAGGTCTCCTTTTTTAATTTCATACTGATATGTCACATAACCTTCATATTGCGTGGTATCTTCTACTTCAAATGTAACCTGATACATTCCTACATTCGTTGGTGCCTTCGTACTCTCATATGTTGTACCATTCACACCAATATACGTAACTTTTGTTCCATCTTTTTCCACAAATACCGTACCATTTGAATCTTTCCATGCAATATCACCAGTATATCCTTGCGGATTTCCGTTATACATCTTATCCTCAACTGTCACTCCATATAATTCCACCTGTGTAACAGTTCCTGAAATTGTCTTTACAGTAAGCGGAACTTTAATGTCTTCATAATTCGAACTTGCAAACGTTATATAAATAATCTGGCTTAAATTCTCAGAAAGATTTGTCTTAACCGGAATATTCAAAACACCCTGACTATTTACAGAAGGAGTTGCCGATATAATTGCACCTTCATCAAGCTCGCAGCTATAAGAAATATCTTCAAACTGATCTACACTCATACCTGACGCAGACAACAAATTATTCACATTATAACTATATGTTGTAACATTTTGTCCTGCCTTAATTGAATATGTCTGTCCCGAAACATGTGCAAGATTCTTATTAATATTCCATTTTAATTCCATTGACGAAGGATTCGGCGTTTTGTATTTTTCCGAATCTGTCACTGAAAACATGACTTTTGCCGTATACTCGCCCGGCATAGATGCTTCACAAACACCACTATATGTGGCTTTCACACCTTCCGGTAAACCTTTCACTGAAATTACATATGGCGTTCCTGTCGCACGAAGCACTGTCACACCTTCCTCATAATCCTTTGCTTTATCACCCTGGCTGTATACCCATGCAACGTCTGACATATTCGGAGTAATTCTGTCTACAATCTTCCAACTTAATGTAAGAGATTGTGGTGCGTAATAGTTACGTGATGCCTCCTCACTTAACACAAAATCTACCGTTACAATATATTCTCCAGGTGCACTTGCACTACATGTACCACTATACTGTGCAGTCACATAATTTGAAGGATACCCCTTCACTTCTACAGTGTGTGTATTGCCATTCTCAATAACTGAGGCATCTGTGGCAGTTGTAATCTTCTTCGTTCCATCAATATACCATGATACATTTCCCATCAAAGATGATAGGTCAGCCTTCGTAATTGCAAAGAAATAGGTCTGACTTCCCTTGTAATTTGCATTACTGTCTTTTACCTTAAATGTTACTTGATAATTACCAACTGCTGTCGGTGCAGATGAACTGTTATATGATGTTCCGTTAACACCAACATAAGTAATTTCTGTATCTGAAGCAGTTGCAGACTGTGCACCATTGCTCAACCAACTAATTGTTCCACCATATTGATATGGATTTCCTGTATAGGTCATATCCTTCACAGAAACCCCGGATAATGCTACCACTGTCTTAGTTGTAGATTTCACCGTAAGTACAGCCACAAATGTGTGATAGTTATCACTTGTAAATGTAACCTTAATATTCTGGGTGCTATCTTCTGCCAAATACCCGGCAACCGGTATCGTCATAATCCCCTTCGTAGTAATCGTCGGAGTACCTGACAATACATTTCCGTTTTCTTTCTCACAAGCATATGTAAGATTATCAAACATACTCGCATTCAAACCGGATGCTTGCAACAAATCATTGACATCATATTCATAAGACGTTGCTGCAACACTTGATTTCACCGAATATAGCTGTCCTGATACATACGCTGTATTCTTCTCAATACTCCAATTTAATTCCATAGCGGAAGGCACCGGCGTTTTGTACTTAGAAGAATCTGTTACAGAAAATGTTACCTTTGCTGTATATTCTCCCGCATTCGTAGCTTCACACGTTCCGCTATAATGTGCTTCCACTCCCTCCGGCAATCCGGTCAATTCAACCTGATAACTGTTTCTATTTGCCAGAAGTTGTGTTTCACCTTCATTATACGGAGATGTCTTCGTTCCTTGTTTATAAACCCAAGCTACATTCGACATATCCGGTGTGATTCGATCAATAATTTTCCAATTCAACGTCATAGACTGCGGTACATTATAATTAACCGTAGCTTCATCAGTCAACACAAAGTCAACTGTCGCTGTGTATTCTCCCGGAGCAGATGCCGAGTATGTTCCGCTATACTGTGGCTGTACTATATCAGAAGGATATCCCTTTACCTGTACTGTATGTAAACTGCCGTTCTCAGTAACGGTTGCATCAGCAGACGAATAGATTTTCTTGGTACCATCTATATACCAGAAGGTATCACTCATCTCATTTGTCAGGTCCGCTTTACGAATTGTAAATGTATATGATTGTGTACCTCGATAATTTGAATTTGAATCCTTAATGGCAAAATTCACCTGATATGTTCCTGTATTAACCGGTGCAGTTGCACTCTCTGCATATTGTGTTCCGTTAACACCAACGTACGTTACATTTGTTTCGTTAGCACCTACATAAGTTACACCGTTATTCATCCACTGAATCGTTCCGGAATATGGATGTTCCTTTCCATCATATACCACTTCTGACACCCAAACACCCGATAACGTTAGCGACGTCTTTTTGGTTGTCTTAAGCGTTAATGTCGTTGAAATTGTATTATAATTATCACTTGTAAATACAATTTCAATATTCTGTGAAATATCTTCTCCCAGATTCGAATTAACAGGAATCGTCATGATTCCATTTGTATTCACCGTCGGTGTACCGGAAACGATATTTCCATTTCCTTTCGTACATGAATAAGCAAGATTATCAAACATATCTTTGCTCAGACCGGCAGCAGTAAGTAAATTATTCAAATCATAAGTATATGTGTTATTGCCGTTACTTGCAGGAATTGTAAATACCTGTCCCGAAACATATACCGTATTCTTTTGAATCTTCCATGTTAATTTCATAGAAGACGGTGTTGGGTTCTTATACTTCGTCGTATCTTCTACGTCAAACGTCACTTCAGCAGTATACGTTCCTACATTCGTTGCTTTACACGTACCTTTATATGTTGCCTTAACACCTTCAGGTAATCCTGTCACTTCTACTGCATATTCATCTCTATTTGCAAGAAGCGTTGTTGCTCCCTCTACATAAGTATTCTGTGTAGTTCCTTGTTTGTATATCCATTTTACGGAAGACATATCCGGCGTAATTCGATCAACAATCTTCCAGTTCAACGTTCTCGATTGTGGTGTAATATAATTCTTTGAAGCTTCACTCGTTAACACAAATTCAACTGTTGTTGTATACTCGCCCGGCAATCTGCTCTGAGATGTTCCGGTATATTGTGGTGTTACTTTGTCAGACGGATAACCTTTTACAGTTACTTTATGAACACTGCCATCTTCAGTTATTGTAGCATCCTCTAAAGATTCAATCTTCTTCGTATCATCCAAATACCATGACAGATTCTCCATTTCATCTAAAAGGCTTGCTTTCTTAATTGTAAAGTCATATGTCTGTGAACCCTTGTATAAGCTGTTATTGTTCTTAACACTAAAGCATACCTGATATGTACCTGCATCTGTCGGTGCTGTTGCAGATGTTGCATAGCTTGTACCATCAATTCCTACATAAGTTACATCTGTACCCTTACCATCTGCACAAGAAACATCTCCATCTAACCATGATATTGTTCCCGTATATTGATACGGTTCACCTGTATATGTCATATCAGGAACCGTTACTCCTGACAGATAAACTGTCGTTTTCTTAGCTGTTTTCACAGTTAACGTACATGAAAATGTATTGTAATTATCACTTGCAAAATATACCGTAATATCCTGACTAATTTCTTCTGCCAAATTAGTCTTGACCGGAATCGTCATAATACCTGCAGCAGTAATGGTCGGAGTTGCTGATAAAACATTACCGTTCCCCTTTGTACATGAATATGTCAAATTGTCAAACATGGTTTTATCAAGTCCCGACGCCTGCAGTAATGTATTCACATCATATGTATATGATACCGTCGTATCTGTTGCACGAATTGAAAACTCTTGTGGTGATGCAGATGCTGTGTTCTTCTCGATTTTCCAAGTTAATTCCATAGAAGAAGGCGTTGGATTTTTATATTTTGTACTATCTGTAACACTAAATGATACAACTGCCTTGTATGTTCCAACTTTGCTTGCCTTACAAGTTCCGCTATACGTAGCAGTTACCCCTTCCGGCAATCCTGATACTTCCATCTGATATTCCTTTTGATTTGCCAAAAGTGATGTTTCACCGGCTGTATAAGTATTCTTAGAAGAACCTTGTGTATATACCCACTTTACAGAAGACATATCCGGTGTAATTCGATCTGTTATCTTCCAATTCAGCGACATGGATTGTGGCACAATATAATCCAATGCGGCATCATCAGTAAGCGCAAACGTAACAACCGCCTTATGATCTCCTGCCAGACTCGTCGTATGTGTACCACTATATTGCGGAATCACTTTATCAGCAGGATAACCTTTTACAGTAACCTGATGTTCTTTTCCGTCTTCTATAATCGTTGCATCACTTGTATCGTATATTCTTGTTGTACCATCCAAATACCAGCAAACATTACTCATCGCACTTGTAAGACTTGCCTTCTTTATTGTAAAGGTGAAACTCTCTTCCCCTTTATATTCAGTATTATCATCACTAATTGCAAAAGTCACTTGATATGTTCCCGCATGTATTGGTGCAGTTTCGGAAGTCTCATAACTCGTTCCGTTAATTCCTGTATATGTAACAACCGTATCAGCGTTATCTGCACAAACCGTATTGCCATCATACCACGACGGGGTACCTGAATAAGCGTATCTGATTCCGCTATAAACCATATCAGAAACTGTAACACCATCTAATGTTGCCTGTTTTTTTCCAACCGTTTTGATTGTTAATACTGCTGTAATATCTTCATAATTACTACTCTTAAACAAAACTGTTATCTTCTGGGTAAGACCATCTGCTAAATTCGCTTTAACCGGTATTGTCACAACACCATTATTCACTGCAAGATTACCTGTTGTTGACAAGATGGAACCTGCAGATGCCGTACACACATATGAAAGATTGGTCATATTAGAAACACTCAAACCTGATGCTTCTAACATCTTTTTCAAATCATATGTGTAAGAAGTTGTCGAAACCTCCGATTTGATTGTATAATCCGCATCAGAAACATCAGCAGTCATCTTTGGTGTCGTAAATGACGCTGTTGCAATCGTACTGACATTCTCACTTGTACTAGAACCGTTCGTAAACACGTTCTTTGAAATCACATATACAATATATGAAGTATTCGGTGACAATCCTGAAATCGTTTTACTAATTGTCTTACTGCCACTTTCACAAGTCCCCTGTCCGCCATTGGTAGTTGTAATCTTATTAACCAAACTATTCCAATCTGTTGGTGCAGATTCATTCGCATTCAACACAACATAAGCATAATTCACCGTAGAATCATCTGAAATCTGTAGTGAAACAACTGCACTGTTGACTGCGACATTGGTTGTCGACACTTTATTCGTAGGCGCAGTCGAGTCATTAAAGAATATCGGACTTGAAACATATCCGACATTTCCCGCCTTATCAGTTACCTTAACATAAACTGCCGTTGCTGTCTCAGGCAATGTCAATGCTGTTGTATACGTTTGCCAGTTCTTAATATTGCTCTCAATGGCTCCTTCTGCATAGACTGCATTTGCAAACGCATACTGCGTTGTAGCAACACCGCTGTTGCCATCATCAATTGGTTGAATTGTGACCTGATCATTACTAGACGAATACGCCTGTACATCATTCGACGTATTCACTGTAAAATACGACTTATTACAAACATAAAGCATCGCGCCGGGTGCAGCTTTATCAATCGAAACTGTAATTGTTCTTGTAACAACCTCTCCGCTAATATCACCCTTAAAATATAACGTCTTATTAGAAACAGTAGACGTACATACATAAGAAGACTGATATGTTCCGTTTTGAGAATCACTGATCTTATAACCTTCTGCAGTAATCGAAACAGAATCATTATACCATTGCTTTAACTCGCCCTTATTATATAGAATATTAAGTGGACCGTCTCCTGATTTTGTACTTATGGAAACATCTTCCGGCAGATATGCATAGACATATCCATCCGCATCTGCTTTCATATCATTCGTACCATATGTATATGATGTTCCGTCACTATAGGTAAATGCAAGTTTTCCACTTAAATCCTGATTCGCACTTCCCTGATATGTTTTTAATACAAGTGTTTCTTTTCTTTGTGATGTATCTTTTTCCGATTCTGTCCTTACAACATTGACAGTATAGCCTGCATTAATATTGCCATTACTTTTATCATTACCTATACCAATTGCATCCGCCTGATGTCTTGCTGTGGCCGTTTTTACAGAACCACCGCTAATATAGGTATAACTGTGTGCTCGATTGAAAGCACCGATACTAGGTGCATATTCTCCACCAACAGCATCAATTGTACCGCCTGTAATCGTTACTTCCGATTTTCTCGTCTGATCTTCAGGACCGGAAGTAATTGCTCCAATATATCCGACACCAATTCCGACCGAAGACGGATCTGCTGCTATCGCCTTAATATATCCGCCATTAATTGTAACATCCGCAGATACACCATGATATCCTGCTCCAATCGCTGCACTTTCGTTACCAGCCACCAACTCTACATCTATCGTTCCTCCATTAATTACAATATTATTCGCGTTACCGCCGCCACGGCCACCACCGATTGCCGCACTACCTTTTGGCTCACCAGTTGACTTTGTATACTCATATTCTGCAGTGTTATATGTGTTATCACCCGCTTGAATAAATTCTCCTTTAATTGTTCCGCCATTAATTGTAATATCTGATGCATCAGCACATAATCCGCCACCAATCAATGCTCCTTGTTGCATACTTCCACTACTATTATTAATACCTAGCAATATAAGATTTCCACCATTAATTGTAATATCAGAACCGCTTCCATTAGAGCCACCACCGATAAGTGCACCACCAGTCATTCCAATCAAAAAAAGTTTCGACCCATTTACTATAATATTACCACTACTTTGATTCGCCGCACCACCAATTACGGCGCAACCATCCTCATCTGAGGGACATGTAATGCAAAGTTCATCATCATCATTGTCATCTGTATCCGCATCGTCAATCGTAAGAGAACCAGCTGTTCCATTTTTCTGAATTCCACCTGCTCCAAAACCTCTTACTCTATTGTAACCTTGCACCTTAACCGACACATCTCCTGTAGAACCGTCTGCAATTTCAATAAACGGTTTTTGCACTGAATATGCATAATAATTCGTATCCACTCCTGCCAAAACAAGATTTGCATCTACATCTTTCTCGATATAAATACTGTCATAATAATTCTTACTTGCTGTAGATATTGTAAGCTGTGTAGATCTCTTAATTGTCAAAAGATGCTGCGTTGCATCATACGAATAATCCACATCATTTGTTCCACCCGTCACCGTAAAGCTACCGGCTGTTGCCGCCTCTACCTTCTTAGAAGTAGCCGGCACGCCAAGCAACAAACTAAACATCATAATCAAACTCATACAAAATGCAAATAATCTTCTTTTCATATACAATCCTCCGTTCCCCTTGCGACAATTGAAACCCATTCGCCAAGATAAATGGTATCTATAATCTCAAAACCGTTATTTAGTAGTGCTGTTTTTACAGCTTCTTCTTTATCATCTATAATACCCGATGTAATAAACACACCTTCCGGTTTCAAAAATGGTTTAATCACACCCGATAACGGAATAATCACATCAGCTAAAATGTTGGCCACGACGATATCAAATTGTCCAATCGAAGCAACACGTTTCGCAAAATCAGAATCATGAATGACATCTCCCTTGACAATTTCATAATCTTTTTCATCTATTCCGTTTAACTTAAGATTTTCCTTGCTTGCTGTAACCGCAAGCTCATCTATGTCGATACCGTACACACGATTGGCACCAAGCTTCATGGCAATAATAGAAAGAATACCGCTTCCGCAACCTGCATCCAACACGCTTGTAGTCCCATCGTCTTTGATATACTTTTTCAAATTCGTAATACACAATCTGGTTGTCTCATGCGAACCGGTTCCAAATGCAGTTCCCGGATCTATCTGTACAACAATATCATCCTGATTCGTATCAAGCACCTCAGTCCAGGTTGGCTGAATTACGATATTATCTTCTAACCGAAATGGATGAAAAAAGTCTTTCCAACGATTCATCCAATCCTTATCGTCTGTTTCACCTATCGTAATGTTCCCGGTTCCTGTTGACATATATTCAGACATTTCCAAAAGTTGTTCTCCGATATATCTGCAGAGATCTTTCACATTAATCTTCTCATCTACATAACATGATATCAACGCAACACCGTCATCCGGCGGAAGCTCCGGCAATATATCAATATACATTGCTTTTTTATCTTCTTCCGATAGCGGAATCTTATCTTCAATCTCAATTCCTTCTACACCATATTCATCTAACAGATAACTTAGCATATCCGTTGCTTGTGTCGTTGTCTCAACTGTAACTTTTGTCCACTTCATACTTCATCCACCCTTACATAATTATCGCATTCGCTAAAGATTTATTATAGCACAAATCATAGCATCTATCCACATTTGTATTGCATTTTTCACATATTTATCAACAAAAAAGTCGGGGATAATAAATTCCCCGACTTATGTCTATTTCTTTTTACCAAATCCTTTTTTCTTATGTCCACCAAAGCTGAAATCTCCTGATGAATCTGTTGATCTTCTCGCCGTAGATCCTGTTGCCTCATCAAATGTATTTAGAATACTCTTTTGTTCCTCTGTAAGCTTATCCGGAACCTGGACAACTAATGTCACATAATGATCACCTCTTACACTCTTGTTACGAAGTGTAGGAACACCTTTTCCTTTTAACTTCACTTTCGTATCTGTCTGTGTACCGGCTTTAATTTCGTAATCCATCGGACCATCAATTGTATTGATTGTAATTGTTCCTCCAAGTGCTGCCTGTGTAAATGTAATCGGTTCCGTTGAAAACAAATCATATTCTTGTCTTTGGAATTGCGGATGACGGTCAACCAATACTGTTACTAACAAATCACCTCGTCCACCACCGTTCACACCCGGCTCACCCTTTTCTCTAATACGGATACTTTGACCATTATCAATACCTGCAGGAACAACAACCTGAATCTTTTTCTTACTCTTAACGTATCCTGTACCGGAACATTGATTACACTTAAACTTAATCACCTTACCTGTTCCGCTACACTCCGGACAAGTCTGTACATTTCGAACAACACCAAATAACGACTGCTGTGTAAATACAACCTGACCTTTACCATTACACTTCGGACAAGTCTCCGGATTATGTCCCGGTTGCGCGCCTGTTCCGTGACAGACAACACATTCATCTTTAAGTGGCAACTCCAATTCTTTTTGACAACCAAATACAGCTTCATCAAACTTAACACGAACACTTGTCTTAATGTTCGCACCTTTCATTGGACCATTCGACTGATGTGTTCTCGTTCCACCGAACATATCTCCAAAAATATCTCCGAAGATATCTCCCATATCACTAAAATCAAATCCGCCAAATCCGCCACCCATTCCACTGTTAGGATCAAAGGCTGCATGACCGAACTGGTCGTATTTTGCTCTCGAATCCGGATCACCTAACACTTTGTATGCTTCCGCAGCTTCTTTGAATTTTGCTTCTGCTTCTGCATTGCCGGGATTCGTATCCGGATGATACTTTTTTGCCACCTGTCTATATGCTTTTTTTAATTCTGCTTCTGATGCATTCTTAGAAACACCTAAAACCTCATAATAATCTCTCTTTGTTTCTGCCATAATCCTCACCTTATATAACATAACGATTCAGAGCCAATTAGATTGGCTCTGAATCACAACTATACATTTTAATCTTAAAGTTCTGTGTAATCTCCGTCTACAACATCACCTTCTGCATAATCAGCAGGACCTTCTGCACCGGTTCCGGCATTGGCACCAGGACCATTTTGCTCATATAACTTAGCAAACAAGTTCTGTGCACTTGTCATCAATGTTTCCTTTGCATTCTTTAACTGCTCAACATCATATTCTGACATATTCTCCGGATCAGTATTTTCTACAAGACTCTTAAGTGCTGCAAGATCAGCCTCAACCTTTGTCTTATCCTCACCTGATAACTTATCACCTACATCCTGCAAAGCCTTCTCTGTCTGGAATACCATTGCATCTGCATCATTTCTGGCTTCAACAGCCTCTTTTCTCTTCTTATCCTGTGCTTCATACTCAGCTGCTTCCTTGATTGCCTTTTCGATATCATCATCTGACATGTTAGAACCTGCAGTAATTGTAATATGCTGTTCTCTACCTGTTCCCAAATCCTTAGCAGATACGTTAACAATACCGTTAGCATCAATATCAAATGTTACTTCAATCTGAGGCACACCACGACGAGCTGGAGCAATACCATCTAAACGGAAACGTCCCAAAGACTTGTTATCTCTAGCAAACTGTCTCTCACCCTGACAGATATTGATATCTACTGCATCCTGATTATCCTGTGCTGTAGAGAAAATCTGGCTCTTCTTTGTAGGAATTGTTGTATTTCTCTCAATCAATCTTGTAGCAACACCACCCATTGTCTCAATAGAAAGTGAAAGTGGAGTAACATCAAGAAGTAAGATTTCACCTGCACCTGCATCACCAGCTAACTTACCACCCTGGATAGATGCACCAACAGCAACACACTCATCTGGGTTAATACCCTTAAATGGCTCCTTACCTGTCAACATCTTAACCTTCTCCTGAACAGCGATGATACGTGTCGAACCACCAACTAACAATACCTTATCAAGCTCTGAAGCAGATAAACCTGCATCCTTAAGTGCTGTCTGAACAGGAGTTGCTGTTCTCTCTACCAAGTGAGATGTCAACTCATCGAATTTTGCTCTTGAAAGGTTCATATCAAAGTGCTTTGGACCTTCAGCTGTTGCTGTAATAAATGGAAGGTTGATATTGGTTGTTGTTGAAGAAGAAAGCTCCTTCTTCGCCTTCTCTGCAGCTTCTTTTAATCTCTGCATAGCCATCTTGTCAGATGATAAATCAACACCTTCCTGATTCTTGAACTCTTTTAACATATAATCCGTGATTACATTATCAAAATCATCACCACCAAGCTGATTATCTCCGGCTGTAGCTAATACTTCAATAACACCATCACCAATCTCAATGATAGATACATCGAATGTACCACCACCTAAGTCGTATACCATAATCTTTTGCTCATGCTCATTGTCAAGACCATAAGATAACGCAGCAGCAGTTGGCTCGTTAATAATACGCTTAACATCCAAACCTGCAATACGTCCTGCATCTTTTGTAGCCTGTCTTTGAGAATCTGAGAAATATGCAGGAACTGTGATAACTGCCTCTGTTACCTTCTCACCCAAATAGCTTTCCGCATCTGCCTTAAGCTTCTGAAGTACCATTGCTGAAATCTCCTGTGGAGAATATTTCTTATCATCAATTGATACCTTGTAATCTGAACCCATATGTCTCTTGATAGATGCAATTGTCTTGTCTGCATTGGTTACCGCCTGACGTTTTGCAGGTTCACCAACCACACGCTCACCTGTCTTTGTAAATGCTACAACTGATGGAGTTGTTCTTGCACCTTCTGCGTTGTTGATAACAACCGGTTTACCACCTTCCATAACAGCAACACATGAATTAGTTGTACCTAAATCAATACCAATAATTTTTCCCATTTTTTTGTCCTCCTAAATATAATCTATATATTATTGCTAAAAAATTTAACGACATCTTGTGACTAGTTTGCCACCTTTACCATGCTATATCTTAATACTTCTTCTTTGTACATATAGCCTTTTTGTAATTCTTCCACAACAACATTCTCACCGTATTCTTCATCTTCTACGTGCAATACTGCATTATGGAAATCCGGATTAAATTCCGCACCAACCGCATCCATTGGCTTGACACCCACATCCGAGAGACTGGTCATCAACTGCTTATAAATCTTATCCACACCTTGCTCAAATGCACGTTCCTTATCTTCTTCAGGAATTGCTTGCAAAGCACGTTCAAAATTATCTACAACCGGTAGCAATTGCTCTAATACTTCTTTTGCACCAATATCATAATTTCTCTTAGACTCTTTTTCACTACGATTTCTGGCATTTTCAAACTCTGCCAACAAACGCTTATATCTGTCATCTGCTTCTTCTAACAATGCTTTTTGTTTTTCAATCTCTAACTCTAACGCCTTGTTATTAGATCCACCTCTTCTGCTACCCTTCTTACTCTTAACCGGTTTTTTTCCGTCTTCCGAAACTTCTTCCATCTGTACCTGTGTTTCTTCAGTTACATCTGCATTCACTTCTTCAACTTCCTCTACCGTCATATCATTTGTCGGTATTTCTTTTTCTGTAGCAGTTTCGCTACTTTTCTTCTTTGTTTCCAATCTGACACCTCTAATCTTTCTTCTTAAAAATTGTATCTAATTCACCCGTAAGATTTTTTAGGGTGCTGACAACCTTTTGATAATCCATTCTTTTCGGACCGATAATACCGATTGTTCCTCTCGCGCCTTCTTCCAATTCGTAAGTTGCAGTAACGATACTACAATCTTTCATATTAGAAACAGGTGCTTCCTCGCCGATATATACCTGTATACCATTGGGATTTTCCATATGCATAGATTCATCAATCAGTTCATTCAACCCTTGTTTTTCTTCCAAAGCTTCCAAAAGCTTTGTAGTCTGTTCAATATTTCCAAGTTCAGGATACTTCAGCATATTCGTTGTACCACTCGTATATATTTCAACTTGATCTGCTTCATGAATCGCTTCTGCAATCCCTTGGAAAACATTTTCCATAATATCTGCAAATTCACCGGCCTGCGTCTTAATGGTCTGTATCATCTCCAAATTAATGTCTTGCAAAGATGCACCTTGTAAAAAAGTATTTAACAGCACATTGAGTTTTAAAATTTCGTCATTCTCCAGCATGCGTTCTACTTTCATCAACTTGTTCTTGATTACATTACCATCCACTACAATCACTGCAAGCAACTGTCTTGCATCCACTTGCGACAATTGTATAAACTTAAGCTTAGAATTCTGATACTGCGGTGCCGTAACCAATGTTGCATAATTAGTATTATATGCCAACACTTTCGCTACCTGTTTCAAAAGAGATTCCATCTTATCCACGCGTTCTAACAACTGTGTCTTCATCTCTTCCATCTCGGTATCTTTTTCAACCATCATCTGGTCAACATACAATCGATAACCCTTATCTGTAGGGACTCGACCGGCTGAAGTATGGGGCTGCATAATAAGTCCAAGTTCCTCTAAGTCTGCCATTTCATTGCGGATTGTCGCTGAACTAAGATTCAAATCCGTATACTTTGAAATGGTTCTTGAGCCAACCGGCTCCCCCGTCTCTAAGTAGTTGGTAATAATGGCCTTCAAAATCTTAAGTTTTCTGTCATCCAATTCCACGCATCCAACCCCTTTCTCCTTATTATTAGCACTCAAACACGCCGAGTGCTAACATCTGCATATAGAGTAACACTTACCCCATTCTTTGTCAAGAAAAAAAACATACTTTCTCAAGGAATTTGCCATACCTCTTGCATCTTCTCCGGCTCAGCCAAAAGCGCAGGTATATGTTTTTTCATATCCAGTGCATGATAAAAATATGCATCCCGTTTTGAAGAACTCATATCTTCATATAACTCTCCGTCTACATCACAAATTTCATAACGCGTTTCATAACGATATTGATTATGCAATGCAATATTGTAATAGTTTTGCATTGTAAGCGGCATATGAAGTGTCTGCAAAAGATATGTTGAAAGATACGATATATTGATATCGGCCTCATTTTTTACATCTGCAATCTCATAATTACTCCAAATTAAATATGGTGTCGTATAGCAATCTTCTTCTTTTCCCTTTTTCTCCATGATATCAATCGCATAATTCGGAGCATGGTCTCCGAAAAACACAATCACAGTCGGTTCGTCCTGTTCCTTGAAATAAGAAGCTAATTTGTATAACGCCTCACCACTTTTCGAAATCCCACCGATATAATCCTTCACCCTTTGTCTTCTTCTGTCTGAGTAGCCAATATTTTTCTCATATGTGATGTCGATATGATCTGCAGTATTCAAAAATTCTTCTCCATTAATCATTGCCACATGATTTGCAATGGATACACCAAAACAAAAAAACGGTTCTTCCGAATCTATATTTTTTCGTTCTTCATATCGATAAATCACTTCATTCGTTAATGCATCATCCGAAATATAACCACACATATCCGTATACTTCATATAGCTTCTGTCAATAAACTTATCAAATCCCATATTCGGATATGCATGCTTTCTATTCCAAAAAAAACTATCATACGGATGAATCGCCAATGTATAATATCCCATTTCATTCAGATAACTCGCAAAAGAAGGTTGTTTTTCATTATAATACTCTTTGTAAGGACAAGAACCCGAATTCATTCCTTTTGAATTCCACCCTGACAGAAACTCAAACTCCGAAAAATGTGTACTGCCGCCATATATATTCACCTTCGCATTACCATACGCAACACTTTCTTCTTGCATTTTTTCATAATATGCCATCGGATTTTCACTATATGTAAGCACACCTTCAAACTGATTCACATCAAAGAACGCTTCGCTCATAATTACGATAATATTCGGTTTATTTTGTTCGTTCTCCGCCTTATCTTCTGCCTTGCCAACAAGTGCCTTACCTTCTTCAACATACTGATCATATGATTTTTTCGCCTCAGAAAATGTATACGGATCATCCATATGCGCTGTAAATATACTCTCCATAAAGTAGATTACCGGACCCATTTTATCTGCAGAGGAATTATGTGTAAGTTTATCAACCGCACTCCCTTTCGCGTCTGCGATTATAATCGGAAGCAAAATAAGTATCAACAAGAAGAAGGTGGTTCGATTATAATAATGAAATTGTGTATTCATTCTATGCGGCGAAACAATTTTAATATCTATCACAACTGTTACGACAAGAAGAATGATTACACCTATCACACATCCCCACCAATCTACAAAAAGCTTAAAATCAGCCTCACTTGCAACTGTAAATGCTTCAGACAATTTATCAAAATCTGAAATTGTAATACATTCTTTTAAACTAACCCATTTCATGTTATTAATTACAGCAATAAGAATTGTCAAAAGACACGTAATTATAAATCCGAGGGTAATCCTTTTGAAAACGCACAAAAAAAGTTGTAGCAACAAAAAACTCAATAAAAAAGCATATATCACATATCCTATGTTTTCTATCGAAAGCCATTGGTACAACACATTGTAATCAGCAAAGGTAATCGCTTGCATACCTATAATCAGCAAAAATGCCTGTATTGATAAAACAACAGGCACAATCACTTTCTCGTCTATATGAAATTTTTCCATCCATTCGGTCAAACGTTTTTTCTCATGTATTGCTTTCATATCAAGTCCTCTTAACAAATGTTTTACCACACTTCGGACAACGAATACTAATCTTATTCTTTCCTCTTGGTATTCTTATAATCTGATGGCAAGAAACGCACACAAAATACACATATGCAGGGTCCTTAAATGACTTCCACCACATCTTCACAGATTTCTTACAAAACGCCATCACATTCACAAATCCACCCAGGTATTTCATGTATACCGCATTTTCTCTCTTACGTTTTTCCAAATTCTTTGAAAACACTCTAAAATAACCAAGCGCAATCAAAACAGCACCGATTGCCGCAAACCACATAATCCCGGTTGCCAATGCAGCTACCACATATAAAAAGGCAACTAACATAATAAAATTGTTAAGTTCATCCAAGCCGCAACGTCTCGCCATCACTTCTTTCATATCTTCCCGAAACATCTTAACATATTTTTTTAATAATCCCATTGTGCATCCATCCTTTGTTCTTATTCTATATCTTGTTATAGCAAAAATTCTGCCATTACAACATTGCTTACATCAATCCCTGCGTCCGTCAGACAAATGTGTTCTGTATCATTTATTAAAAGACCTTGTTTTTCATATTTTTCTATAACTGATCCATATACATTTTCCATAGAGACTCCAAAACATTTTTGAAACTCAGATTTTGAAACACCATTCATCAGGCGCAGACCAAGAAACATATATTCTTCCATCATATCTTTCCGTTTTAACATGGTAACATCCTCATAATGTTCCCTTATATAATCAAACAAATCTTCTTCATATGTATAATTAAAACGCGAAAAACGACCGATATATTCATCCATCCGCTCCACACCATGAAAACGCAACTTCTTGGTATGTTTTGGATCTAACATAACCTCCATAAACGAGGAGGCGCCTAATCCAAATCCAAGATAAGGCATCATCGTCCAATAAATCTTGTTATGCCGACATAAAAAGCCCGTTTTCGCATAATTGGATATTTCGTATCTCTCATATCCGCTATTTTTTAACAGCATCTTCGTCTTTGCATAAAGCTTTCGTTCTTCCTCTTCCGACGGCAACATGGAAAGCATTGCTTCATCATCATATAATGGGGTATCTTCTTCAACAATTAAGCTATATGCCGAAATATGCTCCGGTTGTAATTTCACTACCTTCGCTAAAGTTCGCACATACGACTCAGCAGACTCCCCGGGCAACCCCGACATAACATCTACATTAATATTCGTAAATCCTGCTTGTCTTGCATTGCTATAGGCCGCTATAAACTGATCATAATTATGCACTCTTCCTAACTTTTGTAGCATTTCATCGTTTGCACTTTGCAAACCAATACTCAGCCTATTCACACCTACTTCACGGTAAGCTTTTAATTTTTCACCGGTTAAGCTATCCGGATTCCCCTCTATCGTTATCTCGCAATCATCATCAAGCAAAAAAACATCTCTTATCTTGTCCATAATTTGCGTAATGAATGCCGCATCAATAAATGACGGGGTTCCTCCCCCAAAAAATATTGTACGTACAATATATCTTTCTGCCACATAACGATACACTTCTATCTCATTGCAAAGTGCATGTACATACTGTCTGTGCAGTGAATAATCACACAATGCAAACGACAAAAAATCACAATACCGACATTTCTCCTTACAAAAAGGAATATGCACATATAAACTTAACGGTTTCTTCTCATGTTCTTTCATTATTCCTCATCTAACTTTAATACACTCATAAATGCCTTTTGCGGAATCTCTACGTTACCAATCTGGCGCATACGCTTCTTACCTTCTTTTTGCTTTTCAAGCAATTTCTTCTTACGGGTGATATCTCCACCATAACATTTTGCCAATACATCCTTACGCAACGCCTTAACTGTTTCTCTGGCAATAATCTTACTACCGATTGCTGCCTGAATCGGAATTTCAAATAAATGTCGCGGAATTTCACCTTTTAGCTTTTCGCACATTTTACGTCCTCTTTCATAGGCCGTATCAGCATGTACGATGAAAGAAAGCGCATCTACCTCTTCCTTGTTAATTAATATATCTAACTTCACAAGACTTGAACGGACATAACCCTTCATCTCATAATCAAAAGAAGCATAACCTCTTGAACGCGACTTTAACGCATCAAAGAAATCATAGATAATCTCATTCAAAGGTAAGTCATACTTAATTAAAGCTCTGGTTTCTTCCATATATTCCATACTCTTGTAGATACCACGTCTTTCCTGACATAACTGCATAATTGCACCTACATAGTCTTTCGTCACCATAATTTCTGCAGAAACAAATGGTTCCTCCATATAATCAATCATCGATGGATCAGGCAGATTCGAAGGATTCGTCAACTCCATCATCTCCCCATCTGTCTTGTGCACTCTATAAATTACACCCGGTGCTGTTGTCACCAAATCCAGGTTATATTCTCTTTCTAAACGTTCTTGAATAATCTCTAAATGTAACAAACCCAAAAATCCGCATCGATATCCAAAACCTAATGCAACCGATGTCTCCGGTTCATAACTAAGTGCCGCATCATTTAACTGTAACTTTTCCAATGCATCGCGCAAATCAGGATACTTCGCACCATCCGCAGGATACATACCGCAATATACCATCGGATTTGCTTTTTTATATCCCGGCAAAGCTTCCTCACACGGATTATTGGCATCTGTCACCGTATCACCCACCTGTGTTTCTTTGACATCTTTGAGACTTGCCGTAATATAACCAACCATGCCTGCCGAAAGTTCTTCTTGCGGAATAAATTGTCCCGCACCAAAAATACCAACTTCTACAACTTCCACAGTTGCTCCTGTCGCCATCATTTTTATCTGTGTACCTTTCCTTACCGAACCGTCAAACAATCGGCAAAAAATGATAACACCTTTATAGGCATCGTATTTACTGTCAAAAATCAGTGCTTTTAACGATGCATCCGGATCACCTGAAGGTGCCGGAATCTGTTCTACAATCTTTTCTAGCACATCTTCAATATTCAAACCTGTCTTAGCCGAAATACGCGGTGCATCCATCGCTTCAATACCAATAATATCCTCAATTTCATTGGCCACTCTATCAGGATCTGCACTTGGTAAATCTATCTTATTGATTACAGGCATGACATCTAAATCATTATCAAGTGCAAGATACACATTCGCTAACGTCTGTGCTTCAATACCCTGTGCTGCATCTACGACCAAAATCGCGCCTTCACAGGCAGCAAGACTTCTTGAAACCTCATAATTAAAGTCTACATGTCCCGGTGTATCAATGAGATTAAAAATGTATTCTTCTCCATCTTTCGCACGATAAATGATACGAACCGCCTGCGCCTTAATTGTAATACCACGCTCTCTTTCTAATTCCATATTATCAAGAACCTGTGCCTGCATCTCACGATCTGTTAACAGTCCGGTTTTCTCAATAATACGATCAGCCAAGGTTGACTTTCCGTGATCAATATGTGCGATAATACTAAAATTACGTATTTTGCTCTGGTCTAAATGTGCCATCGTTTTCTCCTATCCTTTCAATCCCACTGCTATCTATAAGGGATTCTTTCCCATATCTTGACATAGCCATACATAGTCTAGTATAGCATATTATTTATCTTTACTCAACACTTTATCAAGTATTGCCGCCAACGGCTCCATTGCATTTTTTTCTTCTTCTAATGTATTATTCTGTGCACCTACTTCAATCAATGTTGCACGCGGCATAACATGAAGATTGTAACGTAAACTTCTCACGTAGATTTTTCTGATAAAATCGCCATAATACTCCTTTCCTTTTAGATACATCTGAAAACTAAACGAAAGGTTCATAAGCTTATTCGGATTTTCGAGATAGGCAATCTCTCCATTCATTTCTGAACGACTCACACCATTTAAAAACATAATCTTTGCGGTCTTTTTCCCTTTAATATCTGTTACAAGATGCGTCTCTTCATCCACACCATCACGGTGCAAATCTATTACAACTTCAATGGATGGATATTCTTCTAATATCTTTGAAACGCCATAATACGAATTTTCATATGCTTTACTACGGTCTAATTTCCCATCTATCATATCGTATGTCGTTGTATCATGATAAACTTTCACACCATATTTCTGTTCCAAAAGCTCTGCCAAATGTGCCCCCACGCCAACAATCGTATCTTCCGGATGCCCCGGTCTGCTATCCACAAAACTCTCAGATGCATGTGTATGATAAATGAGCACTTTATATGCTTCTCCATTCCAATCCGGTAATGACAAATCTGTGTCTAACAACGTTGACAGATTTAACTCTTCTTCCGTCATGCTTGTATTAGCATCTACAACAAAAATCTTTTGCAATAAAAAATCAGGCTTAGAAAGCTCTTGTCTTGTATAAGTTATTCCTTTCGTTTTATCTTCTGTTACATCTTCAATCTCCGGCTTTGTCACTGCTTTATCCGCCACCTGCTCCATCATTACAATATCACCGTTTGCCGGCAATGCATCTTCATCCTCATAAAACCACTCCGGAACATCATACGAAGATGCATAATCCATATCATCACTACCATATTCTTGTTCGTATGTAAGCAACGGTACCATTTGTGTCGTTAATTCGAAAAAAATATCCTTCTCTTTATGCGGATATTGCATACATAAGACAAGTAAAATCATAACACATACCGTTGCACGGGATTTATTTAATTGATTCTTTTTTGTGTACATGTATTTTTTCATACTATAATTGTATTCACAAAACAGATGATATATACCTGCTATGAAGCAAATGCTGCATGGTTAATTGCCTCTGAAATCGTATAGCTAATTCTTTTTACTGCTTCGTCTATATCCTTTGGTGTAACAAACATATTTTCAAGATAAGGCGTCACCATCTCACATGCCAATTGGTAACGTTCTTCATCAGTAAATTTCTTTAATACGTTTTTTGTTGTTTGCTTACCAAGTGCATGTACCATTACATCCATCGCATCATTGACAATCGTAGGTACTGCAATAACTGTCGGCACACCAATCGCAAGCACCGGAACACCAACACTTTCTTTATTGATTGCATTTCTATGATTTCCGACACCCGAACCCGGAATAATGCCTGTATCTGCAAGTTGAATTGTCTTATTCAAACGATCAGACTCTCTCGCAGCCAATGCATCTATCACAATCAGTAGTTCCGGTTTCACTTCTTTTACAAGCGCCTTAAGAATTGCACATGCTTCCATACCGGTCTGCGCCATAACCCCCGGTGCAATCGCACTAATTTCTATGCTTTCTTTGATAATTCCTTCCTTTAACAAGTGTCTTGTTACATAAAGGTTATCGATCACATATGGACCTAAAGCATCCGGTGTAACTTCGCGGTTACCAAGTCCTGCAACCATAATTTTCTTTTTATTTCCAATAAACTGCTGCAACTGTTTTGAAAGTACCTCCATCATCGGCTTATGGTAACCATCATCATATGTCCTTAGTCCTTCACTTTCCAGTGTAATATATGTTCCGATTGGTTTTCCCAAACACATTGCACCTTCTTCATTTTCTACTACAATTCGTATTTCCTTAATATCCGTATCACCATGATTTTTTGTCAACACATGCACACCGCGCATCTGATTATCTTTCGATATATCTTCTCTCATTTCCACTGCTAAGTCCGTTCTGCCTCGCATTTTTTATCTCCCTTCATGTCCAGAATATAAGTATATATATAAGAATAACCATGGTATTTTCAATTTATACAAACAATATAGAATATGTACAAAAAGAAAAACAAAAAAATGTTTGACAAAATATGGTTTGTAAAGTATTATAGACGAGTATGTTTACATTAGATTGTCCGTGTCCGGTTTTAATGTAAAACCATAACATAAAACATAACTATTCGAATGGAGGTGTCTGGAAATGGCAAATATCAAATCTGCAAAGAAGAGAATCAAGGTAATCGAGACAAAGACTTTGAGAAACAAGAAAGTTAAGTCAGAATTGAAGACTGTAATCAAAAAGCTTGAGGCTGCTGTTGCTGCCGGTGATAAGGCTGCTGCTGAAGCTCAGTTGAAGGTTTGTACATCTAAGATTAGTAAGGCTGCTACTAAAGGAATTGTACACAAGAATACAGCTTCTAGAAAGATTTCTCGTTTATCAGCTGCCGTTAACAAGATGGCATAATACATTTCGTATTGATTTTAAGATAGACATAAAAAAGGACCGATTAACCCACGGTCCTTTTTTGTTGCATTCTATTATCTTCCGCTGAACGAAACAATCAGTAACTCTACGCCTACTGTATCTTTAATAACTCCTGTTTTTATCTCCTGATCCGTTTGAGCACATCTTTCTAACATTTGCTTTAACTGTGCATAATCAAACGCAAGAGATTGATTAATGTACTTTTTCACAGTAAACGGCGGAACACCGCATACTGATGCAATCGTCTTAGCATCCGCCGATGCCTTATGAAGTTCTTCTACCTGTAATAAAATATTATAGTGTCTTGTAAGTAAGCTCAATATCTGCATAGCAGGTCTTCTTAGTTCCAACAAATCATGATATAACTTCAGTGCTTTTTTCTGGTTCTTTCCGCCAATTGCATCTAACATCTCAAACATCTTGTCATCAGCCTCATCAATACAGACCTGTCTGATATCGTTAATGGTAATCGCATTTCTGCCTTTGCAATATGAAAACAACTTTTCTAATTCATTCTTTAAAAGAAACATTTCTGTTCCCATATGTTCAATCATGTAAAATACAGCTGTGTCTTCTATCGTCATTCCTTCTTCATTACATAACTTACGAATCCACGCAATCAGCTTTTTCTCATCCGGCATGTCTAACTTCGCAACATATCCATGTTTTTGAAACCATTTATACAAGGCATTTCTTCCATCCACTTCGTCTTCAACCATAATGACAATCGTCGACTCCGGAAACTGTTCAAAATGATTACTGACACCATCTGTTGCTTTTTTTAATAAACCTGTATTTTCCAAAACAATCAATCGATAATCCGAAAAAAACGGCAACGTCTCTCCCGCCTCATATATCGTGGATAAATCAGGATTATTACCCTCTGTATACAGGTAGTTCATTGCATCATCCGTATTAACAATCGCCTTGCTAAGTTTTTCTTTATATTGCTTTTTTAAATACCCTTCATCCCCCATCAAAAGATAGAACTGTTGAAAAGCGGCATTTTTGATATCCTGGTTTATTCGTTCCATATTCATTCTCCTGTTACTGCTTCGAACAATATTCATCGATCCAGTATGTTTTTCCATCCGTTTCTATGGTAATTGTTCCGGAATGTTTTGTCAAATATATCTTTGAAACATGTTTTTCTAATCTCTTCATCACATCCAAAGACGGATGTCCATATGTATTATTCTCTCCTACTGATATACATGCAACATCCGGTGAAAGCGCTCTCAAAAACTGCTCGGATGTAGAAGTAGCAGAGCCATGATGTGCAACTTTTAACACTTCAACATTACCCTTTATCTGTTTTGCTACACAGTCCTCACCATACATTGTCAGATCACCCGTTAACAACATATCAAAATCCGTGTAATTCAAGTGTAAAACAATACTGCTGTCATTTTTTTCTTCATAATCCTGTTTCTTTGGATTCAGACATGCAAGACGAACCCGATCGACATATACTTCATCTCCCATTTTTATATAATCTATGTCACAACCTTTTTGTTGCGCTAATAAAACCAGTTCCATATACGCCTCGTCCGGATTGGTAATATTCGGTAATACAAGATGACGGATTGCGATTTCATTTGCTTCCAGCAACTCTTTAATTCCACTATAATGATCAATGTCACTATGTGTCACAAAGACATAATCCAATATTATACACCCATGATACTTCAAGGTACTTTTGATAACATAATCTCCAACATTTCTTTTTGTACTACTACCCCCATCCACCAATATATGCTGATGATGTTGCGTCTCAATATAGATGCAATCCCCTTGACCTACATCTAACAGACGAATACAAAGATTTCCCGGTAAAACAAATGCAAAAAAACTAATTCCCAGCAAAGCAATGCTTAACATTCCGCGTAGTCGTTCCTTTTGGTAAAAAAAATGAATCGCTAAAATCAAAAAAGCATAATAAAATACAACCCAAGTCCAATGAGGTCGCCCAAAACAAACTGTATGAAACGGAAAAAACTCTGTAATTTTACATAGCATTTCATAGAATCCAAAAATCCAATCCGGTAAAAAAGCAAGAACTCCTGCAACTTCGACAAAGCAAACTCCTAATATTCCGCATAGTATTAAAAATGCAAGCAAATAATTCATAAGCGGTACAACAACCAGATTCAATAATACACCGTATAGCGGTATTTCATAAAAAAACCAAAGCAAAACAGGTGTTATAACTAGCTGTACACTAAAACTGACAGATAAGCCTTCCGACAAAAACGATAATCTCGGAAAATACATTTTCCAAAGAGGTTTTATAAAAATGATTCCGCACACTGCTCCAAAAGATAATAAAAAACCCGCCTGGGTAATCTGATACGGATTCCAAATAATCATGACAAACAACGCTAATGACATTGCTGTAAGACCATCATAACGCCTCCCTGCCACATCCGCACCAATTGATACAAGCAACATAACAATCGCCCTACAAGTTGCACCGGACAAACCTGACAAAATACCATATAAGATAATAAATGTTCCCCCAACCAAAGCTGCAACCTTGTAACTACCAACCATTTTTCTTAAAAAATGATATAATGTACCTCCAATCATGGCAATATGCAATCCCGTCTGAACGATTACCCTGTTAACATTATGGCATCTTTCCTTAATGTATAAGGGTTCTAACGCTATCCCCCTATCCTCTTATCCCTCGATTTCTAAAAGGGATAACCCTTTGTGTTATCCGCACCCTCTTTATCCTACTTTAAACCGAATTATTATACCCACCTAATATGGAATTAATGTGAAATTTTTGTAACAAAAAATAAGCCGAATGGCTATTACACCACTCGGCCTCTGTAAACTTATATTTTTTTAAATGTATTAGAATTTAAGCTATCTTTCTTTTGAACCTCAATCCCTAGTTCTTTTTGATGTTCATATAATTTCACACCAAGATTAGCTGGAGGAGTAGCAACAAGGTCTCTTAATGCAAAAATATTATCCTTTTCCATTTTGGATATCTTATCTACAACAGTCTGCCATAGTTTCCCATATGTCCTATCTTCCAATACCGTATCTTTACAGTAGCTTGGCACATCTGGATATCCTGCATCTTTAGCTAATTTCTCTAATTTTGTCCATTCAACATCACTTACCGTAAATTGCACTCTCATATATAACACCTCTTTCATTTCTTTTAAGGTAGTTGTTCAGTTTCCTTAAAAGAAACATATCACACAAAAGGGAATTGTTCAATCCCCTTTTATACAAAAAAGGCAGTCACCGTAGCAACCGCCATTCTTTCTTGCTATTTTTTTCAACTCACCGTAAGACTGAAATTTTAACGCCTGTATTCTATCAATTCAAGAACCCCAATTACAAACTCAATGTCCGCACAACATCTTTGTATCTCTCTGACTTGAGTCGGATATCCTCTTCTGTCACACCATAATATCTAT
>SVEJ01000048.1 GCA_015057435.1 Lachnospiraceae bacterium
GTACTTAACGAAACCAACTTGTTGGTTGAGTTTTAGTACTCACTGCTATAAACGTTCTCTTGAAAATCTTTTAGAATTTTCAGGGTTGTTTTGTTGTTTAATCTTCATTCAGTTTTCATTGTTCTCGCTTACGTTTTAGTTATACTAAACGGAGAAGGAGGGATTTGAACCCTCGCGCCGCTATTAACGACCTACTCCCTTTCCAGGGGAGCCCCTTCAGCCGCTTGGGTACTTCTCCAAGCCGCAAGCTGATGTTCTTAAATTGTCTCAAACATAAGAACAGCGGAGAGGGTGGGATTCGAACCCACGTGCCCTTGCGGACAAACGGTTTTCAAGACCGCCTCGTTATGACCACTTCGATACCTCTCCGTGCATCTGACTTCTTTTCGTCAGCGACATTGACTATATTAACACTAACTTTTAGTCATGTCAACAACTTTTTTTACTTTTTTTCAAAAAATTTTCCGCAACCGATAAATCTTCCGGTGTAGTGATTTTTATATTGCAATAATCACCCATAATAAGCTTTGTTTTCTTACCTATATAACGCTCTATTATCATGGTATCATCTGTTATGTCACTATCTCCGCTTTGTTCCATCAATGCGTACGCTTTCATGATATCCTCATATAAAAACGACTGCGGCGTCTGTACCTGCCACAAAAAGTTACGTGGTGGTGTCTCAACTCCGAGTTGATTCTCATCTACAATCTTGATTGTATCTTTCACCGGTACCCCCACCGTGCAGGCTCCTGTTTTTTTCACCCATACAATGGAATCTTCAATCATATCATTCGTCAAGCATGGTCTTGCCGCATCATGTATCAAAACATAATCTGTTCCTTTTGCAGCATTTAAACCGTTACGCACTGACCAATAGCGTTCAGAACCACCTTCTACAATGCACTTTATCTTTTTCAAATCAAATGCATCTACTATCTCCTTCTTACAATAAGAAACATCATCTTTGCTTACAACCAAGATGATGTCATCCACCGCGCTATCTTCAAATACTTGAAGTGAATAATATAAGACTGGTTTCCCATTCAATTCCATATATTGTTTCGGTACATCAGATTGCATTCTGCTCCCTGTACCGGCTGCTAACACAATCGCTGTTACGTGTTCCTTTTCCATTATGTACCAAATCTCCTTATTCTATACAATTAAATTCTTTCGCCTATTTTCAGATTCGGAATCGCATTCAGATCCAATCCATGCCTTACACCATTTTTATAAGCATAATATCCTGCAACACCAATCATCGCCGCATTGTCCGTGCAATACAATGGTGACGGATGATAGAAGGAAATCCCTTCTTTGTCACATGCATTTTTCAAGCTTTCCCTCAACGAGGAATTAGACGCAACACCACCTGCAACCGCAAGTTTTTCCATTCCCATTTCTTTCGTCGCCTTAATCGCGTGTGTTGTCAAAACATCAATCACTGCATATTGAAAAGAAGCTGCAACATCAGCAGTATTAACTTCAATCTGTTTCATTTCACATTGATTAAGATAATTCAAAACAGCCGACTTTAATCCACTAAAACTAAAATCATACTCATTACCGTCTACTTTTGCACGCGGAAACACAATCGCTTCTTTATTACCCTCTTTTGCCAAAGCATCTACCTTTGGTCCACCCGGGTATCCCAAGCCAATTGCACGCGCCACCTTATCAAAAGCTTCTCCGGCCGCATCATCTCTCGTTCTACCGACAATTTCAAATTGATCATAATCCAACACCTTCACAAGATGCGTGTGACCACCGGAAACTACCAAACACATAAATGGAGGTTCCAAATCCAAATTTTCAATATAATTGGCTGCAATATGTCCCTCAATGTGATGTACACCTACCAATGGTTTGTTCGATGCATAGGCAATCGCTTTCGCTTCCGCCACACCTACAAGTAGGGCACCAACCAACCCCGGTCCGTACGTTACTGCTATTGCATCCAAATCCTCTAATTGGATTGCAGCAACTGTTAATGCTTCTTCTATTACCTGATTAATCTTTTCAATATGCTTTCTTGAAGCAATTTCCGGAACAACACCGCCATACAGTTTGTGTAATTCAATTTGAGAAAATATAATATTAGAACAAACTTCTCTTCCATTCTTAATTACTGCTGCTGCGGTTTCATCACAAGAAGATTCAATTGCCAATATATATACATCTTTATCCATACTATTTTTCTTCCTCTTCTACATTTTGTTTGTCCTGACCAACAACCATCCAGCCCAGAATCTTCCATTGGCCTTCTTGATTTTTTCGAAGAATATATTCTTCATCCATAGCAAAACTGGCTCCGTCCATCGTCATCGCTACATTAACTGTCATTTTTGCATATTCCGTATCACCTTCTGTGTTGTATTCGATTTGACTAGGCTCTGCAAGTGTATAGCTCACAAACTTCTGTTTATTAGATTGATATAACAAGATATCTTTTTTTAACGCTTCTAACTGTTTTTCCGGCGTGTTCAAATCCAACAGTTCATCATCAAACAATTGTCTCATTTTTTGATTAAGAACAAACACGTCATCTTCACTACATTCTTTTGTCAATCCTGTATTATATGTATACTTCAAATATCTGCAATGCAGCTTTACCGTTTCTCTTACTGTCTTCGGATAATCAGCAACCATATCATACTGCAACAATATATCTTTTTCAGAAGAAGGTGTTACATCCTCATGTCCCGGTGCTCCATTTGTCAAATGAATATAATATCCCAAAACACCTAACACAACAAGAAACAACACAAGTGTAAATGTTTTCATTCCTTTTTTTTGCATTTGTTACCCCTCCTCAAACAACAACGTTGTCGTTCTTCTGTCTTTTGCAACAATTGTATTCGCAAACACCTTTCTCACCTGTTCTTCGTAATCCTGCGGACGAACAAGCGACGGCGAATAATGCGTCAACCACATTTCCTTCACTTCTGCTTTTTTTGCCATAGCAGCAGCTTCGTAAAATGTCATATGCTTGTGTTCTTTTGCTTTTTCTTCTTTGTCCGGCTCCCCATACATTCCTTCACATATTAACAAATCCGATTCTCTTGCGTTCTCGACAATCGAATCTGTAGGTCGCGAATCTGTACAATATGTTAATTTGATTCCCTTTCTTGGCGCTCCTAAGACCATATCCGGCGTATAAGTAATACCACCATCCTCTATCGTTTCACCTTTTTGCAAAGGATTCCATAATTTCATCGGAATTTCTAATGCACGAGCTCGCTCTACATCAAACTTTCCTGCACGTTCCAATTCAAAACTATAACCATAACATGTAATATTATGTTGTACTTTGAACGCATGAATCTTCAGCCCATTGATTTCAAATGATTCCTGGTCCTGTTCTAACTCAATAAAACGAATCGGAAATGGTAATTCCGGTGCAATCATGCGAAGCGCATTTACAATCTTCTCCAAGCGTTTCGGCCCAATCATCGTTACCGGTTCTGTCCGTTCTGCATTGCCAAGTGTCAACAGCAGTCCCGGCAAACCACTAATATGATCCGCATGAAAATGTGTAAAGCAAATCACATCTATCGGCTTCACACTCCAGCCTTGCTGCTTGATGGAAACTTGCGTCCCTTCACCACAATCAACCAACACATTCATTCCATTATATCGAAGCATCAGGGACGTTAAGGCTCTGTGCGGTAATGGCATCATTCCACCTGTCCCAAGAAGACAAACATCTATCATTTTTTCCTCTTTTCCACGTCTATAGCATCTCCTTTGTGTCTTCAAAGTGAGATGCTATTACAAATTCCTTTTCTATTATTGCTACGCAAGCTTCACAAATCAAAAATTCTTGCGTCTTTCCGTCTTTTTTCGAAAAATATCCCCACTCTTTTCGAATATGGATATAATCCTCGTGACAAATACCATTTGCCATCTTTAATTCCTTACCACATTTGTTGCAATATTTCTTCTTTGCCTTATCCTCCATAATCTCATCCCTTCATTCAAATCATATCAAAAAGTATTATCATTATGGTATCGCACTATGCTCACAAATTCTAGTGGTAATAATTGTTCATATCACAACATCGACTCCATTATAAGTGCATCCTCGGTCGGATTGTTATAGTATGCTTTTCTTTTCCCAATCACAAAAAATTGGTTTTGTTCATACAACCTTCTTGCGCCATCATTGCTTTCCCGTACTTCGAGAAGCATTCGATAGGCTTGGCGCCCTCTCGCATCATCGATTAACTGCTTTAACAATCTGCTTGCAATTCCTTTTCTTCTATATAAAGAAGATACAACAATATTCAGCAACTCTGCTTCATCAGCAATCACCATCATCCCCGCAAATCCAATAATCGTTCCACTTGTGCAATCTTTCATAACATAGTAAATGTTATTATCATACTTTAGAACATCGCACACTGCTTCATACGACCATGCCTCCGGCAGATACTTCGCTGCAAGTTCCGCAACTTCTTTACAATATTGATATTCCAACGGAAGTAACTCAATCATTGTTCTTTTCCTTTTCCATGCGTTCTCTTTCTGCTTGGGATAACCTGAGATAATCCGGTTCGAATTCGGCAGCGCTGACATATAGTCCCTGCTTATAATAATCATATGCGCGTGCCCCAATCGCTCCTGCACGTTGTCTGTTCATATGTGGCGGAGCAAATGAATACGGAACCTCCATATTGTTTTTAATCACTTCTTGATACACCGGAACACCGTCACCAAGAAATACAACACGTTCGCCAATCAAATTCAAGGCTTCAATTATCTCTTCAATTCCAATCGGAACCTGTTCCTTTACAATCTGTAACTGACCATCCCTGAATTTGTAAATGCCTGTATAGACTTGATTACGTCTCGCATCCATCAAGGGACAAATACATGCATCCGACTCACAAAGATTCATCGCTAAACCTTCCAATGTCGGCACGCCCACAACCGGTTTTCCTAACGCCAACCCAAGTCCCTTCACTGTTGCAGACCCTATTCGCAATCCTGTAAATGAACCCGGTCCCTTCGCAACTGCAATTGCATCCACAGTCGAAAGATCCGTTTGCGTCATTGAAACAATCTCATCAAGCATCGGAAGCAATGTCTGTGAATGTGTTTTTTTGTAATTCACTGTATACTCTGCAATCAGGTTTTCATCTTCCATTAATGCAACAGACGCAACCAAACCAGAGCTATCAACTGCTAAGATTTTCATTTTCTAGTTCCTTTCTACTCGAATCAAACGATAATCAAATCCTTTTTCCAAATCTTTTTCAATCGTGATAGTAACACGCGTTTCCGGCAATATATCAGAAATGATATTAGACCATTCAATCAGACAAACACCATCACCATATATCATATCCGAAAATCCAACTTCTTCCATCTCCTCAGAATCCTCAATACGATAGACGTCAAAATGATATAGCGGTAATCTTCCGTCATGGTATTCCTGCACAATTGTAAAAGTCGGACTATTCACATAATCACAAATCCCCAAACCTTTTGCAAATCCTTGGGAAAACAGGGTTTTGCCAACTCCAAGATCACCATCCAAGCAAAACACCTCACCCGAAAGTGCTTCTTCTCCCATTTGTTTTGCAAATTCAAATGTCTCCTCAGGGCTATAACTATAATATTCCATTCCAAAACCTCACATCTTTTTCTGCGAACGCTTAATCTTACCTTTTAACTTAACCGGTAAATCTCTCGTATATTCGCATACCAATTCACGCATATCATCTTCCTGATTCTCCATCATACTCTTCGGAAAAATAAATGCATGAATCCTACTACTATATACCAAAAACTGATTCTTCGTTTCTACAACCTTCAAAAGTTTATCCCACGAAAGTGTCTGCGATTCCTCATTCTGAGAAACCGTAATTCCGGCTGCATCAATTCTATACTGCAATGCTGACTGATATGCCTTTGTCCGCTTGAATTGTGATTTGCATCTACTCTTCATCATTAACGGATCTAAGACCGTTGACCACAATGCGATAATAATCATAATTGTTTTTGCCTGATCGCTCAAGGACGTAAAGTTACAAATCAGATTCACCAATGCAATCAAAGACAAGCACAAACCAAAAATACCGGAAAAACTATGGTATACATGATACAGTGTGTAGCGATACACCTCTTTTTCTGTCATCTTTACAGAAAATGCAATTGTATCTTTCTTCATTCTTATCCTCTTTTCCTTACTATAAAATCATAGACAACTGAATTCTCTTACGCTCCAAGTCAACACTCAGTACGCGTACTTCAACAACATCCCCGACACTGACAGCCTCTAAAGGATGCTTAATGAATTTCTTATTGGTAATCTGTGATATATGCACCAAGCCATCCTGATGTACTCCAATATCAACAAACGCTCCGAAGTCGATGACATTTCTTACTGTTCCTTTTAACACCATTCCCTCTGTCAGGTCCTTCATTTCTAATACGTCCGTACGAAGGATTGGCTTTGGCATCTCGTCTCGAGGATCTCTCGCCGGTTTCTCCAACTCTTTAATAATATCATTCAAAGTTACTTCACCAATACCAAGCTCTGTTGCCAATTGCGCACGATTTTTCGCCAACATCGACAAACCAACCAAACCCTGACTTGTAATATCCTGCAAAGAATATCCTAATTTCTTTAACAAACCGGTTGCTGCCTCATAACTTTCCGGATGAACACTCGTCGCATCTAAAGGATTGACGCCTCCTTGAATACGCATAAAACCTGCGCATTGTTCATAAGCCTTCGGACCAAGTTTTGCAACCTTTAACAACTGTTTTCTATCAGTAAACTTACCATTCTCTTCTCTATATGCAACAATATTCTTTGCGATTGCCTTCGATATACCTGACACATATTCCAAAAGAGAAGCTGAAGCTGTATTCAAATCTACACCAACTTTATTCACGCAATCCTCAACGACGCCGGACAAAGCTTCTCCAAGTTTCTTCTGATTCATATCATGCTGATACTGGCCTACACCAATCGATTTCGGATCAATCTTAACCAACTCAGCCAACGGGTCTTGCAATCTTCTTGCAATAGAAGCTGCACTTCTTTGTCCAACATCAAAATTCGGGAACTCTTCTGTTGCCAGCTTACTTGCAGAATATACGGATGCCCCCGCTTCATTAACAATAATATATTGTACATGTTCAGGGATCTCTTTTAACAATTCTACAATTACTTGCTCAGATTCTCTTGATGCTGTACCGTTACCAACCGAGATTAGTGTGATACCATACTTTTTAATCAAGGCATGTACCGTTTTCTTTGCCTGTTCAATCTTCTTTTGTGGTTCTGTCGGATAGACAACAACTGTATCTAGCACCTTACCTGTTGCGTCGACTACAGCCAACTTACAACCGGTTCGGAAAGCCGGATCCCATCCTAATACAACCTGTCCTGCAATCGGTGGTTGCATCAAAAGCTGTGTAAGATTCTTTCCAAATACAGAAATTGCGCCATCCTCCGCTTTTTCTGTCAAATCACTTCTGATTTCTCTTTCAATTGCACCTGCTATCAGACGCTTATAACTATCTTCTATCGCACTTTGCAGTAACGCTGTTGTGTTCGGATTATCATTCGTTATAATCTTAGATTCAAGATAACGCAAAATACGTTCCTCCGGTGCAACAATCTTGACTGTCAGGAACTTCTCTTTTTCTCCGCGGTTAATTGCCAACACTCTGTAACCTGCAGCTTTTTTAATTCCCTCTTCAAAATTATAATACATCTCATAAACTGATTTTGCTTCTTCATCCTTTGCAACAGAAACGAGCTTTCCTTCCTGTACAGTAATCTCTCTGATATACGTTCTGTATTCTGCTTCATCAGATATATTCTCAGCAATAATATCTAACGCACCCGCAATGGCATCTTGCACATTGACAACTTCCTTTTCTTCCGATAAATACGCAACTGCCTCTTCTTCTATTGATTGTTTTGTCATTTGCAAATAAATGATATTCGCAAGACCTTCTAAGCCTTTCTCTTTTGCAACTGTTGCACGTGTTCTCCTCTTTTGCTTATATGGACGATACAAATCCTCCACTGCCACCAACGTCATCGCCTCGCGGATCTGTTTTTCCAATTCTTCAGTCAGTTTTTCTTGCTCTGCGATACTTGCAATAACCGTCTCTTTTCTTTCTTCTAGGTTTCTCAAATAATTCAAGCGTTCATACAAATCACGTAACACTTCATCATTAAGAGAGCCTGTTACCTCTTTACGGTATCTGGCAATAAATGGTATCGTACAACCTTCGTCAATCAACTTAACTGCTGCCTCAACCTGACTTACTTTAATCTGCAACTCCTGCGCAATCACTTTTGCAATTTCCATGTTAACAACCTCTGTCTTTCTGTAATATTATAATGCTAATTCTATATTTTTATCTTTCGGTTCAAATGCTCTATAGCTTACACCTGCCATATTGAACATCATCTTAGATGCCATCGTTGACTCTGTGTCTGCATACTTGTCTGACAAATAAACGATTTCCTTAATCCCACTTTGTATAATCGCCTTCGCGCATTCATTACAAGGAAACAATGTCGAATAGCAAGTTGCTCCTTGCAAAGAACCTGCACCATAATTCAAAATCGCATTCAATTCAGCATGGCATACAAAAAAGTACTTATTCTCTAACGGTTTTCCTACACGCCCCCAAGGCATTTCATCATCACTACAGCCTGATGGCATTCCATTATATCCAACTGATAAAATTTTATTGTTAGAGTCTACAATGCACGCTCCAACCTGCGTACTTGGATCCTTGCTTCGTTCTGCAGACAAAAGCGCAATCCCCATAAAATACTGATCCCAACTTAGATAATCTTCTCTCTTCATCTTTTGCACCTCCATACTTTTGAATACATACATTGTCTATCATACCACAAAATGCCACTTTGCGTAAATAAGCAAGACAAGCAAAATCACATGTAATCCCATAAAAAACGGTACAGCCACTTTAAACTTCGTATGACATGTTTTATGACGGAAAAGTTTCATTCCCAAAAAAGCACCGAGACTTCCGCCCAAAAAGGCAAAAGTAAGCAATGTTTTCTCTGAAATCCTTCTTGTACCGGCAATTGCTTTTAATTTATCAACGCCATACACAATACACGTCAAAAGATTCATCACAATTAAATATATAACAAGATATTTCATGACTATTTCTAATTCTCCTCATTTGTATAATATAAACTGACATTCATCACGCGATCCTCATACAGTACAAGTGACATATAATATGCACTCTTTTTTCCGGCCGTCGCGTGATAAAACACATATCCACTCATTTCGCTTTTGTTGTAATCAGTTCCCTCTAACACTTTTTCCACTTCCAAAGCAGTCATTCCGGGTGCCAACCCACCAAAAACTTCTACCTCAGCGTCCGTACTTTCGTCAATACTAATCATCCGAACCTCGCAACTTCCTATATCCGATGTTACCTTTTTATGATTGTTATACACTTCAACTGATATACCATTTTCCACGTCATTCTTTGCCAAAAATATTGTCTTGCTCTCACCTTTTGCAATCGGTTTTTTAAGCTCATTTTTACTATATTCGCTTATTTCATACAGATTTAGCAATTCAGAAAACTCACATGGTATCTGAATGCTTTTTCCATCTAATACTACATTTTCCACCCTCTTGTTAGCAATAAAAAATACACCGACAAAAGTAACAAGCGCCAAGCTTATTACCACTAAAACGATTCTTGTGATTTTCATAGTAGTCCCCCCTATATCATATACCATTCTCATCACATCTTCTTCAAAAAAGAGAGACACCCATACAAATGTCTCTCTTTATCAGCTTTTCTATATGGAATTACTCACCCAAACCAAATTTGTCATGAATTGCATTCATCGCTCTTTCCGCATGCTTTTCATCAATCAATACAGATACACGAATCTCTGATGTTGAAATCATCTTAATATTGATTCCCTGATCATATAATGCTTCAAACATCTTAGCAGCAACTCCTGCGTTACTCATCATTCCGGCACCAACGATAGATACCTTAACCACATTCTTAGCCACATCTAACTTCTCGTATTCATGGAAATGTCTTTCGATAATCTCAACTGCCTCATCTGCATTATCTACTTCTACAGTAAATGAAATATCTTTTGTTCCATCTCTACCTACAGACTGTAAAATCATATCAACATTGATATTGTGTCTAGCTAAATGATTAAATAATCTAAATGCCACACCCGGCTCATCCTTCAATCCAATCAACGCAACTCTTGCTGCATCTTTATCCGCTGCTACGCCACTAACAAGCATTTTTTCCATTCTTTTATCCTCCTTAACGACCGTACCTTCTGAATTATTCAAACTAGAACGAACAACTAACTGCACACCCTGTTTCTTTGCAAGCTCAACAGAACGATTATGCAATACACCTGCGCCTAATGTTGCAAGCTCTAACATCTCATCATACGTAATCTGATCAAGCTTACGTGCTTTTGGCACTTTACGTGGATCTGCTGTATACACACCATCTACATCTGTATAAATCTCACATGCATCTGCATTCAACGCTGCAGCAAGTGCAACTGCAGTTGTATCAGAACCACCACGTCCTAATGTTGTATAGTCATCATATTTATTAATACCCTGAAATCCTGTTACAATAACAATCTTTCTCTGGTCTAACTCGTTACGAATTCTTTCACTGTCAATTCTCTTAAGTCTTGCATTGCCGTATACTGAAGTTGTATGCATTGCAACCTGGAAAGCATTGAGTGATACAGCCGGAACACCCAGATTGTTCATCACCATACTCATCAAAGCAACTGACATCTGTTCACCAATTGTATAGAGCATGTCCATCTCACGCTTTGGCGGGTTTGGATTCATATCTTTTGCCATATCAATCAACTCGTCCGTATACTTACCCATAGCGGATAACACAACTACTACGTCATTTCCTTTTTTGTAGTCTTCGATACATCTGTTCGCAACATTATACATTCTTTCTTTGTTAGCAACAGAAGTACCACCAAACTTCTTTACGATTAACATTTGATTAGTTTCCTCCTCGTGTTTTGTTCACTTTGCTAATTTACTACTTTTCAAACAAATGGTCAATCATTTTATAACCATTTTCGATATAAATACCGGATTTCTTAGCATCTTTCTCATTATACATAAGCGAAGAAGCAACTTCCTTCGTACTATCATATAATAAAAATGGTACCGCTTCTCCAACATGGGTACGGATACAAAGTGGTGTCGGATGATCCGGCAAAACTAAGATTCGAAAATCGTGTCCTGACTTTTCTAACTGCTCCTTCACAATCTTAATCACTTTTTCATCAAGATATTCTATCGCCTGAATCTTTTTCTCAAGACTGCCCTGATGTCCCATTTCATCCGGTGCTTCAACGTGTATATATGCAAAATCAAAACCATCTTCACACAACGCCCGACATGCAGCCATTGCTTTTCCTTCGTAATTGGTATGCAAGCCGCCATTCGCACCTTCTACATCAATATTGGTCATCCCTGCGCCGACAGCAATTCCTTTCAGCAAATCAACCGCAGAAATCATAACACCTTTTTTACCATTCTTTTCTTCAAAATTAGATAATGCCGGTCTTGTACCTGCGCCCCAGAACCAAAGTGAGTTGGCAGGATTCAAACCTTTTGCTTTTCTATCCAGATTAATCGGATGATTCGCCAATATATCATAACTTCGTTTCATCATGTCATACAAAATCTGATCTTTTGGTAAATACTCTCCTATCACACGACCTAGAATATCATGTGGTGGTGTCAAAGGTAACACCTCACCTTGATCCCAGATTGTAAGATGACGATAACTTGTCCCAACATAAAACTTATAATCCGCATACTCCTTCTCAAAAACTTCACGAACTGCATCTAGCAACACAGCTGCGTCCTCCGTTGAAATCTCAGAAGAACTATGATCAATGATTGTCTTATCCTCGTATGACACATCGTCATCGCTTACCGTTACAATATTGCAACGAAATGCAATGTCCGTTGGTTTCATATCTACCCCTATTGAGAGTGCTTCTAATGGCGAACGACCCGAATAATACTTTTCAGGATCATATCCGATTACAGAAAGATTCGCCGTGTCACTACCGGGACTCATACCTTCCGGAACAGTTAATACCATTCCAATCTCTGATCTTTTCGCTATCTCATCCATAACAGGTGTGTTTGCATACTCCAAAACCGTCTTGTTTCCTATCTCTTCAATAGGATAATCTGCCATCCCATCACCTAGCACTATTACATACTTCATGTCAAATCTCCCTTATGTACATTTATAAATCTACACGAATCACACTATACACATCTGCAAAAGACTGAATACGCTGTGCGAATTCACCTTCTGTAATGAAATCTGTAATAAATGCCAACTCGTCTTTTACAGTCGGTGCCTTAACATACAAAACATTACCAAATGCCTTCTTGATATCCATCATTTGATCATCATCAAGACCTTTATCCTTCATACGCACAAAAAACTTATTCTTACACTCGGAAAACTCACCAAGCTTCGCCTCTTCTTCGCTCCAAATTGTCTTAATATTCTCTTTTAAATGACTTGCTGCTTCAACAACATCTGACACAACAGCACTCGCAGTTGGTAACTTTCCGGCACCACGTCCATAAAACATAACATCATCTAACACATTACCATGTGCAAAAATACCGTTAAACACACCATCGACATGTACCAACGGATGATTCTCACCAATAATAAATGGTGCAACCATTGAATAGAATTTGTCACCAATCTTCTTACTTGTACCCAATAACTTGATGGATGCATTCATAGCTTTTGCATACTGGAAGTCTTCTTTCGTAATCTTAGTAATACCTTCCGTATGAATATCTTCATAATTAACATGCTCTCCAACTACCAATGATGTCAAAATCGCAATCTTTCTACACGCATCATAACCTTCCACATCTGCTTCCGGATTTCTTTCTGCATATCCTTTTTCCTGCGCCACTTTTAACACATCTTCAAATGCTGATCCTTTTTGCGCCATCTCTGTCAAGATATAATTCGTTGTACCATTCAAGATACCTGTAATCTCTGTAATATCATCTGCTGTCAAAGAAGTCTTAAGCGGACGAATAATCGGAATACCTCCACCAACAGATGCTTCAAACAAGAAGTTAATATTATTCTCTTCTGCAATTGCAACCAATTCAGCACCATGCTTTGCAACTAACTCTTTGTTAGAGGTACATACACTCTTACCCATCAGCAATGCACGTTTTACAAACTTATATGCAGGATCTACACCACCCATCACTTCAACAATAATATCAACCGATGGATCCTTTACGATTACATCATAATCATGCACCAAAATCTTTTCTACCGGATCACCCGGAAAATCACGCAAGTCTAGTACATACTTGATATTAATCTCATCCCCTGCTTTTTTATTCACAATTTCCTGGTTGGTATTAATCACCTCGACAACACCTGAACCAACTGTTCCATATCCTAATACCGCTATATTAACCATAATGTCCTCCTTACCTACATAGCTCATGCCATTTTATCTATTGATTATTCTCTATCAACTGATTCACAAGACTTTGTGCCTCTTCCGACAAAACCTTATCCACATTAATCGCAATCAAAATATCATTACCAACATGTAAGACCTGGTCCATAAATGCAGTTTCATCTGATGTTGCAACATATGGCATACTCTTGATTCTTTCCGGTGTCATTTCCTCAATTTCTTCCACTGCATCCACTTCATATGCAAGCATCGTACCGGCGCTATATGTTACCAAAAGACTTTTTTCAGGATTATCAATACGCGCATCCATACCAAAACGTTCCCGCAGACTATATACCGGAACAACTGTACCTCGCAGGTTAATAATCCCACTGATACCTTCCGGCGCATTCGGAACAGGAATAATATGATAATCCTTTTCAATCCCGCTAACGCGCATCAGATTCATAGCATACTTTTGATCACCAAGCTGAAATACTACATATTTTAATTCTTCCATAGGCCTTACTCCTTATTCAAACTAATCCATTTCAAATAAGCATTCATAAACGGGTCCACATTACCATCCAAAACTCCGTTGATATTGCTTATTTCCGTTGCTGTTCGATTATCTTTTACCATCGTGTATGGTTGCATGACATAAGATCGAATCTGTGATCCAAATCCATTCTCCATCACGTCACCACGAATATCATCTAGTTTTTCCTGGTTCTCTTGCTGTTTCAAAACATATAGCTTTGACATTAACATTTTCATCGCTTTGTCTTTATTCTGATGTTGCGATCTTTGATTCTGACACTGCACCACAATACCTGTTGGTATATGTGTAATACGAATAGCTGAAGACGTTTTGTTAATATGCTGTCCGCCCGCACCACTCGCACGATACGTGTCTATTCTTAAATCTTCATCCTTGATGTCTATCTGGATATCATCATCAATATCCGGCATGACATCACATGATGAAAATGAGGTTTGCCTTTTTCCCGCTGCATTAAACGGCGAAATACGCACAAGACGATGAACACCTTTTTCTGATTTCAGATATCCGTAAGCATTGTCTCCATCTATCTGAAGGGTGACTGATTTTACACCTGCCTCATCCCCTTCTAAATAATCCAACACTTCTACAGAAAAACCTTTTTTCTCTGCCCATCTCGTATACATACGCATCAGCATACTTGTCCAATCACAGCTCTCCGTTCCTCCTGCACCGGCATGTAAGGTAAGTACTGCACTACACTTGTCGAACTCACCTGACAAAAGTGTCTGAATACGAAGCGTTTCGAAATGCTCTCGAAACCTCGCAAATGTTTCTTCAATCTCAGGTACCAACGAAGCATCATTCTCCTCATCTGCCATCTGAATCAATACTTCTACTTCTTCATATTCATTAGCAACGGTTTCATAATCTTCAAGGACACCCTTTAATGCTTTTACTGTTTTCATCACCTCATTGGAATGTTCAACATCATTCCAAAAATCAGGTGCTTCCATATCAGCTTCTAACTCTGCCACCTTATCTTGCTTGATAGGGATGTCAAAGTGAATCCCTCACTTCCTGTAATGGACTTTGATACTGTGCCAATTCAAACTTGATAGCATCTGTTTCTATCACAGAATCACCTCTTTCTTTGTGCATTTATTGCATCATTTTATGCATTCCTACCACAACATTGTTTGTATTTCTTACCGCTTCCGCATGGACATGGATCATTACGTCCAACCTTTGCATTCTTGCGCTTTACCGGTTCACGTGTTGCCGAAGCATCTTTATTCGTACCTGTCACCTTTGCTACTTCTTCACGCTCTACCTTTTGTTCAACACGAATACGTAACATCGTCTTAACTGTATCCTGACGAATTGCAGCTGTCATATCGTTAAACATATCAAAACCGGCAAATTTGTATTCTACCAACGGATCACGCTGACCATATGCACGCAAACCAATACTTTGACGCATCTGATCCATATCATCAATATGATCCATCCACTTTCTGTCAATTACTTTCAGAAGAATTACGCGTTCCGCTTCACGAATCATCTCAGCCTCAGGGAACTCTGTTTCCTTTTCTTCATAAAGCTTGTTAACCTTTTCTTTCAAGCTCTGTGTCAAATCCTTCTTTTCAGCCTTCTTAAGTTCTTCTTCTGAAAACTCAATCGGCTCTATCGGAAACATCGTAAGTAAATCTTTATTGAACGCCTTCATATCCCATTCTGAAGGTTCTAAATCTTCTGAAATATGTCTGTCTACAACCTCTTCCACTGATTCATTCAACATTTTGAAAATAACATCGCGCATATTCTCACCATCTAACACACGACGACGTTCCTTATAGATTACTTCTCTTTGCTCATTCATAACCTGGTCATAATCTAACAAATTCTTACGAATACCAAAGTTATTGTTCTCAATCTTCTTCTGTGCTTTTTCAATAAAGTTCGTGATTGTCTTATGACGAATCTCTTCACCTTCCGGAATATTCAACGCATTATACATAGAAATAATACGTTCCGAACCAAACAATCTCATCAAATCATCTTCCAATGACAAATAGAACTTAGACTGTCCCGGATCTCCCTGACGACCTGCACGACCTCTTAACTGATTATCAATACGACGCGACTCATGACGCTCTGTACCAATAATTCTCAAACCACCAAGTTCTTTCACACCATCGCCAAGCTTAATATCCGTACCACGTCCTGCCATATTAGTTGCAATCGTTACCGCATTCATCTGACCTGCCTGTGCTACAATCTCAGCTTCCATCTCATGGAACTTGGCATTCAATACCTTATGCGGAATATGTTTCTTTACAAGCATACGACTTACTTCTTCTGAAGATTCAATAGAAACCGTACCAACAAGTACCGGTTGTCCTCTATGGAAACAATCCGCTATATCTTCAACTATTGCATTTAATTTTTCCTGTTTTGTACAGAACATAGAATCATCTTCATCAATACGAGCCACAGGTAGATTGGTTGGTACTTCTACAACATCCATACCGTAAATCTCGCGGAATTCTGTCTCTTCCGTAAGCGCAGTACCCGTCATACCTGCTTTCTTCGCATACTTATTAAAGAAGTTCTGGAATGTAATTGTAGCAAGTGTCTTACTTTCACGCTGTACTTTTACATTTTCTTTCGCTTCAATTGCCTGATGCAAACCATCAGAATAACGTCTACCCGGCATTACACGTCCCGTAAACTCATCTACAATTAAAACCTCATTATCTTGTACAATATAATCTTTATCCTTAAACATCAGATTGTGTGCACGCAACGCCAAAATGATATTATGCTGAATCTCTAAATGTTCCGGATCAGCAAGGTTATCTATATGGAAGAAACTCTCCACTTCCTTCACGCCCTGTGCTGTAAGAATTACCTGTTTTTCCTTCTCGTTAACAAGGAAATCTCCATCTTCTTCGATATCAACACCCATAATGGCATCCATCTTAGAAAGTTCACCATCACCTTGTCCACGCTTCATTCTACGTGCCAACAAATCACACATTCTGTACAACTCTGTAGATTTGCCACTCTGTCCGGAAATAATCAATGGTGTTCTTGCCTCATCAATCAAAACAGAGTCCACCTCATCGACGATTGCATAATTCAAACCTCTTTGTACAAGTTGCTCTTTGTAGATAACCATATTATCTCTCAAGTAGTCGAAGCCCAATTCATTATTAGTAACATAGGTAATATCGCAATTGTAAGCTTCTTGACGTTCCTGCTTGTCATAGTGATTCAGAATCACTCCAACTTTCAGACCTAAAAATTCATGAATCTGACCCATCCACTCCGCATCACGCTTTGCAAGATAGTCATTAACAGTAACGATGTGCACACCTTTCCCCTCTAATGCATTCAAATATGCAGGAAGTGTAGAAACAAGCGTCTTACCTTCACCTGTCCTCATCTCAGGAATTCTTCCTTGATGAAGTAAGATACCACCCATTAACTGAACGCGATAATGCTTCATTCCCAATGTTCTTACGGCAGCCTCTCTTACAACTGCATATGCTTCAACCAAAATGTCATCCAACGTTTCACCATTTGCCAAACGTTTCTTAAATTCATCTGTCTTAGCACGAAGCTGATCATCGCTTAACGCTTGCATCGTTGCATCTAAGGCTTCAATCTTATCAACCAACGGCGTAATTCTTTTTATTTCTTTATCACTATGTGTTCCAAATATTTTCTCGACAATACCCATTTCGTTCTCTCCTATTACATTTAAACATAATCATACGGATATCATTCTAACATTATTCGCACAAAAAGTAAAGGGTTGCCAAAATCAGCAACCCTTATCTCTCAATCTTTTATTGGTTCTAAACTTTACTTGGGGGTAAGGTTTAGAACCGTTTTTATTTTTAGATAAAAGAATAGGCATAGAATCAAAATTTCTTTATAATTAAGTCACCACAACAAAATCCAAAGAAAGGAGTTATCA
>SVEJ01000005.1 GCA_015057435.1 Lachnospiraceae bacterium
TCTCCTTGACGTCGATAGTATATGCGGTGGCATTTATAGTGCTTTACTTTATAAGGTTCCAGCCGCTGTTTCAGACATTCTTCATTTGGGAGAATGTTTTTATTCTATTACTTTTATTGGAAATGCAGTCCGAACAATATGTAGCAATCAAAGCTGAATCGAATAATTGATAAGATTCAATTTATCAGAGGTATAAAAATATCCGGAGAAGAAATGAACGCTTCTCCGGATTTGCTTCTTTATGACCACTACGCTTTTTCTGACGCGGATTTAACTATCTATACTGTTCAATATTAAATTCTTTTGCAACTTTTAGTACAACGCCCATGATTGTATATTTGCTCATTTCATTAGCCGGAATCATCTTGCCAAATCCGTTAATCGGATCGAGCCCGAATGGGGTAATTCTTCTTAAGAACAGTCGTCCGGCTTCATTTACACAAAGTACGATATCGTTACGCTCCGGAGTATTGTGTTTTGTAAATAGTATAATATCATTCAAAAAATATATCGGTTCGAAGTGTGATGTATTAAGTTTCATGCCGAAAGCGATACGTTCTTTTAGTTCTTTGGGATAATCTGTGATATCTAACGCTTCGTACCTACCGCTGTCATAGAAGATTCCGTCTCGCATATTACCTGTAAGGATGAATACGGATGTATGTTCTCTGCCGGTATGTCGGTTATGTAATGTTGTTTTTTCTTCCAAATCAATTAAAACCTGGATTGTCTTTATTGAATGCTCGGACAAATTACGCATTTGCTTTATCATATTTTCTTCTTGGATTGCATATATAGACCTTCCAATCAGACTGTCTAATGAACAGTCTAAGACATCGGCTATCTTTAGGATGGATGACAATTTGATATCTTGCGATTTACCATATATAATTGAACGCAATGTATCTTCTGAAATATCTGCCTGAGCAGAAAGATAACTAAGACTGATTTTACCTTTTTGCAACTTGTCTCGTAAGTTTTGACGAAAGTAAATTAAATCCATAGTTTTCCTCCTAGAAAAAAGTTAGATTTAATATTAACAAATTTTTTGAAAGAATGCTACAAAAAAATGCATTTATTCTAAAAAAAGTAATTTGTATTTGAATATAAGAAATGATATGATAGAGTATATTTGCATGAATTGGGTGATTTGATGTTAATGGATTGGATAATCATAAAAGAACCATTGCTTAATTGGTATAGAGATAACCATAGAGAACTACCGTGGAGAAATACGGATAATCCTTATCATATATGGATTTCTGAGATTATGCTACAGCAGACGAGAGTGGAGGCTGTAAAGGGATATTATCAACGTTTTTTGGATAGATTACCTGATATTCAAAGTCTGTGTCTTATTTCGGAAGATGAGCTTTTGAAACTATGGGAAGGACTTGGATATTATAACAGGGCACGTAATTTGCAAAAAGCCGCCAAGGTTATTATGGAACAATATCACGGAGAATTTCCGAAGGAATACGAAGAAGTTGTTTCATTACCTGGAATCGGAGAATATACGGCAGGTGCAATTTGTTCGATTTGCTTTAATCAAAGCACACCTGCAGTAGACGGTAATGTATTGCGTGTTATGACAAGAATTGCAAAATGGGACGCAATTATAGATCTTGCCAAGACCAAAACACAGGCAAAAGATGAGCTGATGAAATTGTATGCCCAAGGTAACTGTAATGAATTAACACAAGCCCTTATGGAACTTGGAGCAACTGTTTGTGTGCCAAATGGTGTGCCGAATTGTGAAGCTTGTCCGTTAAGAGGTGTATGTCAGGCATATACTGAGCAAGATTATCTTTCTTATCCAAAACGTGCGCCGAAGAGAAAAAGAAAAATATACGAAAAAACTGTGTTTGTATTACACAACGAGGATTGTTTTGGTATAAGACAAAGACCGGATAGCGGTGTTCTTGCTAATATGTGGGAGTTTTATCATACGGATGGTTACATGGATAAGCAAGAAGCTTTAGATTTTATCAGTGAAAAAGGATTTGGTCCGATTTTACTTGAAAAAGAAATACCATACACACATATTTTTACACATATGGAATGGAAAATGACAGCATACTTTATAGCATGTACGAAGATGTTGTCCGATTTGACGTGGGTAACGAAGGAAGAGTTGGAAAGTAAGTATGCGTTACCGACAGCTTTTAAAATGTTTTTGGATAAGGAGCATTAATATGACTTGTTTGGAGGCACAATCTAATATCATTGCCTATATTGATGGGAATCTTGAAAAAGACAAAAAGATAGAGTTTTTAAGACATATTCAGTATTGTGAAGAGTGCAAGGAAGAATTAGATATCTATTATACGATGATTGAGGGTATGAGACAGCTTGATCAAAATGAAACTTTAACAAAAGATTTTTCCAAAGCGCTTGATAAAAAAATAGAGACCGAATTAAAGCAAAACAGAAACAAAAAAGGAATTATGCGTTCTTCATTTCTTGTTATTTTGCTTGTTGCATTTTCGTTTGCATTGATTGTCTATAACAACTTTTTAGATTTATTATATCAAGAGGAACAAGAAAAGTTAAAGCAAGCACAAGGTGATTACTATTATTATGAGACGTTTTCTGATTATATGTTTCAACCTGAAAAGCGAGAATTGATATTAAATGTTGAAGAAGAACAACCTGAGATGACCTTCTATGAAAAGGTCCGCTATTATCAATTTATGGAATAGAGAAGATTATTGTTAAGGAAGGATAGAGAATGAGTAAAATATTATTAGTAGATGGTCATAGTATATTGAATCGTGCATTTTATGGTTTGCCTGATTTGACGAATTCCAAAGGTGAACATACGAATGCAGTATTAGGTTTTATTAATATTGTGTTAAAGATCATTGACGAGGAGAAACCGACACACTTTGCAGTAGCATTTGACGTACATCAAAAAACGTTTCGTCATGAAATGTTTGAAGGATATAAAGGTACAAGAAAAGGAATGCCGGACGAATTAAGAAGTCAGGTTCCGCTTATAAAGGAACTCCTAAAGGCGATGCATGTGACAGTAATTGAATGTCCGTCATTTGAAGCAGATGACGTGATTGGCACCTTAGCGAAAAAAGGTGAGCAGGAAGGAATGGATGTTTCTGTGTTATCGGGAGATCGCGATTTGTTACAGCTTGCTTCTAATCGAATTCTTATCAAAATCCCGAAGACAAAAGGTGGACAGACGACCGTAGAGAATTACTACGAGGATGATGTGGTGGCCCTGTACGGCGTAACACCAACCGAATTTATTGATATGAAAGGGTTAATGGGAGATACATCTGATAATATTCCTGGCGTTCCGGGAATCGGAGAAAAAACAGCATCTAAGATTATCTCTACATTTCATTCCATAGAAAATGCGTATGCACATATTGCGGATATTAAGCCGAATAAGGCAAAGGAGAACTTAGAAGCTTTTTATGACCAGGCACTTATGAGTAAGACGTTGGCAACAATTGAATGCAACGCGCCGGTTACGGAGCGTTTTGAAGATATGGAGTATGGCAATCTGTTCACACCGGAGTCGTATGAACTGATTAAGCAGTTAGAACTAAAAAGCCTGTTAAAGTATTATGATGTAGTTGAAGAAGTGAAAGAGTTAGAAGTCGATTTGCATATTATTGATGATCTGGTTGAGATGGAGAACTTTTTTGTCTCTTTGCGTTCTTGTGAAACAATCGGAGCATTTGTATTGTTTCAGGATAATGATTTTCTCGGATTGGGAATTACAAAAGACGGAAAAAGAGCAGATTTTATTGTATGTTCCATGTTTATAACCGAGGAACTGATTGCTGACCGGTTCATGGAGTGCTATACATCGAACGAGAAGATGTGTATTATTACGAATGATTTGAAGAAGATGCTCAAAGTCTTTTCATTTGTATCAGAACAAAGAATTGATGATACATCTGTTGCAGCTTATCTGCTTCGTCCGCTTAAGGACAGCTACAGCTATGATGATCTTGCAAGAGATTATTGTGGCCTTACCGTTCCTGACAAAAAAGAATTACTTGGTAAAATGGAGCTATCCGCGTTTGTTTTACAAGAAGAGCTTGTTCGTAAGTATTTATTTTATGAGATTTGTATTCCGTATATGTGTCATGAGCAATTAATGAAGGAATTACAAGATTGTAAGATGGACAAGTTATACGATGAAATTGAGATTCCGACTGTATATGTATTATCACATATGGAAAAGGAAGGTGTTCGTGTAGACGCCAATGCATTACGTGCATATAGCGAAATGCTTGGTGAACGAATTACAGAGTTAGAAACGAAGATATATGATGCGGCAGGTGGAGAATTCAACATTAATTCTCCAAAGCAGTTAGGCGAGATTCTTTTTGATAAGATGCAATTACCGGGAGCTAAGAAAACCAAAACCGGATATTCTACAAATGTGGATGTGCTTAACAAACTGAAAAATGATTATCCGATTGTTGCTGATGTATTGATGTATCGTCAGCTTGCAAAGTTAAAATCAACATATGCAGATGGTCTGTCTGCCTATATCTCTTCAGACGGAAGAATTCACGGAACATTTAATCAGACAATTACTGCAACGGGCAGAATTAGTTCTACAGAACCGAATTTACAAAATATTCCGATGCGTACAGAGCTTGGCAGAAATATTCGAAAAGTTTTTATTCCGAAGGAAGGGTATGTATTCGTTGATGCAGATTACTCGCAGATTGAGTTGCGTGTTTTGGCACATTTTTCAAAAGATGACAAATTAATTCGCGCATACCATGAGAATCAGGATATTCATGCACTGACAGCATCACAGGTCTTTGGTGTACCGATTGATGAAGTAGACGATTTGATGCGACGAAATGCCAAAGCGGTCAACTTTGGAATTGTCTATGGAATTAGTGCGTTTGGATTATCAGAGGACCTTGATATTTCGCGAAAAGAAGCAACGGAGTATATAGAAAGCTATTTCAAAACCTATCCGGGAATTAAGACGTTCTTAGATGATACAGTAGAAAATGCAAAGAAAACAGGGATTGTTACGACACTGTACGGAAGAATCAGACAGATACCTGAATTGTCATCGTCTAATTTCATGCAAAGAAGTTTTGGCGAGAGAATTGCAATGAATTCACCAATACAAGGGACGGCTGCAGATATTATCAAATTAGCGATGATACGTGTACATGAACGCTTACAAAAAGAACAACTACAGTCTTCTTTGATTTTACAGATACATGATGAATTATTAGTTGAAACACACATTGATGAAGTAGAGCAGGTAAAGAAGATTATTGAAGAAGAGATGATGAATGCTTGTCAACTTGCAGTTCCGTTATTGGTTTCCGTAAGTGTAGGAAATGACTGGTATGAAGCAAAATAGTAATTAATACAGGAAATGAGGTAGCATGTGAGAATTATTGGTATTACAGGTGGAATCGGAACGGGTAAAAGTACGGTTTTACAAATTTTGGAAAATGAATATAATGCCTATGTTGTTGAAGCGGATCGGTTGGCACATCGATTAATGGAGCCGGGAGGAAGTGCATTTTCTCAGATACTTTCTACATTCGGAGAAGAGATTCTCGATGAGAATGGTTATATTGACCGAAGTGTGCTTGGCGGAATTGTCTTTTCGAATCAGGAACGTTTACAACAGTTAAATGATATTGTGCATCCATTAGTCAAAGAAGCGATAAAGGAAGATATTGCAAATAAGGCGCAAGAGGCATCTTATGATATCTATGTAATTGAAGCAGCGTTGTTGTTAGAAGATGGTTACAGGGAAATCTGTGATACGATTTGGTACATTTATTCAGCAATGGATGTGCGTATTGACCGTCTGATAAAAGGACGCGGAGGTACAAGAGAAAAATGGATTTCGGTTATGAATAATCAGTCTTCGGAAGCGTATTATCGCTTGCATTGCGATGCGGTTGTTGATAACGGAAAAACGTTGGAAGATACAAAGGAAGCAATAGCACAATTGTTGAATCAGTGCTAAGATTATGATATAATTTATTGAATGTAGATTTTTACAAAATGGAGATAAAATATGGCGGTTGTTACAAAATATCCGGAACCACTTGTTTTCGGTTTAGATATCGGAACAAGAAGTATTATTGGTACAGTTGGATACCGGGAAGGAAATCAATTTCATATTGTTGCGCAATGTATCAAGTATCACGACACAAGAGCGATGTTAGACGGACAGATTCATGATATCAATAAAGTTGGAGAAGAAATCATCTTTGTGAAAGAGAATCTGGAACAGCAATTACAGGGACGAAAGTTAAAGGAAGTCTGTATTGCGGCTGCCGGACGTGTATTGAAGACGGCTATAGCAAAAGCAGATTATGATTTTAATGAAGATACTGTTGTAACACAGGAATATATACATTCACTTGAGATGTTAGGTGTTGAACACGCGCACGAAAAGATGCTTGAGAGCAATGAGACGGATGTTAAGTTCTTTTGTGTAGGTTACACGGTTGTTAAGTATTTTTTAAATAATTTTGAGATTACGAATCTTGAAGGTCACAAAGCACATACAATCGGTGCGGAAGTATTGGCTACATTTTTACCGGAAGAAGTAGTTGACGGATTATATGCTGCCGTATCAATTGCGGGTCTTGAAATTGCGAATATGACGTTGGAGCCGATTGCTGCAATTCAGGTTGCGATTCCCGAGAATTACCGTTTGTTGAATATTGCACTTGTCGATGTTGGTGCAGGTACATCGGATATATGTATTACGAAGGACGGAACGATTATTGGATACGGCATGTTGCCGAAAGCAGGAGATGAAATTACCGAACAGATTATCAAGGATTTCCTTGTTGATTTTGCGACTGCAGAGAAGATTAAGACAATTGGACCGAAACGCAAAAGCTTAACCTACAAAGACATTATGGGAATCAGTCATAAGGTGACACCACAAGAAGTGTATCAGTGTATTGATGAGACGGTCGACAGAATTACAGAACAGATTGCACAACGTATTGTTGAACTGAATGGTGACAAACCGGTTTCTGCGGTCTTCGTTGTTGGTGGTGGCGGTAAGATACCGGGATTTACTGACAAATTGGCAGCGCATCTTGAGTTACTCGAAGAACGTGTAGCACTTAGAGGTGAAGAAGTGCTCGGTTTTGTTAATATTCATGTTGACGGAGTTAAGAAAGACCCGTTGCTTGTTACACCGATTGGTATCTGTCTGAATTTTTACGATCAGAAGAATCGTTTTATATACCTATCTGTTAATGGCGAACGCGTGAAATTATATGATAATGACAAGTTGACAGTTTTCGATGCAGCGTTGGCACATGGTTTGACGAATGAGTCAATCTTCCCAAAACGCGGAAAAGATTTGAATTATACGCTGAACGGAAAGAAGAAGTTTTTACGAGGTAAGAGCGGAGAACCTGCCGTTATCTCATTGAATGGCAAAGAGGTCGGCTTGAATCACCTGATTCAGGCAGGCGATCAGATTCAGATTAAAGAATCGAGTGTTGGTGAAGATGCGACAAGTGTATTGAATGACGTTGTTGATTTTAATGAGACAATCACGTTTATTGTGAATGATATGAATATAGAATGTCCGAAGGTTGCTGCTGTGAACGGTCAATTAGAATCGGGACTATATCAGATTCAGGATGGAGACAAAGTCGACGTTTTGAATTATTATACATTAAGTCAGGTTATGCAGTTCATGGATATCGAGACACCGCATGAAGTTTTTGTAAATGGGGCAAGAGCGAATGCGGATACAAAAGTATACGAGAATTTCTCTGTGGCATGGATTGATAAGTCTGAGATTTATAAGGCAGAATCGTTTGTTACGGAAGAGGTTGTAGACGATACAGATGAAGAAGTAACGCAACAACCGGCTAAGACTGATGTGCATGAATCCGTTGCAAAGGAAACAACCATAGAACCGAAAGATACATTTGCATCTCAAGTGAATGTAGGAGAACCGATTGGTGTTACGAAGAATGACTTGGTGAATCAATGGATTGAGAATCGAGATAAGAAATCACCGAGCACGGATATACATGTAACTGTGAACGGAAAGTCGATTGTGCTATCAGGCAAATCTAACTATGTATTTGTTGATATTTTTGATAAATACGAATTTGATTTGAAAACTGTACGCGGTACCAAGTTAATTCAAAAAATTGATGGTATGGATGCGCAACATTTTAGCCCATTACATAATGGTGCAGTAGTAGAATTGTATTGGAAGGAATAATGTATGAACACACATTCAGTGGTAGAGCTTCAAAAAAAGGGAATACTTTTACATCGTCTGGTGTATGTTTTGCTTTTGTTGCAAAGATTATTGTTACAAGTGTTGCAAAAAGATGTAACGATAAGTAATACAACAATGGTTGTTATTGTTGTGGGCACATTTTTTGTGGTGGAAGAAGTATCTTCTTTCAAGAATTATTTCGATAGTGTTCGGTATGTACGTATTCTAAGATATGTTGAATGCTTATTATCTGCTGTTATGATGGGTTTTTTACAACTCGATGAGAACTCAGAAGCATCTATTATTGGATTGATACTTCTGTTTATGTTTGATTTGTTTTTGTCGATGGAAGTTGCAGATAAGGACAAAGTCTTTTCATTTGCAGGTATGGTAGGTGTTCCGATTGTTGCGATTATTATTATCAGAATGTCTATCAGTTTGGATTATAAGTGGTTGTTCCTGTTTTTGGATATGATTATTATTTTCTTAATTCTATTCTTTGAAGGTTACTTGTTTGTTGAGTATATCGGAAAGAAAGATGAAAAAATCTTTAGCCAAAAAAGGGAATTTGATGAGGTTGTTGAAAAGAATGAGAATATTCTTGGAATGCAGAACAAGCTGAAAAAGACCAATGATCAGTTGAATGTCCAAAGAATTAATTTACAAAAAGCCAATCAGCAGATTCAATTAGCAAATGATGAGATGATTGCACAAGCTGAGATTCTGCATTATATTTCGATGTCTTTTGATTTGGCAAAGATTTCAAATCAGATTACTGATTCGATTATGAGAGTAAAGCAATTAAGTTTTTGTGGTGTATATATCAAGGAAGATGTTTATCTTAACAAGCACGCCAGCTATGTTATCAAAACGACAATTGGTCAGCTGTATCAAAAAATCAAAGAATCATTACCTGAGATTTGTGACATTATGGTGTCGGACGATATTATGGAATTAACATTACATGATGCGGAAACTGCCAAAGTTCCGTTTTTGCAGAATGTGAATATTAATTCTGTCTATATCAAGGTTTTGACAAAAGATGAAGAAATCTATGGTGTTTTCATTATTGGTGACAGCAGAAGGAATCTTTTCAAAGAGAATATGTCTTTTTATAATGCGATTATTGCACAGTATGATATTGCAATACACAATGCTATCATTTATGGTGAAATGCAACAGATGGCACGAAAAGACGGTTTGACAGGAATTAATAACCGTATCTATTTTAATGAATTGTTCAAAGAATGTATTATGCAGATTGAAAAAGATGATACTTGTTTGAGTGTTGCATTATTTGATATTGATAAATTCAAGTTGGTTAATGATACATACGGACATCTTGCGGGTGATGAGGTGATTAAGCGTGTAGCGACACTATTAGAAGATTTTATCAGTCAATACAATGGATTTGTCTGTCGATATGGCGGAGAAGAATTTGTTGCAGCATTGCCAGGTATTACATTAGAGGTTGCGCAACCGATTATTGAAGAATTGTTTGATATAATTTGTAATCAGATTATTCACTACAATCAATATGAAATCCCAATCAGTGTTAGTATTGGTCTGACATCTTATCCGGAAATATGTAAAACACCGGATGAATTATTAAAACGTGCAGATTGGTGTATGTATTATGCAAAAGAACATGGTCGTCATCAGATTAATGTTGATGACGGAAGTATAGAAAGAGTTTAATGTGGAGGTACAGTTATGAATGTATTTGTTGTGAATTGTGGTAGTTCTTCATTGAAATACCAGTTGATTGAAACAGATTCAGAAAAAGTGGTTGCAAAAGGAATCTGTGAAAGAATTGGTATAGACGGAAAGTTAAAGCATAAACCGACCGGCAAAGATGAGGTTGTCAAAGAAGTTGCAATGCCGGATCATAAGGCAGCTGTTGCTTATGTTTTAGAAGCATTGACAGATGAGAATTCCGGTGTAATTGCAGATCTTAGTGAGATAGATGCTGTGGGACACAGAATTGTGCATGGTGGTGAAAAGTTTGCAAGCTCTGTAGTAATTACAGATGATATCATTTCTGCGATAGAAGAATGTAATGATCTTGCACCACTTCATAATCCGGCGAATCTAATCGGAATTGCAGCATGCAGAGAATTAATGAAGGATGTTCCTATGGTTGGCGTTTTCGACACTGCATTTCATCAGACAATGCCGAAAAAAGCCTTTATGTATGGATTGGCATATGAATATTATGAAGAATATAAGATTAGAAAATACGGATTTCACGGTACATCGCATAGTTTTGTTTCAAAACGTCTCTTAGAGATTCTTAATAAGACAGATGAGCCATCGAAAGTAATTATCTGTCATTTGGGAAACGGATCATCAATTACAGCAGTAAAAGATGGTAAGTCTTTTGATACTAGTATGGGATTTACCCCATTAGACGGTTTGATTATGGGAACACGAACAGGCAGCATTGATCCTGCGGTTGTTCAGTATATTGCGGACAAAAAAGGTTATACAATTGACCAGGTGATGAATGTATTGAACAAAGAATCAGGCGTAGACGGTTTGTCCGGCGTATCAAGTGACTTTAGAGATTTGGACGAAGCTAGTATGGCAGGTAACGAAAGAGCAATCTTAGCACTTGAGATGTTTGCTTATCGCGCTGCACAATATATTGGTTCGTATGTGGCAGCGATGAATGGTATTGATGCAATCGCATTTACGGCCGGTATCGGTGAGAATGATGATAAGGTTCGTGCAGCGATCTGTAGCTATCTTGGATACCTTGGAATCACACTTGACGTTGATGCAAACAATGTAAGAGGAAAAGAAGCACTTATAACAACAGCAGACTCAAAAGTGCCTGTATATACAATTCCGACGAATGAGGAGCTTGCGATTGCAAGAGAGACAGTAGCACTTATTTCATAGTATATTGATAAGTTAGCGATTTATAATAACAATGCAATAGCAAAATATTGTCAAAATTATGTTGACAAAGCATTTTAAAGTATGTATAATAGCTGACGTGTGAGTTTAGGAGATTTTTATGATGTTAAACTTATATGATGTATTATCAGCTGTGGGACAGCAGACAACTTTACAAGTTACAGTAGGTGAATTACAAACACGGTTTTATGGTGAAGAGATTCGCGTTTTGTGTAAGGATTCATTTGATGTAGAACTTAAGCATTTACAAAAAGATACTTTAGAGATTTCTTTTGAAGTAGATGTTGAAGCTGTTCGTACCTGTAGCAGATGTTTGGGAAATGTAGATTGTGAATATCATCTTAACGTTTTCCGTAATATTAATCTGGCAACGATGGAAGCATATGCAGATGATGCTTCGGATGCTGATAAGATTAGTTATATTGAAGACTGTAATCTGGATATAGACATGCTCGTTTTGGATGAGTTATATACCGTACTACCGATGAACGTCGTCTGCAAAGATGATTGTCAAGGAATCTGTAAGGTGTGTGGAACCAATCTGAATGAGAGCACATGCAATTGTGACCAGACGGTTCCTGATCCAAGAATGGCAGTTTTTAGTGATATCTTCAATCAATTTAAGGAGGTGTGAAATATGTCTATCTGTCCAAAGAACAAATCTTCAAAGGGAAGAAGAGATAAGAGAAGAGCTAACTGGAAGATGACCGCTCCAACTTTAGTTAAGTGTTCTAAGTGTGGAGAGTTGATGGTTCCTCACAGAGTATGTAAGAAGTGCGGAAGCTACAACAAGAAAGAAATCATCGAGGCTTAATCTTAATAGAATAGCTAGTAAAATCAATAATCCGAGAGATGTTATGTCTCTCGGATTTTTTCTTGTTATAACTTTAAAAATTATATACAAACGTGATAGAATAATAACAGAAAGGATGTGTGATATGAACGAGAAGAATGATAAGAATGATAAGAACAAAAACCTTTGTCGATTGATTATAGAAGCTGAAAATGCGCAGAAGAAAAATATGGATACATTTTATCGATTGCAATTTCATCTTATGCCTCCGGTTGGTTGGATGAATGATCCGAATGGTTTATGTCAATTCGATGATGAATATCATATTTTCTTTCAGTATTCTCCATTGCATGTCCATGGAGGAATGAAAGCGTGGGGGCATTATGTAACGAAAGACTTTGTAACATATAATTATTGTGGTGCACCATTTTTACCGGATGAGTCATTTGATACAGATGGTGTTTTTTCGGGAAGTGCATATGTTGATAAAAATGGTATGCACATTTTTTATACAGGTAATGTTGAGTTGCCGGGAGATTATGATTATACAACGGCAGGAAGATTAGCAGATACTGTTTTAATTGAGAGTAAAGATGGATATAACTTTTCTGAAAAAGAGGTTGTGATTCCTACATCTTCCTATCCGGAAACATATAGTTGTCATATACGTGATCCAAAAGTATGGAAAGAGAATGCATATTATTATATGGTTCTTGGTGGCAGAACCAGAGAAGATCAAGGAAGAATACTAGTGTATCGTTCGGATGATTTGCGTTATTGGTCTCTATTAAAAGAGTTGAAAACGCGTACACCATTTGCTTATATGTGGGAATGTCCTGACTTATATAAGTTGGAATCGCATTATGTTCTTTCGTTTTCTCCGCAAGGCATTGATCGTGAAGAATATCGATATCAAAATATTTATCATGCAGGATACTTTGTTACGGATACGAATCCGATAACGAATGATTTTTCTTATGAATCTGATAGTTTCAGAGAATGGGATATGGGATTTGATTTCTATGCACCGCAGTCATTTTTGGACAATCAAGGCAGAAGAATTATGATTGGTTGGGTTGGTGTTCCGTATGCGCAATATCAATATGCGGAAGTTGCGGAGAACTGGCAGCATTGTTTGACGATACCGCGATGTCTTCGTATTGGGAAAGCACAGGGGGAAGAACGTACGATTGTGTATCAGTATCCGATTGAAGAAGTTAATCAATTAAGAACGAATCAGTTGAAGGTTGAGAATTATAGGATTGATTGCGATGATGATGGAATGGATATATTAGTTGAAGAATTAGAAGGTCCGTTTTCTATCACGTTATTTGATGAAATTTCTTTTTCGTATGAGAATGATACGCTAATGCTTTCTTTGTCAGACGAGATCGGATATGGAAGAGATTGCAGAAAATGTAAGATTAAGCATGTTAAAAATCTGCGAATTCTATTGGATGTATCCTTGTTGGAAATATTTGTAAATGATGGTGAATACGTTTTTACAAGCAGATTTTACAAAAAAGAACATGGAACACATATACAATTTGATTGCAAGGATGCAAAAATATATGCATATATAATGAAAAGAATAGAAATTTCGTAAATTAACACTTGCATTTTATGTAAAGTAATGTTATTCTTGCATAGTAACATATTGATTCGGCAAGAGAGTGGGCAGTTTGTCCACTCTCTTTACGTGTTAAACAACTTCATACAGAAAGGTGGTCATTTATTATGACTAAAAAAGAAATCGAAGCTACCTGTGAACAATTGGTTTCACCGATTATCGATGAACGAGGATTTGAACTGGTGGACGTAGAGTATGTTAAAGAAGGTAGTAATTACTATCTGAGAGTCTATGCTGACAAAGAAGGTGGAATTACGATTAACGATTGTGTAGATGTTAGTCGTGCATTAAATCCTTTGCTTGATGCGTATGACAAGGAATTCAAGGACCCTTATATCTTGGAGGTCAGCTCACCGGGGCTGTTACGTCCGTTAAAAAAGGATAAGGACTTTGCAAGAAATGTAGGAAAGATGATTGAAATCAAATTATTCAAACCGTTAGATGATTCTAAGATAAAAGAATTTGAAGCGGAACTTAAAGAATATGATGAAAAGACAATTACAGTTTTGTTGGATACAGAGGATGAAGCTGTTATTGATAGAAGTAACTTAGCGCTAGTTCGTTTGGCATTTGATTTTTAAGAAGAGAATATACAATTAAGGAGGAGTTAGAAAAATGACAGAATTAATGATTGCGTTAGAGCAAATCGAAAAAGAGAAAGGAATTGCAAAAGAGATTATCATTGAAGCAATTGAAAAATCTTTGATAGATGCTTGTAAAAAAGATTTTGGAAAAAGCGACAATGTAACAGTCAATATGGATAGAGAAACCGGTGCGATTGAAGTTTTTGCTGCCAAGACTGTTGTTGAAGAAGTTACAGATGAAGCAACAGAGCTTTCTATTGAGAAAGCATTGATGATTAGCAAAAAGCACAAAGTGGGTGATATTGTTAATATTGAGATTACACCAAAGAATTTTGGACGTATCGCTGCACAACAGGCACGAAGTGTAATTGTTCAGACAATTAAGGAAGAAGAGAAAAAAGCTTTGTATGATCATTTCTATTGCAAAGAAAAAGATGTTGTTACAGGTGTAGTACAGCGTTATGTAGGTAAGAATATTTCCGTTAGCCTAGATGATAAGATGGATGCATTGCTTATGGAAAATGAGCAGGTAAAGTCAGAACATTACAGACCGACAGACAGAATCAAGTTATATATCGTTGAAGTGAAAGAAACCAACAAAGGACCGAAGGTGATTGTTTCACGTACACATCCTGAGTTAGTTAAGCGTTTGTTCGAGAAAGAAGTAACTGAAGTTGCTGACGGAACAGTTGAAATTAAGTCTATTTCACGTGAAGCAGGTTCACGTTCTAAGATTGCAGTATGGTCTAATGATCCGAATGTTGATCCGGTAGGTGCATGTGTTGGTATGAATGGTAACCGCGTGAATACAATTGTAGATGATTTGAAGGGCGAAAAGATTGATATTATTACTTGGAGTGAGGATCCGGCAATCTTTATCGAGAACGCACTTAGCCCATCGAAGGTTGTTGATGTTCGTGTTGATGTAGAAGAAAAGAGTGCACAAGTAGTTGTTCCTGACTATCAGTTGTCTTTAGCAATCGGTAAAGAAGGACAGAATGCCCGTCTTGCTGCGAGACTTACAGGTTACAAGATTGACATTAAGAGTGAATCGCAAGCAAGAGAAGCTTACGGCTATGAATATGACGATTATGATGAGTATGATGATTACGACGAGTACGATGATTATGATGAGGAGAATTACGAAGAATAATTATTGTAAATTTTTGCACTAGATTGGTATTGTTGACAAAGTAAGGATTGTAGAGTTAGGAAGTGATATAGATGGCAAAAAAAACACCGCTTCGAAAATGTATCGGTTGTGGTGAAATGATAGCGAAGAAAGATATGCTTCGTATCGTTAAAACAAAGGAAAACGAAATATTAATTGATGCAACCGGAAAGTTAAATGGAAGAGGCGCATATTTGCATTGTAGTAAGAATTGTTTTGAACAGGCTGTGAAATCAAAAGGCCTCGAAAGATCCTTTAAGATGTCTATTGAACCGAATGTGTATGAGAAATTGAGTGAGGAGTTGATAGACTTTGAACAATAGAGCATTATCCATGCTTGGTATTGCTACGAAAGCAGGGAAAACCGTAACAGGAGAATTTGCAACTGAAAAAGCAGTGAAAGAAGGAAGTGCATATCTTGTTATTGTTGCAGATGATGCATCAGATAATACCAAGAAGAAATTCAGAAATATGTGTGAATATTATCAAGTAACATTAAAAGTATTTGCTGATAAGAATGCGTTAGGAAATGCTTGCGGAAAAGAATTCCGAGCATCCTTAGCTGTGATTGATGAAGGATTGGCAAATGCAGTAATGAAACAGATTGATCGTTATAATAATTTGGAGGTGTAACCATTGGCAAAAGTTAGAGTACATGAATTAGCAAAGAGTCTTGGAAAAGACAGTAAAGAAATTATAGAGATTTTAAAGAAAGATGGCGTAGAAGTAAAAAGCCATATGAGTTCGGTTTCTGATGAGGAAGCTCAAAAAGTAAGAAATCGTTTTGAAAAGAAAGAAAAACCGGCAGCTCCGGTTGAGAATAAGCCGGTAGCACAATCTCGTCCGCAGGCTGAACGCAAGGAGCGTCTAGAAGGTCGTCCACAAGGAGAAAGAAGAGAAAGACCTGAGGGTGGTCGTCCATTTGGCGATAGAAGAGAGAGACCTGAAGGTGGCCGTCCACAGGGAGAAAGAAGAGAAAGACCTGAAGGTAATCGTCCATACGGAGAAAGAAGAGAAAGACCTGAAGGTGGCCGTCCATACGGAGAAAGAAGAGAGAGACCTGAAGGTAATCGTCCATACGGAGAAAGAAGAGAAAGACCTGAAGGTGGCCGTCCATACGGAGAAAGAAGAGAGAGACCTGAAGGTGGTCGTCCATACGGAGAAAGAAGAGAGAGACCTGAAGGTGGCCGTCCGTTTGGAGAAAGAAGAGAAAGACCTGAAGGTGGTCGTCCATTTGGAGATAGAAGAGAACGTCCACAAGGCGAAAGAAAAGATTATGGTGATAATCGTGGTGGACAGAATCAAAGACGTGATAACAGAAGAGATGACAGAAGAGAAGAAAAGCTTTCTATCCCGGCACCAATGGATCGTGCTTCAATGGATCGAGACAGAATTGAGCGCCACAAAGAAAAGAAGGAAAGAGAAAGAACTTCTTTATACGAAGATGGCGATAGCAGAAAGAGAAATCGTAAAAAGAATGAACATTTTACTGTAAAGGGAACAAAGCCTGTTAATAAACCGGTTCAGAAACCAAAGCCAAAGGAGCCGGAAGAGCCTGTAATTCGTACAATTGAATTACCGGAAGTATTAACAGTTCAGGAATTGGCAGATAAGGTTAAAACACCGGTTTCTCAGATGATTAAGAAGTTGTTCTTAGCAGGTGAAATGGTTACTGTTAATACAGATCTTGATTTTGATAGAGCTGCAGAAATTGCATTAGAATATAATTGTATCGCAGAAGAAGAGGTTAAGGTAGATGTAATTGAGGAGATGCTTCGTGAAGAGGAAGAAGATGAATCTTTGATGAGTGAACGTCCACCGGTTGTCTGTGTAATGGGTCACGTTGACCATGGTAAGACTTCATTATTGGATGCAATCCGTGCAACACATGTAACAACAGGTGAAGCTGGTGGTATTACACAGCATATCGGTGCTTATACTGTTGAGGCGAATGGTCAGCAGATTACATTTTTAGATACACCAGGACATGAGGCGTTTACTGCTATGCGTATGCGTGGTGCACAATCAACAGATATTGCAATTCTAGTTGTAGCTGCAGATGATGGTGTTATGCCACAGACTGTTGAAGCGATTAACCATGCGAAAGCAGCAGGTATTGAAATTATCGTTGCTGTTAATAAGATTGATAAGGAAAGTGCCAATGTTGAGCGTGTAAAACAAGAGTTGATGGAATATGAATTAGTTGCAGAAGATTGGGGCGGTTCTACAGTATTTTGTCCTGTTTCTGCACATACTAAGGAAGGTATCGATAATCTTCTTGAGATGATTTTGTTAACTGCAGAAGTGTTAGAGCTTAAGGCAAATCCGAATCGTAAAGCACGTGGTATTGTTATTGAGGCTGAGCTTGATAAGGGTCGTGGTCCGGTTGCTACAATGTTAGTTCAAAAAGGTACAATGCGTGTCGGTGATACAATTGCAGTTGGTAGTGCATATGGTCGTGTTCGTGCGATGATTAACGATAAAGGACAGAATGTAAAAGAGGCCGGTCCTTCACAACCTGTTGAGATTCTTGGTTTGAATGGTGTTGCCGCTGCAGGAGAAATATTTGTAGCTACCAAGAATGAGAAGGAAGCACGTACAATGGCTGAGACATATATTGCTCAGGATAAGGAAAAATTATTGGCTGAGACAAAAGCCAGAATGTCATTGGATGATTTGTTCTCACAGATTCAGGCCGGTAATGTAAAAGAACTTAACTTGGTTGTTAAGGCAGACGTACAAGGTTCAGTTGAGGCTGTTAAGCAGAGTTTGTTAAAGCTTTCTAATGAAGAAGTTGTAATTAAAGTTATCCATGCCGGTGTTGGTGCAATTAACGAATCGGATGTTATTCTTGCTTCAGCTTCTAATGCGATTATTATCGGATTTAATATTCGTCCGGATGCACAGGCAAAGGATGTAGCCGAAAGAGAAAAGGTTGATTTGAGACTTTACAAAGTTATCTACAACGCAATTGAGGATATCGAAGCAGCGATGAAGGGAATGCTTGATCCTGTATATGAGGAGCAGGTAACCGGTCACTTGATTGTTCGTCAGACATTTAAGGCATCAGGTGTAGGTACAATCGCAGGTTGTTTCGTATTGGATGGTATTATCCGCAAGAAGTCAAGTGTTCGTATTACACGTTCAGAAGAATTGATTTACGAAGGACCGCTTGCATCATTAAAGCGTTTTAAGGATGACGTGAAAGAGGTTAAGAACGGCTTTGAGTGTGGTATCGTACTTGAGAACTTCAATGATTTGAAGGAAGACGACATGATCGAAGCATACGAAATGGTAGAAGTACCAAGATAATCTTGGTTTAGAAAGGAAACAGAATGAGACGTACAAGTATTAAAAATACGCGTATTAACGGAGAAGTTCAAAAGGAACTTTCAAGGATTATTAGTCGAGAGATTAAGGATCCGAGAATTCATCCTATGACAACCGTAACAGATGTATTTGTTACTCCCGATTTAAAGGAATGTAAAGCATATATTTCTGTATTAGGTGATGAACAGGCGCAAGCAGATACACTTGCCGGACTAAAAAGTGCGGCAGGTTATGTTCGGAGAGAGCTTGCAAGAAGTATTAATCTAAGAAATACGCCTGAGATTACATTTTGCATGGATCAATCTATTGAATATGCGATTAATATGTCAAAGAAGATTGATGAAGTCATGCGTAATCAAAGTAGTGTCAACGAAGATGTTGATGATGTTGAGTTGGATGAGGAATAAGAATAGATGAACGATTTTTTAAGAGAAATTGAAAATGCAGATACAATTGCTATCCTTGGGCACAAGCGCCCGGATGGCGATTGTGTCGGTTCTTGTCTTGGAATATACAATTATATATTAGACAATTATTCTGATAAACCAGTAGATATTTATCTGGATGCATTTAGTGAGGATTTTATGTTTTTGCGTGGTGCGGATAAAATTCTTCACGAAAAGAAAGATCAGGCATACGATTTGTGTATTTCTGTAGATAGTGGTGATCTGGACAGACATGGTGATTTTGTTTCGTATTATCACGATGCTAAACGTACAATGTGTGTTGATCATCATGTGAGCAATGTCGGCTTTGGTGATGTCTGTTTTTTGAAGACGGAATGTAGTGCGGCAGCTGAAGCAATTTTCACTTTGCTTGATGAGGAAAAGGTAAGCTTACACTGTGCTGAATGTCTTTATCTTGGTATTGTTCATGATACAGGCGTGTTCAAGTATACGAATACCACAAGACAAACTATGGAAATCGCGGGTAAATTGATTGAAAAAGGTACAAGAAGTGATCTGATCATTGATGGTACATTTTATAAAAAGACATTTAAGCAGAATAAAATGCTTGCGAAGGCATTAGAAGCATCCTTCTTGATGTTTGGCGGTAAAGTGATTGTATCATGTCTTACAAAAGATGTATTTGATGAGAATGATGCTACGAACATTGATACAGACGGAGTTGTAGATGCACTACGTATTACTGAAGGTGTAGAGTGTGCGCTTTGGATGTATGAATATCCGAAAGAAGGAACATTTAAGTGCTCATTACGTTCAAATGACTATGTCAATGTGAATCTGATTGCTTGTGCACTTGGCGGTGGTGGTCATGTGAAAGCTGCAGGCTGTGAAGTGGAAGGTGATAAGGATACGATTATTCTTAAGGTTACAGAGATGATTAAGGAGCAGCTGGATGCAGATGTATAACGGAGTAATCAATGTATATAAAGAAGCAGGTTTTACTTCATTTGATGTAGTGGCAAAGCTTCGAGGAATTCTAAAACAAAAAAAGATTGGACATACAGGAACGCTTGATCCGGATGCGGTAGGCGTTCTCGTTGTCTGTTTGGGTAAAGCGACGAAACTTTGCGATGTGTTAACAGATAAGGATAAATCCTACGAAGCGACGTTGTTACTCGGGAAGACAACGGATACAGAAGATAGTTCCGGTAAGATTTTATCAGAGTGTGATGTGTGTGTAACTGAATCAGAAGTTGAGGAGGCAATCCTATCATTTATCGGTGAATATGAACAAATTCCACCTATGTATTCTGCTATTAAAGTGAATGGTAAAAAGCTTTATGAATTAGCAAGACAAGGTGTGGAGATTGAGCGACAACCAAGAAAGGTTATGATTCATGCGATTGATATTGTGTCGATTGATTTACCTTATGTAACGATGAAAGTTTCGTGCGGTAAAGGTACTTATATCAGAAGTCTGTGCAGAGATATTGGTGATAAATTAGGCTGTGGCGGAATCATGGATCGATTAGTTCGTAACAGTGTTAATTCTACAGAGACCGGAAAAGTTTTTGAATTAAAAGATGCTTTGAAATTACATGAAATTGAAGAACGTGTACAACAGGAAAGTTTTGATGAATGCGTCTTACCAATTGATTCGTTATTTCCAAATTGTGAAAAATGCAAGGTGACGGATGAAGGCAATAAGAAACTGATGAATGGTAATATTTTAAAAGCAGGAGATTTTGCGCAAGGAACACCATCAAAAGAGGAAGGAAAACTTTGTCTTGTATATGATACGCAAGACAATTTTGTCGCAACCTATCAATATCGAAGTGATATGAAGGGATGGAAAGCAGATAAGATGTTTCTTTGATTAGGAATGATAGATTATGATTTATATACAAAATGAAAATGCGAAACAATTTCATACAACGAATACTGCGATTGCATTAGGTAAATTTGATGGGATTCATGTTGGACATCAATTGTTGATTGATGCTTTGATACAGGAAAAATCCAATGGTAAAAATGCATTGGTTTTTACTTTTGGTAGCAGTCCGGCAGATGTGTTATCCGATGATGTGAAAAAGTATATCTATTCACAAGAAGAAAAAGCATATTATTTTTCGAAATTGCAAGTAGATGTACTATTAGAGTATCCGTTTACAAAAGAGTTTGCAGGTATTACACCGAAGGACTTTGTAGAGCAATGTCTTGTAAAGCAATTAGGAGTACGTTCGATTTATGTAGGTGAAGATTTTCGGTTTGGGAACAAAAGAAGTGGAGATGTTAATGTGTTGAAACTTCTTGGTGAAGAATACGGATTTGAAGTTCATGCTATCCCAAAAAAAACACAGCACGGGAATGTTGTAAGTTCTACAGTTATTCGAAAGATGTTAGAAGATGATTTTTTGATTGCTAATCAAATGCTTGGTAATCCATATTTTGTATACGGAAAAGTGGTGCATGGAAATCATCTTGGAAATACAATTGGTTTTCCTACAATCAATCAGGAAATACCCGAGTTGAAATTAGTGCCGGCTTATGGTGTGTACGCAAGTAAGGTTTGCATTGACAAAAAAGAGTATCATGCAATTAGTAATCTTGGGAAAAAACCAACGATTGAAGGAAATCAAAAGCTTGGACTAGAAACGCATATTCTGGATTTTGACGGAGATTTGTACGGAGAGAATTTACAAGTTGAATTATTGTTTTTTATTCGCCCTGAACAGAAGTTTACAAATGTAGATGAGTTAAAAGAACAGATTCATAAAGATATAAAAGAAATGCAGAACATGTTGTCAAGAAAAAATGCTTGACAACATGTTTTTCTTTATGTATACTAATCAAGGTTGATGTAAAGAAAAAATACTTTACAGAGGTGAAAGATATGGAAAAGATAGTTCGACAAGCGTTATTATTTGATTTTTATGGTGAGTTGCTGACTGACCACCAAAAGAACATCTATTCCGATATTGTATTAGATGATTTGTCTTATTCAGAGGTTGCAAGAGATGAAGGAATCAGCCGTCAAGGTGTATATGATCTTGTAAAGCGATGTGATAAGATTTTAGAAGAGTATGAAGGAAAGCTTCAATTGGTTGCAAAGTTCTTAGAAACAAAGGAACGAGTAAGTCGAATTCATGACTTGGCAACAGATTTGAAGTCCATGACAGATAGAGAAGAATTGCAAGAAAAGCTCAATGAAATTGAGGAGATTTCCAAAGCAATTTATGAAAGTTATTGATAAATAACAGTGGAGGCGTAATAATGGCATTTGAAAGTTTATCAGATAAATTACAGAATGCATTTCGAAAGTTAAGAAGTAAGGGCGCGTTGACAGAAGCTGATGTAAAAGAAGCTATGAAAGAAGTCAAGCGTGCGTTGCTTGAGGCGGACGTTAACTTTAAAGTAGTAAAGCAGTTCATCAATTCTGTAAGTGAACGAGCTGTCGGTGAGGACGTGTTAAAAGGTCTTAATCCGGGACAGATGGTTATCAAGATTGTAAAAGAAGAGATGGATAAACTGATGGGTTCTGAAACCACAGAGATTAAGCTACTTCCTTCTAACGAAGTAACCGTTATTATGATGTGTGGTCTTCAGGGTGCCGGTAAAACAACAACTGTTGCGAAACTTGCGGGTAAGTACAAGGAAAAGGGCAAAAAATGTTTGCTTACTGCCTGTGACGTCTATCGTCCTGCTGCGATTAAGCAGTTAGAGATTAATGGTGAAAAACAAGGTGTACCTGTATTTACAATGGGTGCGAATAATTCACCGGTGGATATTGCAAAAGCCGCTGTAGAACATGCAGCGAAGAATCATATACAGATTGTGTTCTTAGATACTGCCGGACGTCTCCATGTAGATGAAGCAATGATGGAAGAGCTTCAGCAGATTAAGAACAATGTTGCAGTTACACATACGATTTTGACTGTTGATGCAATGACAGGTCAGGATGCTGTAAACGTAGCAACGAACTTTAATGAACAGATTGGTATTGATGGTGTTATCCTTACTAAGCTTGACGGTGATACACGAGGTGGTGCGGCACTTTCCATTAAGGCTGTTACAGGTAAACCGATCTTCTATGTAGGTATGGGTGAAAAGCTTTCTGACTTAGAGCAATTTTATCCGGACCGTATGGCAAGCCGTATTCTTGGTATGGGTGATGTTGAATCATTGATTGAAAAAGCACAGAGTGCAATTGATGAAGAAAAAGCCAAGGAAATGGAACAGAAGATGCGTAAGGCAACTTTTGATTTCAATGACTTTTTAGATAGTATGGATCAGATGGAAAAGATGGGTGGAATGCAGAGTATGCTATCCATGCTTCCGGGAATGGGTAGTCAGTTAAATGGTGTAGAAGTAGACGAGAAACAGATGAATCGTCCGAAAGCAATCATTTTATCAATGACGAAGGAAGAACGTTCCAATCCAAAGATATTAAACGGTAGTCGCAAGAAGAGAATTGCAATGGGTGCCGGTGTGGATGTCAGTGAAGTGAATCGTTTGTTGAAGCAATTCGAACAGATGCAAAAGATGATGAAACAGATGTCCGGTATGATGGGTGGTAAGCGTGGTAAACGTTTCCGTATGCCGTTTGGATTTTAATTGATGTAAAAACCGCTATGGTTTGGACATATACAAAGTCGCACATTGTGTGCAAATTTTAAAGGAGGTGAAATGACAATGGTAAAGATTAGATTAAAGAGAATGGGATATAAGAGACATCCTTTCTATAGAATCGTAGTTGCAGATGCACGTTCTCCAAGAGATGGTAGATTTATCGATGAAATCGGTACTTATGATCCTAATCAGGAGCCAAGCGTAGTTAAGGTTGACGCTGAGGCAGCTAAGAAGTGGTTAGCAAATGGTGCACAGCCAACAGAGACAGTTGCTAAGCTTTTGAAGCAGGCAGGAATTGAGAAGTAGGACTTGGGAGGTTATTCGAGATGAAGGAATTAGTAGAAGTAATAGCAAAATCCCTAGTTGATCACCCTGAACAGGTTGAAGTAATCGAGACTTCAAAGGATGACGCCATTTATGTTGAGCTTAAGGTTGCCCAGGAAGATATGGGTAAGGTAATCGGTAAGCAGGGTAGAATTGCAAAATCTATCCGTACAGTTGTGAAAGCAGCTGCTTCAAAGGGTGATAAGAAGGTAATCGTAGACATCAAGTAGAGATGTCTTCATCGTGTATAAGTCGATGATTGAATAGTTCCCATTCAGATATCTGAATTTTATGCAACTATTCAATTGTTGACTTATTTTATTAAGGAGGAAGCATGGACGATTTATTACAGATTGGTGTAATTACATCTACACACGGAATTCGTGGTGAAGTAAAAGTATTTCCAACTACAGATGATAATAATCGCTTTAAGAAGTTAAAGGATTGTTTTATTGAATTTCGAAATGAAATGATTCCGATGAAAGCAAATGGATGCAAGTTTTTTAAAAATATGGTTATCCTCAAGTTTGAAGGAATAGATAATATTAATGATATTGAAAAATATAAGCAGTGTAAACTGTATGTGGATAGAGAACATGCTGTAAAATTACAAAAAGATGAGTATTTTATTACAGATTTAATTGGTATTTTAGTTTACAAAGAAGACGGTACGATGTTTGGTACTTTAGAAGAGGTAATTCCTACAGGAGCCAATGATGTATACGTAATCGTCGATGAGAATAAGAAAGAATGGTTATTACCTGCAATCAAAGAGTGTATTATTAATGTAGACATGAATGAAAAGAAGATGACAGTACGTTTGATGAAAGGAATGGAGGATTAATATGCATTTTCATATTTTGACATTGTTTCCTGAGATGGTTATGAATGGATTATCAACCTCTATTACCGGACGAGCTGTGAAGAATGGACATATTTCCATTGATGCGGTGAATATTCGTGATTTTGCAGAGAATAAGCATGGTCAGGTAGATGATTATCCATATGGCGGAGGTGCCGGAATGGTGATGCAGCCGGGACCGGTCTATCGTGCATACGAACATGTAAAAGATAATATATCTTTACGTACCGGATCAGATGACAACAATCAGGCAATAGATACATCAGATAATGTAATAGAGAACAAGAAACCAAGGGTAATCTATATGACACCGCAGGGGAAAGTTTTTAATCAGTCTATTGCTGAAGAATTAGCGAAAGAAGAAGACCTGATTCTTCTTTGCGGTCATTATGAAGGAATTGATGAACGTGTATTAGAGATGATTGTGACGGATCATCTGTCAATTGGTGATTATGTATTAACCGGTGGTGAGTTGCCGGCAATGGTCGTGATTGATGCGATATCGCGTCTTGTTCCGGGTGTATTACATAACGATGTCAGTGCGGAATTTGAGACTTTTCATGATAATTTGCTTGAGCATCCGCAATATACCAGACCGGAAGAATTTATGGGAAAAAGAGTTCCGGATGTGTTGTTAAGCGGACATCATAAAAATATTGAGGCATGGAGAAAAGAGCAGTCCTTACAGCGTACAAAAGAGCGTAGACCTGATTTACTTGAGAAAAGAGGACAATAACATGGAACTTGGCGGATATGGTTTTGAAAAAACAGAATTATTAAAAATTACAGAAGAGATATATGAATTAAAGGCTAAAAAACAAGCTGCGGAATTACAATTAGGAAGTGAGCAGTTTCATTATGAATATATTCCGAAACGAAAACAGTTAGCTGAACATGAAGTCGTATTCAAACTGCTTTGGATTATACCTACAACATTTCTTGTTCTGGCATCATTGGTTATTGTTATCTATTTTTATTTTCATTTAGATTTATTCAAAGATAACGGACCATTAGGTGTTTTGTATCTGTTTGCGATGCTGATGCTTGTTTTTGGCGGATATACAGCTTATCGCTTATGGAAACGTGAAATACACATGTTAATTCTGTTATACATTAGTAAAAATCCGGAACGTTCTTTCGCATATATAAAAAAACATGAGATTAATACGTTTCAAAAAGATGAAATGATGTCAAAAAAACGTATAGAAATGTTAGAAGAAGAGATTGCTTCACTTAGTAACAGAATAGAAGAACTTACAAAGAAACAGGATGAACTTCTTAATAATAAGAATAGAACAGAAGAATTGCTGAAAAAGCATAATATTATATCAGATAAGCAAACTGATAACGGTGAAAAATCCGGTAAATTCTCGTTAAAACAAGATAGCTTAGCGAATGTGAATATACAGGAGCTGTTTGAATATTATTCAAAAGAAGAAAGCTATATTAAGAATCATCTTCGGGAATTAGATGCTAGCCTACAACGAGTGAATAAGTCTATCACAAAAATAGACGATGATTTTGAACAGGCAAAAAAGACGTGCGTGTTGTTTGGCGGAATATACATTTTTATTGTATTAATTCAAAGTATCTTTACCGGTTACTTAGCTTCATTAACAAGTCTTTTGTGTATTATTTTATCACTGGGTTTATTCTTTTATGTAGAAAGAAAATGCAAAACTCCAATTATTCTCTACCTGATTGAAAATGAAAAACCGGTTATACAAGAATATGCATTTGCTCGTAATATGCTTCCTGTTAAATTACAAAGAAAAGAAATTCTAGACAAGATGAACGGATTACAGATGACATTAGATGAAATCCGCGAGAAAAAGAAACTATTAGATTCATAATAATGTAAGAAAATGCTTGCATTTATATAAGCTTTGTGTTATATTAATCGAGTTGTGATTTTCTTTTGAAAATCTCACATATTAAGGGTGGTCCTCTGCGAGTAGTTAAAACGTCTACATAGACATTCTTGTAAGAACATCTTATATTCTAAGGAGGTTCGTGATGAACGATATTATTAAGAACATCGAAGCTGCACAGTTAAAGGCAGAAGTTGCAGACTTCAACGTTGGTGATACTGTTAAGGTATCTGCAAAGGTAAAAGAAGGAAACAGAGAAAGAATTCAGGTTTTCGAGGGTACTGTAATTAAGCGTCAGGGCGGAAGCAACAGAGAAACATTTACTGTTCGTAAGAATTCGAATGGTGTAGGTGTTGAAAAGACTTGGCCATTACATTCTCCAATCGTAGAGAAGATTGAAGTTGTAAGACGTGGTAAAGTAAGACGTGCTAAGTTATATTACTTACGTGATAGAGTAGGTAAAGCAGCAAAGGTTAAGGAATTAGTAAAATAATCTTAAGAAAAAAGGCTGGAGTATGTAATACTCTAGCCTTTATTTCTTGTTGTGTTTGGTGTATAATAACGTGGTGTGAGTAACATACGAACGAAAAGTATTATAATTAAGATTGAATAGATTTCCAAAGTTTAGGAGGATGCATGAGACGTCGAAGAAGATATCGCAGTAGTTACGATAGAGAAGAATTTGATATGAAAGACTTCTTGGCCGAAGTCGGCAGGTGGGCTGTATCAATATTAGTTGTTGTCATTCTCGCATATAGTATTGTTACATTCGGTGTACAGTCTGTAACGATGATTGGACAGAGTATGGATCCTGCATTATCGAACCAGGATGTTGTTTTGATTAATAAAAGAGCATATACATTTGATGAACCGCAAAGATATGATATCATCGCATTTAAGTTAAAAGATGATACGGAAAGTTACTTCAATATTAAGAGAATTATTGGTTTGCCGGGGGAGAAAGTACTAATTAAGAATGGACATGTATTTATTAACGGAGATGTAATCAAAGACTTGCCATTTGATGATCTCATTATGACAGAAGGTCTTGCAGAGGATGAGATTACACTTGATGAAGATGAATATTTTCTTATGGGTGATAATTGTAATAATAGTGAAGATTCCAGATATGTTAATATTGGTAATGTATCGAGAAAAGAACTAAGCGGAAAAGTTATTTTTCGTATATCGCCGCGTGAGAAATTCGGAAAAGTGAAATAGATAAGGAGGAAGTATTGTCTTGGCAGATGATACGAAATTGATATGAATATACAATGGTATCCCGGGCATATGACGAAAGCAAAACGTATGATGCAGGAAGATATTAAGCTGATTGATATCGTGATAGAATTGTTAGACGCAAGAGTACCAATCAGTAGTCGTAACCCTGATATTGATACGCTTGCTAATAATAAGTTTCGTCTTGTCTTATTGAATAAATGTGATTTGGCCGATGAGCATGTAACAGCCAAGTGGGAAACATATTTCAAAGAAAAAGGAATTATGGTTGTCACAATTAACGCCCGTAATGGTCAAGGAATGAAGACGATAACGGCAAAGGTACAAGAAGCATGTAAGGAAAAGATAGAAAGAGATAAGAAACGCGGTATCATGAATCGTCCGATTCGTGCCATGATTGTTGGTATTCCGAATGTCGGAAAGTCGACATTTATTAATTCCTATGCAAAAAAAGCATGTACCAAGGTTGGAAACAAACCGGGTGTTACGAAAGGAAAACAGTGGATTAAGATTAACAAGAATGTAGAACTATTAGATACACCGGGTATTCTTTGGCCAAAGTTTGAAGATAATACAGTCGGAGAACATCTGGCATTTATCGGTTCTATTAATGATGAGATTTTGCAACGTACAGAGCTTGCGTGTAATCTGATTGATTTCTTAAAGATGCATTATCCTGGAATTTTGCAGGAACGTTATCAGATTGATGAATCAAATGAAGCAGCTGTGAATTTGGAAGAGATAGCACGAAACAGAGGATGTCTATTGAAGGGGAATGAATTAGACTATGAAAAGGCTTCTATTATTTTACTAGATGAGTTTCGCAATGGTAAACTAGGGCGAATCTCAATAGAAGAACCAGCATAAGGAGAAAGAGGAAATGTCAAAGAACAAAATGAGCGCAGAGAATGTAAGTATTTTAAAAGAAGTCGTAGGAATGTTTTTATATGTCATTGCAGTATTTGTTGCTGTATGGTTGGTAATCACGTTTGTCGGACAACGAACGGAAGTAAGTGGTGATTCGATGTACGATACATTAGAAGATGGTGATAATCTTTGGATTGATAAATTGTCATATCGATTTAAGGATCCTGAAAGATATGATATTGTTGTATTTCCGTTTCATGACAGTGAAGTTTTCTACATAAAAAGGATTATTGGTCTTCCGGGAGAACGAATTCGAATTGATGAAGAAGGCAATATCTATATTGATGGTAAGGTTTTGGATGAATCATATGGATATGAAACAATTTCGCCAAGCATGATCGGACGCGCTGACGAAGAGATATTACTAGGTGATGATGAATATTTTGTTATGGGAGATAATCGAAATGACAGCAAGGATTCTCGATTTGAAGAAGTGGGTAATATTCATCGCGATGAATTTGAAGGAAAAGTGGCGATTAGAATCTGGCCATTATCTAAGTTTGGAAAAGTAGAATAACAGATAAGAACAAGCGGATGCATCCATCCGCTTTCTTTACTTTCAGAAGATAAGGAGGTACTGTGGGATTCACAGTAGAAAAATATGGGTATTTCAGAGATTAAGAAAATATTATCAGAAGCAACGATAGACGAATTAAGAACATTGATTCTTGATTTTGAAACGGATGAACGAGCAGGCGTTATAAAGCTTGTTGAAAGTGCTAAGAAAAGAATTGCAGCATTTGAGGCGGAAGTAGAACGCACATATCGCATGAAAGAATATGAACGAAAGTATGAAAATTGCCGATATATATGTGGAATAGATGAAGTTGGAAGGGGACCGTTAGCAGGTCCTGTTGTTGCGGCTGCGGTTGTTTTGCCAAAGGATGAAGATATCTATTATCTGAATGATTCAAAACAGTTATCTGCTAAAAAAAGAGAAGAATTATATGATATCATTATGGAAAAAGCAATTGCGGTAGGGATTGGTTTTTCTGATGAAAAATGCATTGACGAGATTAATATCTTACAGGCCAATTATGTTGCAATGCGAAAAGCGATTGCGCAGTTGTCGGTAAAACCGGATATTTTGTTAAATGATGCAGTTCAGATTCCTGAAGTGGACATTGAACAGGTTTCTATTATTAAGGGAGATGCAAAGAGTGTCTCTATTGCAGCAGCAAGTATTGTTGCTAAGGTTACAAGAGACCGCTTTATGGTTGAGATGGATGCAAAGTATCCGGATTATGATTTTGCGAGTAACAAAGGATACGGAAGTCCGAAACACCTTGCAGCGTTAAAGGAAATTGGTCCTTGTGAGATACATAGAAGGTCATTTATCGGAAACCTACTATAGACTTGAACGCAGATTTTATGCAAAAAAAGAAAGAGGAGGATTGTGATGCAGATTGGTAATCGCGTAATACAAAGTTATGATACGAATATTCAAAATAGTCAGATCGAGCAAATAAAAACAACACAACAGTCACAGTCCCAGACAAGTGTAGCACAGTTAAAAGAGGGCGCTGTCTTCAAAGGTGAGGTTTTGAATATCGTTGGTGACAAGATAACGATTTCATTAGAAGACCAGGCACAACTTTTGGCCAGATTACAGGAAGGCGTAGAACTTGGTGTCGGTGACAGATTGTTGTTCTCAGTAAAAGAAAACACGTCGAATCAAGTTTTGATTAAACCGCTGTTTGATTCACTATATAGTGCACAGACACAAGTGTTAGAAAGAGCTTTGGATGCAGCTAATCTTTCTCCTACGGAGAAGAATTTTTCGGTTGCAAAAGAATTGATGGATGCAGGTATGCCGGTTGATAAAGCCAATCTTGTGAAAGTTTTATCACAGAGCATGAAATTTGAAGGAACTTCTATACAAACGCTCGTTTCACTTAATAAGATGAATATTCCGGTTACACCTGAGAATATTGCACAGTTTGAAAGATATCAAGGATATCAGCATCAATTAACAAATGATATTTCGAATGTAGCAACAGATATGGCATCATTTACACAGGCGTTTCCTGAAAATACAAGTGGGCAGACGCTTGTATCGGTTGCGAATCAGATTTTATCAATGATACAGGGCGAACAAGGTCAAGAAGGTATACAACAACAGATGCCTGTACAGGAGGGACAAGAAGCAGGAATTATCTTGCAAAATAGTGATACGGTATCAGCAGACGTTAGTAATGCCAACGTTACCAATACAGAACAGGCAATTACGAATACGCTTTCTAATACATCGCAGGAATTAACGCAGGTGATACAACAGGAAATGATTAATGATAATGGTTCTTTAATTGCGTCTGATACAGTTTCGGAAACAACAATGAATCAGACAGGTTTAACACAAGAGATTGCACAGCAGGTAGGATTATCAAAAGAAGGTATGAATAATCTTTCCAATGCACTACTTGCTACCGGTGTTTCTAACGAAGAAATCCAGACGATGTTTCAAACATCAAAATCAGGAGAAGAATTGTTAAATCAGATTTTGCAAACACTGTCAACATCAAATGCCGGTGACAGTGCAATACGCAGTATTTTGGATTCTAACGAATTTCGTAATCTGTTTTCCGAGACGATTAAGAAAAATTGGTCATTACAACCGAAGAATATGAAAGATCCAAAAGAAATTGATGAGTTGTACGATAAGATTTTGAAGCAAAGCCGTTCATTTGAAAATATCATTTCGACTAACGGCGGAGAAGGAAAATCAATGGAACAGAGTTTCCAAAATATGAGACAGAATATGCAGTTTATGGACCAGATTAATCAACAGATGATCTATGCGCAGATGCCGTTAAAATTAACGAACCAAAATGCGAATTCTGAATTGTTTGTCTATGCGGATAAAAGAAAGCTGGCGCAAAAGAAAGACGGAATCAGCGTGATGTTGCATCTTGATATGGATAATCTTGGAAATACGGATGTACATGTTACATTAACCGGAACGAATGTAAATGCAAGATTTTATCTCGATGACCAGGTAAGTGTTGATATCGTAACGGAGCATATGAATCAGCTTGCAAAACAATTGGCGGATCGTGGATTTTCGCTTACGAATGAGGTTGTCAAAAGAACACCGCAAGAATCGATTAACAAAGTGGTGGATGAGATTATTGATGAGAATGCGGAAAGAAGTATTAAGCGCTATACATTTGATGCAAGAATGTAGAATAAAAGTGATTGCGAAACTTTAATTTACGTTGTGATAAAGTTGTACTGTATTGAAAAGTTTCGCATACATGTAGAAGAAACATGGAGGGATGTCTTGTGGTAGAGGAGAGAAGAGAAAAGAAGAAAAAAGCGGTCGCCTTATCTTATGATCCGAGTAATCAGGCACCACAAGTAATTGCTTCCGGACAAGGTGCGATTGCCGAGCGAATTATTGAAAAGGCAAAGGAAGCGGATGTTGCGACTTATAAAGATGAAGGCTTGACTGATACCCTTTCGAAATTGGATATCGGTGATATGATACCACCGGAACTATATGGGGTGGTTGCTGAGATTTTGGTCTATGTCGATCGCATGGACAAGATTAAGAGCAAGTTAAATAGATGATGAAATGCAAAGGATAGATATGAAAGAAGCGTATAATAAGCGTAAATTAGGAGCCGAGGTTGAACGATTTATCACACAGTATCTTACGGAACAAGGTTTTTGTATACTTGAGACGAATTATCGATGTCGTCAGGGAGAAATAGACATTATTGCTAAAGATGATACATATTATGTGTTTATTGAGGTAAAATATCGAAAGAGTACTGCATACGGTTTGCCGCAAGAGGCTGTTGGTTATAGTAAACAGAGAAGGATATGCAAGGTGGCGCAGTTTTATCTGTATGAAAAACATCTACCGGAGACGACACCGGTTCGTTTTGATGTCGCAGCTGTGTTGAACGATAAGGTTTCTTATTTTAAGGATGCTTTTTCATTTACCTGATGTTGATGCATAATAGATTTTAATTATAGATTCTTATGATGGATGTTGATAATTAATTTTGATGATGGAGAATAATATGCAGATTAGATATATTCACGATAAAAAGACATGTAATATCAATGAAAAAGAAGGTGTTACATATATCACCTTTCCAAAGCTTGCTGCTTTTGAAGGGGATATGATACATGGGTTTTCAACACGTCTTGGAGGTGTGTCAAAAGCACACTTAGGCTCTATGAATCTAAGTTTTACAAGAGGAGACGAGAGAGAAGCTGTAGTTGAGAATCACAAAAGATTTGCGAAGGCCTTAGGATATGATGAAACAAAACTTGTATTTTCCAATCAAGTGCATTTGACAAACTTTCATAAAGTGACAAGTGAAGATTGTGGTAAAGGAATCACAAGAGAAAGTGATATTCTTGAAATTGACGGTTTGGTAACGGATGAACCGGGTGTACCTATGATTACTTTTTATGCAGATTGTGTACCGCTGTTTTTCTATGATCCGGTTAAGAAAGTAATTGCTATGGCACATTCCGGCTGGAAAGGAACTGTTGAGCGAATTGGTGCCAAGATGATTGCATATATGGAAGAGGAATATGGTTCGAATCCGAGAGATATAATTGTTGCAATTGCGCCCTCTATCTGTCAACCGTGTTACGAAGTAAGTGAGGATGTTGCATTGCGCTTTTTTGAAGTGTTTGGTGAAGGCTACGGAGATGAATTGTTATATAGAAAAGAAAATGGGAAATATCAATTGAATCTTCATAAAGCATGTGAAATTACTTTGCTCGAGGCTGGGATTTTACCTGAACATATTGATATAACAGACATTTGTACTTGTTGTAATCCTGATTTTTTGTTTTCGCATCGTTCAAGTAACGGAATGCGCGGCAATCTTGCCGGAGTCATGATGTTAAAAGGCTAACTTGCTGTTTTATTGCGTAATTTTACGGATTTATTTAGTAAAAATGTATGTTTACAAAACCATTGCTCTATTGTAAACTATTGAGAGTTGCAGTTTGAAGTTAGAAATATGAAGTTACGATTTGAAAAAGCAAATGTGCTTTTAAGAAAAGGAGGATGACAATGAGTAAGCCAATTGTTGCCATCGTAGGAAGACCGAATGTTGGTAAGTCCACATTATTCAATGTGTTAGCCGGTTCTAAGATTTCTATTGTAAAAGATACGCCAGGTGTAACAAGAGACCGTATCTATGCAGATGTGAACTGGTTAGATTATAATTTTACAATGATTGATACCGGTGGTATTGAACCGGAAAGTCAGGATATTATTATTAAAAGTATGCGTGCACAGGCACAGATTGCCATTGATACAGCTGATGTCATTATGTTCATTGTGGATGTTCGTCAGGGATTGGTAGATGCAGACCATAAGGTTGCAGATATGCTTAGACGCTCACACAAACCGGTTGTTTTGGTTGTGAATAAAGTAGATAATTTTGATAAATTCATGCCGGATGTATATGAGTTCTATAACTTGGGACTGGGTGATCCATTCCCTGTTTCTGCAGCCTCTCAGCTAGGCCTTGGTGATATGCTTGATGAAGTGGTATCTCATTTTGATATGGAAGCAAAAGGTGCGGAAGAAGACGACAGACCGAAGATTGCGATTATCGGTAAGCCGAATGTTGGTAAGAGTTCCATTATTAATAAGTTATTAGGTGAGGACCGTGTGATTGTATCAGATATTGCAGGAACAACACGAGATGCGATTGATACACCGGTTGTCAGAGATGACAGGGAATATGTATTCATCGATACAGCAGGTCTTCGCAGAAAAAGTAAGATTCATGAAGAGATTGAACGTTTTTCGATTATTCGTACTGTGTCTGCTGTTGAACGTGCAGATGTATGTGTGCTTGTGATTGATGCAACAGAAGGTGTAACAGAACAGGATGCGAAGATTGCAGGTATTGCACATGACCGCGGTAAAGGTATGATTATAGCGGTGAATAAATGGGACGCTATCGAGAAGAGTGATAAAACTGTCTATAAATTTGAGGAAGAAGTACGTAGAATTCTTTCTTTCATGCCATATGCAGAAGTGATGTTCATCTCTGCTAAGACAGGACAACGTCTTCCGAAATTATTCGATATGATTGATTTGGTTGTTGATAACCATGCACTTCGTATTGGTACAGGTGTGTTGAATGAAATTCTTACAGAAGCGGTTGCGATGCAGGAACCACCTTCTGATAAAGGTAAGAAACTTCGTCTATACTATATGACAGAAGTAGCGGTAAAACCACCAACATTTGTTATCTTTGTAAATGATAAGAATCTGACACATTTCTCATATACAAGATATATCGAGAATCGTATGAGAGATGCGTTCGGATTTAAGGGGACACCGCTTAAGTTTATCTACCGCGAGAGAAAAGAGAAAGGCTGATAATTTATATGGAAATCTTAGTTAGAGTACTGTGTGTTGTGATTGGATATTGTTTTGGTATGATACAGACGGCATTTATCTATGGTAAAGCACACGGAATTGATATTAGAGAGCATGGAAGTGGTAATTCGGGTACAACTAATGCGTTACGTGTACTTGGTAAAAAAGCAGGAATTATCGTTTTATTAGGTGATTTTTTCAAGGCAGCTATTGTATGCATTCTTGCACGTGTAATTGGCACCATGTTTTTCCCGGATATTATGTATCCAATGATTCTATGGGGTGGTTTGGGTGTTGTTCTCGGACATAATTTCCCATTTTATATGAATTTTAAGGGTGGAAAAGGAATTGCTGCAACAGCCGGCGTTATCTTTGGAACGTTGGATTGGAGATTGTGGCTGATTTGTCTGTTTTCATTTATAATCTGTGTAGCAATTACGCGTTATGTTTCCCTTGGTTCATTAATCGTTGTTACATTGTTATTCTTAAGTTTTATGATACTCGGAATGACGGGGAATATTATGAATCCTGTAACAGATACACCTTATGCAGGTGCAGATTTGACTGAATGCTATGTTGTACTTTTTCTTTTTGCAGCACTGGCATTTGAACGTCACAAAGCCAATATCGGAAGACTGATTCGTGGTGAGGAGAATAAAATTTTTTCTAAAAAGCCGGAGCTAGAAGAGGCTCAAAAGTAACGGAGGTATATCATATGAGAGTTTGTGTATTAGGTGCCGGTAGTTGGGGCACGGCGTTATCAATCGTTTTAGCTAATAACGACCATGAGGTTGTTGTATGGTCTATTGATCCGGAAGAGATTTTAATGTTAAAAGATTTCAGAGAGCAAAGAGATAAGCTACCGGGTGTGATTGTTCCGGGAACAATCGAGTTCACAACAGACATGGAGATGGCATTAGATGGTGCATCGATGGTTGTGTGTGCAGTTCCGTCACCATTTGTTCGTTCTACGATGCATGAAGCTTCAAAGTATATACAAAACGATACAATCATTGTAGATGTTGCAAAGGGTATTGAAGATGATACATATAAGACAATGACAGAGATTATTAGTGAAGAATGTCCAAATGCGAGAGTGGCGATTCTTTCCGGACCAAGTCACGCTGAAGAAGTTGGTAGAAAGATTCCGACAACTGTTGTTGCAGGTTCGAAAGATAAAGCAGTAGCGGAAGTTGTTCAGGATGCATTCATGAATGAAGTGTTCCGTGTCTATACAAGTCCTGATGTGATCGGTATAGAATTAGGTGGTTCCCTTAAGAATGTAATTGCGTTAGCAGCAGGTGCAATTGACGGACTAGGCTTTGGCGATAATACCAAGGCTGCCTTAATGACCAGAGGTATCTCTGAGATTAGTCGTCTTGTAATTGCTATGGGCGGTCATATAGAAACTGTTGCCGGACTATCAGGAATTGGTGATTTGATTGTTACTTGTACATCAAAACATTCAAGAAATCGAAACGCCGGATTCTTACTTGGCCAGGGGAAGTCATACCAGGAAGCAATGGATGAAGTGAAGATGGTAGTAGAAGGTGTCTATTCTGCAAAAGCAGCGTTAGCACTTGGCAAAAAACATGGTGTATCGATGCCGATTGTAGAAACGGTAAATGCTGTATTATTTGATGGTGCCGATGTGAAAGATGCCACAAAACAATTATTATTAAGAGACCGAACAATGGAAGCAGACAACTTGCAATGGTAAATGAAATATTGAATACAAAAGCCAGCTGATCATAATCAGTTGGCTTTTCTAATATATAAAAAAATAATATATTATCCAAGAAAAAGGATGTTGCTCTATATGTAACAACGAATAGAAACATTTGTCAAAGAATGGTTTTTATGGTATAGTATTTTAGTTAAAGTTTGCTTAGATGTATGGAACAAGATACGTTTTGTTTTATACATCTAAGCAAAGGAATATTGATAAAACGGAGGGATAATAATGGCAGAATTAATTAGAGTTGCATTAGATACAATGGGTGGAGATAATTCTCCGGGAGAACATGTATTAGGTGCAGTCAATGCTGTAAAGGAAAAGGAGGATTTGTTTGTATATCTTACAGGTCCGCAGGAAGAATTGGAAAAAGAATTAAGTAAGTACGATTATCCGAAGGATCGTATTGAAATCGTGAATACAACAGAAGAAATTACCTGTCATGATTCACCGGTGAATGCAATTCGTCAGAAAAAGGATTCATCCATGGTTGTAGGTCTTAAGATGGTTAGGGAAGGAAAAGCAGATGGATGCGTTTCTTCCGGTAATTCAGGTGCATTGTTGGTTGGCGGTCAGGTACTAGTTGGTAAGATGAAAGGAATTGAGCGTGCTCCGTTAGCACCGGTTGTACCAACAATGAATGGTGTTAGTCTCTTAATTGACTGTGGTGCGAATGTAGATGCAAAAGCAAGCAATCTTGTACAATTTGCCAAAATGGGTTCCATCTATATGGAGAATGTAATTGGTATTAAGAATCCGCGTGTGGCGATTGTGAATATTGGTGCAGAAGAAGAGAAGGGAAATGCACTTGTAAAAGAAACATTTCCGTTATTGAAAGAATGTAAGGATATTAACTTCATCGGAAGTATTGAAGCGAGAGACTTTCCAAACGGAGCAGCAGATGTTGTTGTAACGGAAGCATTTGTTGGTAATGTTATGTTAAAGCTGACAGAAGGTTTGGCAAAGGCACTTGTTGGTAAGGTGAAAGAAGGTATGACAGCAACACCTATTTCAACACTCGGAGCCCTTTTGGTGAAGCCTCAGTTAAAACAAACGTTAAAATTCTTTGATACAACAGAACACGGTGGGGCACCGCTTCTTGGTTTGAACGGATTAGTTGTTAAGATTCACGGTAATGCAACGAATAAGGAAGTGAAGAATGCATTATTCCAGGTTGAAACGTTCAAAAAGCAGGATATTAACGGGAAAATTAAGAAGTATCTATTAGATGATCAGGAAGCTTAATATAGCTTTTGGGGGATATAAGATGTTGAATTATGATGAACAAGCTTTGGAGCGTAATATAGCATATACGTTTCAGAACAAAGCTTTATTAAAACAGGCAATGTCACACAGCTCTTTTATCAACGAAATGAAAAAGACCGGGATGGAAAGCTATGAAAGACTTGAATTTCTTGGTGATGCTGTATTAGAGCTTATTACAAGTGAATTTTTGTTTGATAATTACAAAGAGTTGACAGAAGGTCAATTGACAAAATTGCGTGCATCAATTGTATGTGAATTTACATTATCTGCAATCTCAGAACAATTATCATTTGGCAAATACGTTTTATTGTCAAAAGGCGAAGAATTAACCGGCGGACGTAACAGAAGTTCCATCTTATGTGACTTGTTCGAGTCAGTATTAGGTGCAATCTATCTAGATGGAGGAATGGAACCGGCAAGAAAATATGTAAAAACATTTTTACTGACAGATATCGAAAGTAAGTCATTGTTCTATGATGCAAAGACAACATTGCAGGAAATGGTACAAAAAGACGGAAAAGGTGTTGTTACATATGAAGTTCTTGAAGAATCGGGACCGGATCACAACAAGAAGTTTGTTACGGAAGTATTAGTAGATGGTGTTGCGGTTGCACAAGGCGAGGGAACATCGAAGAAAAATGCACAGCAGATGGCAGCATACAAGGCAATCTTAACATTTAGAGAAAAAGATTGTTCTGAATGAACGAAAGTGGAGAGTATATATGTATTTAAAGAGTATTGAGGTATATGGATTCAAATCCTTTGCCAATCGAATTGTATTTGAATTTAATAAAGGTATCACAGGTATCGTTGGACCGAATGGTTCAGGAAAGAGTAATGTTGGTGATGCTGTGCGCTGGGTACTTGGTGAACAAAGTGCCAAGCAGCTTCGTGGTGCCAAGATGGAAGATGTCATATTCGCAGGTACAGAGCTTAGAAAGCCGCATGGTTCTGCGTATGTAGCGATTACACTTGACAACAGCGATCATTCATTACCGATTGATTATGAAGAGGTAACCGTTGCAAGACGTGTATATCGTTCCGGAGAAAGTGAATATTTGATTAATGGTACGGTAAGCCGACTTAAGGATGTACATGCACTCTTCTTTGATACCGGTATCGGTAAAGAAGGTTATTCTATTATCGGACAGGGTCAGGTTGAGCGTATTCTTTCGGGTAAGCCTGATGAAAGAAGAGAATTATTCGATGAGGCAGCCGGTATTGTAAAATATAAGAAAAACAAAGCTGCAACCGAGAAATCATTGGCTGCAGAGCGAGAGAATCTTAGTCGTGTTAACGACATTTTGTCAGAATTAGAAAAGCAGGTAGGTCCATTAGAGAAGCAGTCTGAAGTGGCAAAGAAATATTTGCTTTATAAGGGGGAATTAAAGCGTTTTGACGTGAATGTTTTCCTTCTTGAAAATGAACGGATTGACTCGTTATTAAAAGAAAATGAAGAAAAATTACATATTGTCAATGATGATTGTGACCGTTTGAAAAAGGAATTCGAAGATACGAAGAATGAGTATGAACGAATTGAGACGGTCTTAGAACAATGCAATCATGCAATTGATGAAAACCGTAATAAGATACATGAATTGAAGCTTCAAAACGAAAGAAATGAAGGTGAAGTGAATGTATTGAATCAGCAGATTTCGAATGCAAAATCTACGGATATTCATATGAGTGAACAGATTGACAGAATCAATCAGGCGTTAGCTGCACAGAACAAGGAAAAACAGGAATTCCAGGAAAAGAAAGCAATTCTTGATGAAAAGATGGATAGTGCAGATGATGTTGTAGATGAAGCAAGGGAAGTCAGTGAAGGAATCGAAGAAGAGATTGCAAAATTAACCGAAGAAATAGAAAAAAGCAAAGCAGATATCATTGAATATATGAATGATGATGCGAATCTAAAAGCAAAAGTAGGTCGTTACGATGCAATGCTTGAGAATATCAGCTATCGTAAAACGCAGTTGAATCAGAGATTTTTGCAGTTTAAGTCTGATGAGCAAAAAGACAAAGAAGAGTTTGAAAAACATAATGTATCGCTTGCTGAAATCGAAAAAACAGTTACGGATATCTTGTCTAATCTTGAAAAGATTGATGCGGATCTTGATCAGAGCACAATTGACATGAATGAGAACAAGACGCGTCTGTTTAACGCCAATAATGAATACAGCAGTGTCAAATCCAAGTTAGAAGCATTAAGAAACATTACAGAGCGTTATGATGGATATGGTAATTCCATTAAGCGTGTAATGGAACAAAAAGATTCTAATCCGGGTATTGTTGGTGTAGTTGCTGATATTATTCAGGTTAATCAGGAATACGAGATTGCTGTTGAGACTGCACTTGGCGGCAGCATTCAGAATATTGTTACGGATAATGAGAATACTGCAAAGCGACTCATTCAGTTTTTGAAAAAGAACAGATTCGGTAGGGCAACATTTTTACCACTTACAACAATTGGTGGCAAATATAGTGAATTTAGTAATAAAGATGCATTAAAGGAACCGGGTGTTATCGGATTAGCAAAAGATCTTGTAAAAGTACATGACAAGTATAGTGCGGTTACGAATCATTTACTTGGACGCATTCTTGTTGTAGATACAATTGATCATGCGATTGCTGTGAATAAGAAGTATAATCAGAGTCTTCGAATCGTAACAAAGGAAGGAGAACTCCTTACACCGGGCGGTGCGATGACCGGTGGTGCGTTCAAGAATTCATCGAATCTGTTAGGACGTAAGCGTGAGCTTGATGAACTTACAAAAGAGCTTACGGAGATTAATGAAGAAATTGCATTGGCAACAAAAGAAGAGACACAGATTCGTGAAAAACGCGAGGCGTTAAAGACTGCAAAAGAAGATTATAACTTGCAGTTACAAGAATTATACTTGCAAAAGAATACAGTTAGTATGAATATTGAGCAGGTGTCAAAGAATCTTGCTGAAACAGCGAATGCATTTGCATCTGTCAATCGTGAGAACAAGGAATTGGAATCACAGATTGAAGAGATTAATCAGAACAAGAACGAATTATACGAGAATCATAAACAGGCAGAGGTTGCAAAGCAGGCATTAGAGGAACGTATTGTTGGTTTGGAAAATCAGGTACAAGATAAGAAAGAGGAATTACGACTTGCCAATGAAAAAGTATCTGAATTGATGATTGAATTCAATACAATCAAGCAGCAAGATGATTTCTTGATTGAGAATCTTCGTCGTATCCGCGCAGAGGAGACGAAGTTAAAAGAAGAATTGGAAGTATATCGCTCTCAGATGTCAGATTCCGGAAAAGCAATCGAGGGTCTGGTTGCAAGAATTAATCAATATAAAGCATTGATTGATGCGGATAAGAAAGAAATTATGACATTAGAAGGTTCTTTGGCGAAAGATCTTACGGACAAAGAAGAATTAAATGCAAAGCATAAGGAATTCTTTACAAAACGTGAGCAATTGAATGAAGAGATTACCAAGCTTGATAAATCATCATTTAAGCTTGCAGCCCAGGTTGAAAAGATTACAGAACAGGCAGATGCGCTTAGCAAATATATGTGGGAAGAGTATGAGCTTACATATCAGTCTGCTGTTGAATTAAAAGATGCGACTTTGAATGATCTTGACAGCTTGAAACGTGAAGTAACGGCGGTTAAGGCGAAGATCAAAGCATTAGGTGATGTCAATGTCAATGCGATTGAAGATTACAAGATTGTTTCAGAACGTTATGAATTCTTAAAGGGACAGCATGATGATATCATCAAGGCAGAAACGAATCTTTTACAGATTATTGCCGAACTTGATGCTGCGATGCGTACACAATTCGAGCAGAAGTTTAATGAGATTCAGGTTATGTTTGACAAAGTGTTCCGTGAGCTGTTCGGTGGTGGTAAAGCTACTTTGGAGCTTGTGGATAATGAAGATATCTTAGAAGCGGGTATTCGTATTATTGCACAGCCGCCTGGTAAGAAATTGCAGAATATGATGCAGTTATCCGGTGGTGAGAAGGCATTATCTGCCATTGCGTTGTTGTTTGCAATTCAAAGTCTGAAGCCATCCCCATTCTGTCTGTTAGACGAGATTGAGGCGGCACTTGACGATTCTAACGTTACCAGATATGCGAAGTATCTGAATAAGCTTACGAAAGATACGCAGTTTATTGTTATCACGCATAGAAAGGGTACAATGGAAGCTGCAGATGTACTCTATGGTATTACCATGCAGGAAAAGGGTGTATCTACCTTGGTATCTGTTAACTTAATTGAGAACGAGTTGGATGACTAGGCTTATTATGAGGAGAGAGTTGAATGTTTGATTTTTTTAAGAAAAAGAAGAATGCAGAAGAGAATGAAAAACAGATTGATGATTCACTAATGAATGCTGTTCAAGAAGTAGAAAACATTGAAGATGAAAGTTTGTCTCAAGATGTTACTGAGTTTGATGAAGCAGATGATCAGGAATCAAATGATACTAATACACATGAGGCTTCAGAAATTGTGTCCGATAATGAAACAGATGACGAAGAACAGCTTCAGGAAAAACCAACTAAGAAAAAAGGGTTGTTCGGACGCCTTTTTGCCGGTCTTACAAAGACGAGAGATAGTCTGAATCAAAGCTTTAATCAGCTTTTTAGCGGTTTTTCTTCTATCGACGATGATTTCTATGATGAACTCGAAGAAACCTTGATTATGGCTGATCTGGGACTTGATACAACAGAACGTATTATTGATGAATTAAAAGCACTTGTTAAGAAAAATCATATCAAAGAAGTGGAAGCCTGCAGAGAATTGGTTATCAATATAATCAAAGAGCAGATGTTGGTAGATGACAGTGCTTATGATTTTGAAGATAAGAAGACGGTTATGCTGATTATCGGTGTCAATGGTGTCGGTAAGACAACATCCATCGGCAAACTTGCTGCACAATACAAAGGGCGCGGTAAGCGCGTTATGATGTGTGCGGCAGATACATTCCGTGCTGCAGCAATTGACCAGTTAAAAACATGGGCAAATCGTGCAGGCGTTGAGATTATTGCCCAGAATGAAGGTTCTGATCCGGGTGCAGTAACATTTGATGCAGTGAAAGCTGCTGCAGCAAGAGATGTTGATATCTTATTGATAGATACTGCAGGACGTCTTCATAATAAAAAAAATCTTATGGATGAGTTGGCAAAGATGAAAAAGATTATCGAACGCGAATATGGCGATGCACATTTGGAAACATTAATCGTATTAGATGGTTCCACAGGTCAGAATGCATTAGAACAAGCCAGACAGTTCAGTACCGTTACAGAGATTAATGGTATCATCCTGACGAAGTTAGACGGAACTGCAAAGGGCGGAATTGCGATTGCAATTCAATCAGAATTAAATGTTCCTGTTAAATATATTGGTGTCGGTGAACAGATTGATGATTTGCAAAAATTCAATCCGGAAACATATGTCAATGCATTATTCGCTGATATGGATACGAGAAGTGATATTGAAATCTTGATTTCGGAGGATGAAGAATAGGATTGAAATGATCCGTAAAATTAGGAGGAGCAATTGATGTTGTCATTAGAAAAATTTGAAGAAGCGTACAATACCGTACAAAAAGTTGTCAATCAGACAAAACTGATATATAGTGATTTCTTCAGTGCACAAAGTGGGAATAAAGTATATTTAAAACCGGAAAACTTACAGGTTACAGGTGCATATAAGATTCGTGGTGCGTATTATAAGATATCAACGTTATCAGACGAAGAACGTAGCAAAGGATTAATTACTGCATCTGCAGGTAACCATGCACAGGGTGTTGCATTTGCTGCAAAAGCATACGGTGTGAAAGCAACAATTGTTATGCCTACAACGACACCGTTGATTAAGGTAAATCGTACGAAATCTTATGGTGCAGATGTGATTCTTTATGGTGATGTATACGATGAATCCTGTCAGTATGCATTAGAAATGGCAGAGGATAAAGGTATGACGTTTATTCATCCGTTTGATGATTTAGATGTCGCATGTGGCCAAGGTTCGATTGCAATGGAGATTATAAAAGAACTACCTACCGTTGACTATATTCTTGTTCCGATTGGCGGCGGTGGTCTTGTTACCGGTGTTTCAACATTGGCAAAGATGCTGAATCCGAATATCAAAATTATCGGTGTTGAGCCTGCTGGAGCAGCATGTATGAAAGAGTCGTTGAAAAATGGAAAGATTACAACACTACCTGTTGTAGATACAATTGCTGATGGTACTGCTGTAAAAACACCGGGAAGCAATATTTTCCCATATATTAAAGAAAATGTAGATGAGATTATTACAGTAGAGGATAGTGACTTGATTGTTGCGTTCCTTGATATGTTAGAAAATCACAAGATGCTTGTAGAAAACTCCGGATTATTAACAGCCGCAGCAGTGAAGAAGTTGAATTTCAAAGATAAAAAGGTTGTTAGTATCTTGAGCGGCGGTAATATGGATGTCATTACATTTGCATCTGTCGTACAGCACGGATTGATTGCTAGAAGCAGAATCTTTACAGTTTCAGTCCTTCTTCCTGATAAGCCGGGTGAGTTGATGAATGTAAGCTCTGTAATTGCAGAACTGAAGGGAAATATTATTAAGTTAGACCATAATCAGTTTGTTAATCTGAATCGTAATGCAGCTGTGGAGTTGATTATTACATTAGAAGCATTTGGTCCTGAACATAAGGACCAGATTTTGCAGGTACTTGCTGACAAGGGATATCGACCGATTGAGAAGAATCCGAAGAGTATTTATTAATAATTTTATAATTGTTTGAAAAGGAGCGTATTATATTATGAGTAATCAAAGCATAACACGAACAATTGGTATTGCTGTAGATTTGGGTTCTACGAATATCGGTGTGTCTTGTTTTGACATGAATCATAAGGTTGAAATATGCTCTTTTTCATTTTCGAATCCGCAACATATCTATGGTGCAGATATCATTTCGAGAATTAAGCGTTGTATAGAAGATTCCTGTAATTTAGAAAAGATGAAAAAATGTGTTTTGGATTCATTGAAAAAAGAATTACAAGAACGACTAGGTTTCGACTATCGATATATCAAAACAATTGTATATACAGGTAACACAACCATGATGCATATTATAAGAGAGTTAGAGGTAGATGGATTGGCATATGCACCGTTTAAACCGGTAGATTTATCATATTATAGTGAGGAAACAGATGGTGTTACCTATCATTATCTTCCGGGAGTTTCGGCATTTGTCGGTGCTGACATCCTTGCCGGTGCATATTACTTGCAGTTAGGGAATAAGAATTCCTATGATTTACTGATTGACCTTGGAACAAATGGAGAACTGTTATTGATAAATGAAGAACATGGATACGCTACATCTACGGCGTGCGGGCCGGTTTTTGATCATGTAGTAACCGGTGCGAAATACGGAAGTGAATCGATGAACGTGATTGCAAAATGTTTGAAAAGAGGTTTGATTGATTCGACCGGTAAACTTGCGGATTCTTTGTTTGAAACCAGTATTAATATTCGCCCTGACATGATAATCAAACAAGAACATATTCGTAATTTTCAATTAGCAAAAGCTGCAATCTATGCAGGAGTTCAATGTTTGCTGGAGAAATCCGATATTCGTGTTCAAGATGTAGATAAAGTGTATATTAGTGGTGGATTGGGATTTTATATGGACATAGAAGATGTATTCACATTGAATATGTTGCCGATAGAGTGGAAAAATAGAATTCAGATTTGTGGTAATACCTCTTTAGAAGGTGCCAAACAGTATATGTTGGCCGATGAGTCTGAACGAAGACATATCCTTCGTACATATACTTCCATGTATAATCGAATGATTAGTTTCGAACTTGCAAACCTGGATACATTTAATGAAGTTTTTATCAAATCATTAGAATTTTAGCTTACTATAAGGGGTTGTTGATTCAATGAATATACCAAGACAGTTTTATGGAATGAATTATATATCGAGGTTGATTTCTAACTTTCAAGACGAAGAAATGACGAATATTCCAAAGCTTTGCTTTTCAGAAATACATGATGTTACGGAAAAACCATTAGGAATGAAAGAAACATGGGAACTTGGATTGTCAGCAAGAAGGCTTTCTGATATGAATAAGGAACTCATTGAAAATCGTAGTGTCATGTTAGATGGTTTAGCGATTGCTAAAGGAGAGAATTTGATATGCAAAGGTTATTGTCCACCTTATACGGAAGATAATCCGCATATTACGAATTCTACGTGCAAAACAGTTACTGCAATTGCTGTAATGTTTGCAATTGCAGAAGGTTTATTATCTGAAAAAGATCAGGTACTATCATTTTTTCCTGAATATGAAAGTATCTTAACTTCAAAATATGTGAAACAGATTACAATCGAACATTTACTTACTATGACTTCTATGAGTAAATGTACGGAAGTTAGTGCAATGGTTGAAAAAGACTGGGCAAAAGCTTTTTTGTTGACGGATTGTCACGGTGAACCGGGAACGCAATTTATATACAATAGTATGAATACGTATATGCTTTCGGCGATTGTATGTAAAGTGACGAATCAGTCCTTGTTAGAATATCTTCGTCCACGTTTGTTAGAACCATTAGGCATCAATCATGTCACATGGGAATTATGTCCCAAAGGAATAGAACGTGGCGGATGGGGGATGCATTTATCCTTAGATGGTATGATTAAGATTGGTTTGTTTATAGCCAATGATGGTTTTTATAACGGAAGACAATTGATTGATACTGTATATATCCGAAAAATGAAAGAGACTAAGGTTGCTCAGGATGTAGACGCATTAGCTGTAGGCTACGGATATCAATTATGGCATTTGCCGGATGGATATTATATGCTAAGTGGTATGTATGGACAGCATGTGATTATTGATGAAAAACAAAAATTGGTTGTTGCAACCAATGCGCATAATGATAAAATGTTTCCGGATTCATTCCTCACAAGAACGATAGTAGATTGTATGAAAGATGAGGCTTTGTATCAACCGGATAAGAAATTAAAAGAAAAATTATTTTATAAGCAATTCATATCTGCATTCCAAGCATTTTGTGATGGTAAGTCGTTAGCAAATGCAGACGGAATGTTGTCCGGTACAATATATCGAAAAACAAAACAAAAAGAGGATTTAAAACAATTAGAGTATTTGCAAAAGATATGTAGTTCTTTTCATAAAAAAAGATTGCATATAAAACAGGGCACATTTCACCTATTTCCTTATATGATGCGCGGTATGTATCAATTTCCGCCATATGCAGTGACAGATATCTTGTGTAAAGTATCAAAAAGCACAATGAGTCTTTGTTTTATAAAGGAGATACTTAAGAAAGAAAAACGGGATGCGTTTAGAAGAACGGATATGATAAGCCAAAAAGAATATGACAGAATGACTATACAAGCCGGATTTGGTTATTATTACAATCAAACAATAGAGATTGGTCCGAATGCCGTATCGTTGGCAGCTAAGCTGTATCATTCAAAGGATGAAGACAACAATGATGTTATACAATTAGATCTTGTATTTCCGTCGACAGGTTTTAGCCGTAGAATCAAATTCTTTTTATATGAGGAACGAATTGCTATTGAGTGTATGGAATATCCTGATATGAAAGCGATTGTCGAACAAGTGGTTTACGGCGAGACGGCGCTAGGAGGCAATTCAATTGATTTGACAGGTAAGATTCCGGATGGACTTAAGGTTTTATTAGATCATAAAGTAGAACCATGTGTGGATGCGATACTTTTATAAAGCATTTTAAGACAATAATTAAAACGAAAGGATAAACAATAAGAAGTGTTTCTTATTGTGAATACATAATTATGAGACTTTGTAGTTTATATAGCGGAAGTAGTGGTAATTGCATATATGTTGGCTCTGATAAAACACATCTTTTGATTGATGTTGGTGTAAGTATGAAAAAAGTGGTTGCAGCATTACAGGAAATTGATGTAAAACCGGAAGAATTAAGTGGAATTTTGATTACACATGAACACTCGGATCATATCGGAGGATTAGGTGTATTTCTACGTAAATACGGAATTCCTGTATATGGCACAGAGAAGACATTAGAAGCAGTTAGCCAATATAAGAATATAGGAAAGATAGATTTATCCTTGTTTCACGGAGTTGAACCGGAACAAAGCTTCCGGATGAATGATCTATGGATTAGACCGGTCAGTACATGGCATGATGCAGTAGATTCGGTGTGTTATACTGTTTCGGATGACAACAAAAAGATATCTGTTGCAACGGATTTGGGAGATTATGATGCGCACATTGTAAATGCACTTTCCGGAGCGGATGCTATGCTGATTGAAGCCAATCATGATGTACGCATGTTAGAGGTTGGGCCGTATCCATATTATCTAAAGCAACGTATACTCGGAAAAAGAGGCCATTTGTCAAATGAACGTGGTGGACAGTTGATTCGAGAATTATTAAATGACCATGTAAAAGGGATATATCTTGGTCATCTTAGCAAGGAGAATAATTATCCGGAATTAGCTTTTGAGGCTGTGAAAAATGAATTGTTTGGTAATCCTTATAGTAATGATTGCAGAGATTTTAACTTGATGGTTGCCAATCGAGAAACTTGTTCACAGGTAATTGAAATATAATCAAAGTTTAATTTACATTTATTCAAAAATTAGCATTGCACGATTAAGAAAGAAAGTGTATGATATAGAATGATTTTGAAAGTATTATATTTACATAAAGGAGATTTTTGTTATGAAGAAGACAGTCATTTCAGTAGTTGGTAAAGATAAAGTAGGAATTATCTTTCAGGTGTGTAAGTACCTTGCGGGTAATCAAATCAATATTTTAGATATTGCGCAGACCATCGTACAGGAATGGTTTAACATGATTATGATCGTGAATATTGAGAATTCTAACAAAGACTTTGCAACGATTGCATCTGAATTGAAACAGATTGGTGATGAGATTGATGTAACGATTACTTTACAGCAGGAAGAGATTTTTGATATGATGCATAGATTGTAGGCGGAGGAAGAATAGATGATTAATATAAATGAGGTTATGGAAACCAATGCGATGATACGTGAGGAAAACTTGGATGTACGTACCATCACAATGGGTATTTCATTATTAGATTGTATAACAGATGATTTAAAAACAACATGTGATAAGGTTTACGAAAAGATTACTACATCTGCCAAGGATTTGGTCAAGGTAGGTAAGGAATTAGAGATGGAATTCGGCATTCCGATTGTGAATAAGAGAATCTCTTTGACACCGATTGCTATGGTAGGTAGTGCTTGTTGTAAATCAAGTTCGGATTATGTCGAAATTGCTAAGACATTAGATGAAGCCGCTAAGACGGTTGGTGTTAATTTTATCGGTGGTTATTCTGCATTAGTATCTAAGGGAATGACACAATATGATGAGATGTTGATTCGTTCTATTCCGGAAGCGTTGAATGTGACTTCTTTTGTCTGCAGTAGTGTGAATGTTGGTTCTACTAAGACCGGTATTAATATGGATGCAGTCAAATTAATTGGTGAAATCGTAAAGGAAAGTGCTGAGCTTACTGCAGATAGAGATTGTATTGGACCAGCTAAGTTTGTAGTGTTCTGTAATGCACCGGATGATAATCCGTTCATGGCAGGTGCTTTTCACGGTGTAACAGAGGCTGACCGCATTATTAATGTCGGTGTTTCCGGTCCTGGTGTAGTAAAGAGAGCATTAGAAGCAGTTCGTGGTGAGAATTTTGAAGTGCTTTGTGAAACAATTAAAAAGACAGCATTTAAAGTTACACGTGTTGGTCAGTTAGTTGCAAAAGAAGCATCCAAGAGACTTGGTGTACCATTTGGTATCATCGATTTATCTTTGGCACCAACACCAGCTGTAGGTGATAGTGTCGGTGAGATATTAGAGGAGATTGGTCTGGAATATGCAGGAGCTCCGGGTACAACAGCTGCACTTGCTTTATTAAATGACCAGGTTAAGAAGGGCGGTGTTATGGCATCTTCTTATGTCGGTGGTCTAAGTGGAGCATTTATTCCGGTTTCAGAAGACCAGAGAATGATTGATGCAGCAAGTTGTGGTGCACTCACATTAGAAAAGCTTGAAGCAATGACTTGTGTATGTTCGGTTGGTCTTGATATGATTGCAATTCCGGGAGATACCAAGGCAACAACAATCTCAGGTATTATTGCAGATGAGATGGCAATTGGTATGGTGAACCAAAAGACAACAGCTGTTCGTATTATACCTGCAGTCGGAAAGAAAGCTGGTGAAGTGTTGAACTTCGGTGGACTTTTGGGATATGCACCAATTATGCAGGTGAATCCATACAGTTGTGATGCGTTTATTAACCGCGGTGGTAGAATTCCGGCACCGATTCATAGTTTTAAGAATTAAAAAAATAAATGGAATAATTTGTAAAGATGATATATAATAACATGTGTAAAGGAGGATGTGCTTATGTTAATAACGAGTTTACCATTGTTGTTAATATTGTTGATAATTTGCGTAATTGTTGCTGTATGGTTTTTTAGGTCTGTTGATAAGGATGCTAAGGAAGAACAGACATATTATGAGTCCTTGTCTGAAGATGAGAAGAAAGAATATGACATGATGCGTAACAAGGAACAGATGTCAAAACAAGCTTCTGCAGCTGCGAATCATATATCAGGCAATAGAAATTTCATGTAAATATTTTTTAAATGTAAGACCTATGACGGTTCGTAACGTCTAGGTCTTTTTCTTTTTCTTGATTCATATAATTGGATAGATGAGCAAAAAGGAGAGATATATTTGGATAAAATGTATTTAGAACTAATTGAAGATTTAAGACAACAACATAATACAAATGTACAGCAAATTCATGGAAAAAAGCTAGACAATTTCAATAAATATAGGTATTATGGGACTGATGATGTCGCAAAAGAGGAAAACGAATGTTGGCGTCCTTGCATTTTTAAAATGCTCATTTTTATTAGCAGTGTAATGCTCTTTTCATTTTATATATATGGTGGACAGGATGTGAAAAAAGGTGCACAGATGGCATTTTTTGAGATGAAAACACAAATCATCGAACTGGAAAAGGAAGAACCTGCAGTGAAAGAAGCAATGGGATATGTTCGTAAAGCGTATGATGAAGTAGAAGACTTCACCGATACCTATATGAATATTGGAAACTAGAATAAAGGAGGATTGCAGACTGCATTGATTACGATATGCGTTTGCACATAGTTATGACAAAATTAGCACTTTCAGATGAGATTTTAATGGAAATTGAAAAACCGGCAAGATATATCGGTAATGAAGTGAATATGATCAAAAAGGATTTGGACTTAGTAGATATACGATATTGTATGTGCTTTCCGGATGTATACGAAATTGGAATGAGTCATCTTGGTATCCAGATTCTATATGATATGTTTAATAAACGAGAAGACACCTATTGTGAGCGTGTCTATTCTCCTTGGCCTGATTTGGACAAGATAATGAGAGAGCAGGATATTCCTTTGTTTTCTTTGGAAACACAGACACCTCTCAAAGAATTTGATTTTTTGGGAATTACATTGCAATATGAAATGTGTTATACGAATGTATTACAGATATTAGAACTCGGAAAGATTCCTGTATGGAGCAAGGACAGAACATTAGCAGATCCTATTGTATTCGGTGGTGGTCCTTGCAGCTATAATCCGGAACCGATTGCAGAATTTTTTGATGTGTTTTACATCGGAGAAGGTGAGACCCGATACGGAGATGTCTTTGATGTATATAAGGATATGAAAAAAAGTGGTGCAACAAGAGAAGAGATATTACATGCGATTGCTAAGATTCCGGGTATGTATGTTCCTTCCATGTACGAAGTGACCTACAACGAAGATGGAACCATAGCTTCTTTTGAACCACGATACGAAGATGTTCCAAGAACGATTACGAAAGAAATTGTATTAGATTTTAATGCTGCACCATACCCGGAAAAGCCATTAGTTCCGCATATGAAAGTAACGCAGGATCGAGTTACTTTGGAAATTATGCGCGGATGTATTCGTGGATGTCGTTTTTGTCAAGCGGGTATGATATATCGCCCGACAAGACAAAAAGACGTAGAACTACTTAAGAAATATGCCCGTGAGATGATTGCTAATACGGGACATGAAGAGATTTCGTTAAGCTCCCTTAGTTCTTCGGACTATGAGTGTTTGAAAGAATTTACGTATTTCTTGATTGATGAGATTAGTAATCATGATGTGAATATTTCATTACCTTCTTTGCGTATTGATGCATTTTCACTCGACGTAATGAAGAAAGTACAAGATATTAAGAAAAGTTCGCTGACGTTTGCACCGGAAGCCGGTACGCAACGTCTTCGTGATATTATTAATAAAGGATTAACGGAAGAAGTAATTCTAAACGGTGCTATGCAAGCATTTCAGGGTGGTTGGAATAAGGTGAAGTTCTACTTCATGCTTGGATTGCCATTTGAGACGGTAGAAGATGCGGAAGGAATTCCTAAGCTTTGTCAGACAGTTGCAGAAGCTTATTACAGCATACCGAAAGAAGAACGAAATGGTAAAGTTGCAATTACTGCGTCTGCATCATTCTTTGTACCGAAACCGTTTACACCATTCCAGTGGGCGCCTATGCTTGATCCTAAGACGTATCGTGACAGAGCACATCATGTAAAAGATACATTTAGAGAGCAGACGAATGCAAAATCTATGAAATTTACGTATCACGAGACAGATGTATCTGCGTTAGAAGGTGTACTTGCAAGAGGCGACAGAAGGCTTAACCGGGTAATCTATGATGTTTATAAGAGCGGTGCAATTTTTGATGCATGGACCGAATGGTTTGATAATGAGAAATGGATGTCTGCATTTGAAAAAAATGATATTGATATGGATTTCTATACAACAAGAGAACGTGAAGTGACCGAAATTCTTCCATGGGATTTCATTGATATCGGTGTTAGTAAGCGTTTCTTGATTGAAGAATGGGAACGTGCAAAACAAGGCATTGTTACACCGAATTGCCGTGAGAAATGTTCAGGCTGTGGTGCAGCAAAGTTTGGAGGAGGTGTCTGTTTTGAAGGTAAGAATTAAATATACAAAATCAGGCACAATGAAATATATTGGCCATCTGGATGTAATGCGCTATTTTCAAAAAGCAACAAAACGTGCAGGACTTGATATTGCTTATTCACAAGGGTTTAGTCCGCATCAATTGATGTCATTTGCTGCACCGTTAGCTTTAGGTGTTACAAGTGAAGGGGAGTATTTTGATGCAGAATTTAACACACTTATTCCTTCTGATGAATTTGTAAGACGTTATAATGAGCAGATGGTAGAAGGAATGGCGGTTAATGATGTCATTTTACTTCCGGATAAAGCCAAGAATTCTATGTCTATTGTTGCAGGCTCTGATTACTATATAACAATTTTAGATAGAGATACAGGGAATGCTCTTGAGCATGATAATATTCTTTCTTTTGAAGAACGCAAGACGAAGCTTTTATCAATGGTGTCTCATTTATTAGAGAAGGATACAATAGAAGTTTTACGAAAGACAAAGAAGAACGAGAAGGTGGAGGATATTAAACCCGGAATTTTCGAATTGTCAGTAGTAGAAGATAAGATCTATATGTTCCTTGCAACCGGTAGTGAGTATAATCTGAAACCTGAATCTGTGTTAGAAGCATTGTGCAAGGAAGCAGGTATTACGTACAACAAGTTTGATTATCAGATTCATCGATTAGAAACTTATATGAAGAATGAAACGGGTGCGCTTGTTTCCCTGTTAGAGAGCGGAACAAGAATTGAATGACAAATGACGACATGAATAAGGAGTACATCAAGATATGACACCTAAAAGATGCAGTATATACAGACGTATATTCATATTATTATTAACCTGTATGATGATATTATCTGTTACGAATCCCGTACATGCAAAGTCATCCGTTTCTAAGATGACATTATCGCTGACCGGAAAAAGTGCAGTTGTTATGGATGTGGATTCCGGTAAGATTTTGTACAGTAAAAATGCTAGTAGCAAGCGACATAATGCAAGTACAACAAAGCTTGCAACAGCAATTGTAGCTGTAGAGCGAAACAAGTCACTTAAAAAGAAAATCAAAATATCAGGTAATGTGGGAAGAATCGGTAGTGATGCTGATATTGTCAAGCTTGGAATGCGAACGGGAGATTCCTATTATCTGAAAGATTTGTTACATGCGATGCTTTTGAAATCAGCGAATGATACCGCTATAGCAATTGCAGAAGGAACGAGTGGCAGTGAAGCTAGTTTTATGAAACAAGTTAATAAAAAGATGAAAAAGATTGGCTGTAAGAACACAGTGTTCGGTACTGCAAGCGGATTGAGATCAGGTAAGACACATTATACGACTGCTAAGGATTTGGCACTTATTATGCGATATGCTTATCAAAACGATACGATTCGTAATATTTTAAAAAAGAAAACATATTCGTTCAAAAGCGTTGGCGGAAGAAATCATACCGTAGCAAGTACCAATATACTATTGAAAAACAAGGACTATTACTGTATTGGCAAAACCGGTAACGGCGATACTGCAAAGTATTGCTATACAGGCGTTTATACATACAAAGGTCATTCTTATGTGATCGTAACATTGGGAAATGCTACTGATAGTGGCAAATGGAATGATGCAAAGAAAATGATAACTGCATGTAAAAAACATGCAAAAGACGTACAAAAGACGCTTAGTTTGAATAAGACAACGGCTAATATACCGTGTAATGCTACATGTAATTTAAAAGTACGAAAGACAAAAGGTAAAGTAACCTGGAGCAGTAAGAACCCAAAAATCGCTTCTGTTGATGAGAATGGGGTTGTTACAGGTAAGAAAGCCGGAAGTACAATAATCTATGCAAAAGTCTATGGTAAAAGATTAAAATGCAAGATTCGTGTTTTGGAGATTGCAGCTTCGTCGGAATATGTACCGAGAGAAACATTTCCAAACAATAATTAACATTAGAAAACAGTATATATATTAGATATAGAAATCAGGTAAAGAATATGACACAGGCTATTATTACACAATTGAATAAGCAACGTTTTTTGCTGATATATGAAGAAGATGCACTCGTTGAATGCCATCCTTTGGTTGAAGCGCAATCTTTGCAAATCGGTAATATTTATATTGGTAAAGTGGAAAAGGTTGTAAAAAACATTCAATCTGCATTTATTCGATTAGATACAGAACATGTTGGATATCTACCATTAAATGACAAGCCGGCGTTGGTTTTAAACCGTCAGTTGCCAAAAGGGTTACTGTCGATTGCAGAAGGTGATCGGATTTTGGTACAGGTAGAGCAAGAACCTCAAAAAATGAAACAGGCAAAGGTAACCGGCAATGTATGTCTTAACGGTAATTATATTGCATTGGATATGATAAGCGGTCATATTGGCGTTTCCAAAAAGATAAAAAATGCCGAAAGAGTTGCACAGTTAAAGGCGTTAATTTCGTCTGAGCAGAATGCACAATATGGTTGTGTGTTGCGAACTGCCTGTGAAAATGCCTCAAATGAAGCTGTATTAAGCGAATACAGACATTTTGTTGCAAAGATGGAGGAAATACATCATAAAGCGCAATTTGAGCGAAATATAGGCTGTATTGAAGTGGGTAAGTCAGAATATGTTGCGTTACTTAATGATTATGGTATAGATCGGATTGATGAAATTAAGACGGATTTATCAGATGTATATCAGGAATTAACGAAAATTGAGTTAACCGCAAATACTTCATTGGTATTCTATGATGATGCGGAATATCCGTTATATAAGTTATTAAGTCTGGAATCGGAAATTAAAAAATTATTGAACAAGAAGGTTTGGTTAAAGTCAGGTGGCTTTCTGATAATAGAACCGACGGAAGCAATGGTTGTTATTGATGTCAACACAGGAAAGTCAATTGGAAAAAAAGATAAGGAGCGTCATATATTAAAGCTTAATCTTGAAGCTGCAGATGAGATTACAAAACAATTACGATTGCGTAATTTATCAGGAATCATTATGATTGACTTTATCAATATGACGAATAGCGAAGATAAGCAACAGGTTGTGAAATGTATAGAACGAGGATTAATGAAAGACAAGATTCCCGGATATTTTGTAGAGATTACAAAGTTAGATGTATTTGAACTGACAAGAAAAAAAGTCAGAAAACCTTTACATGAGATTATATCCTCTTTAACAGAATAAATAAGTATTGAAATATCAAGGAAAAATCTTGGAAAATTAAGAAAAATAATCATTGACAAACAAATGTCAAAATGCTATATTAATCAAGTGTGCCGCACAAGGAGGTCGAAGTGTGTCCATTTGACACCACCGTACTTGGCGAGTAATGATAATAGGAGGTAACCGTATGTACGCAATTATTGCAACAGGTGGTAAGCAGTACAAGGTAGCTGAAGGTGATATCATTAAAGTAGAAAAGCTTAATGCAGAAGCTGGTTCAGAAGTGAAATTTGATGTTATTGCTATTAACAACGACAAGGACATGTTATGTGGCGATGCAGTTGCTAACTCAAGCGTTACAGCTAACGTAATTGAGAACGGCAAGGGCAAAAAGGTTGTTGTTTACAAGTATAAGAGAAAAACCGGCTATCACAAGAAGAATGGTCATAGACAGCCATTTACTAAGGTTGAGATTAAAGCAATCAACGCTTAATTGGAACTATGATTACTGTAACTGTTTTTAACAAACAAGAAAAGATAGTTGGTGTCCAGTTAGAAGGACATGCCGAATTCGGCAAAAAAGGAAGAGATATCGTTTGTAGTGCGGTATCCATATTGTACATTAATTTGGTAAATTCCTTAGAAAGCTTTACAGAAGATGAGAAAGAACTGAATGGTTCTACAAAGATTAATTTTCAAAATGTCATCTTGAAGCGTTTGCCAAGTGAGAAAGCGGAACTTTTGTTTCAGTCATTTATGCTTGGTATCACTACAATTGAACAAAAGTATGGTAAGAAGTACATTGTAATTTTGAATCAGGAGGTGTAAAACATGTTTAAGCTTAACCTTCAGTTATTCGCTCATAAAAAAGGTATGGGTTCTACAAAGAACGGTAGAGACTCAGAATCTAAGAGACTTGGTGCGAAGAGAGCAGATGGTCAGTTCGTTAAGGCTGGTAATATTTTATACAGACAGCGTGGAACAAAGATTCATCCGGGTACTAACGTAGGTAGAGGTAAAGATGATACCTTATTTGCATTAGTGGATGGTGTTGTTCGCTACGAGAGAAAGGGAAGAGATAAGAAGCAGGTTTCTATCTATCCGGTTTCTGTTAACGAATAAGATACATGTAATTTGAGGCTGGAGAGTTTCTCCAGCCTTTATTTGTACAATAAGGTTTTAGAGATGCGGTTAATAACGTTAACAATAACTCTAAGAGCTTATTGCATAGAAAACTTGTATTCAGTGTAAGTTCGTATTCATAGAGTTATTTTGATATAGAATGTGAGGTGTGAGTTATATGTTTGCAGATAGAGCGAAGATATTCATTCGCGCAGGTAAGGGTGGCGACGGTCATGTTAGTTTTCGTCGTGAGTTATATGTACCTGCAGGCGGTCCGGATGGTGGTGACGGCGGCAAAGGCGGCGACGTAATCTTTGTTGTGGATGAAGGACTCAATACATTAAATGATTTCCGTCATGTACGCAAATATTGTGCACAGGATGGAGAAGAAGGTAAAAAGAAGAAACAGCACGGTGCTAATGGTTCAGATATCATTTGTAAAGTTCCGCCGGGAACAGTTATCAAAGATTTTGAAACCGGCAAAGTAATTATGGATATGTCTAATAAGACAGAACCGGTTGTAATCTTGACAGGCGGTAAAGGTGGTAACGGTAATATGCATTATGCTACTTCAACGATGCAAGCACCGAAGTATGCGCAACCGGGAGAACCTGCCAAAGAGATGTACGTTACACTTGAGCTTAAGGTAATTGCAGATGTTGGATTGGTTGGATTCCCAAACGTTGGTAAATCTACATTTTTATCACGAGTTACGAATGCAAAACCGAAGATTGCGAATTATCATTTTACAACGCTCAACCCGAATCTTGGTGTTGTTAATATTGATGATACCGGAGCCGGTTTTGTAATTGCAGATATTCCTGGAATTATTGAAGGTGCAAGTGAAGGTGTTGGTCTTGGTCTTCAATTCTTACGTCATATCGAGAGAACAAAGGTACTTTTACATGTTGTTGATGCAGCATCTGTAGAGGGCAGAGATCCGATCAATGATGTCTATGCTATTATGGATGAGCTTAAGAAGTATAACGTTGAGATATCAGATCGTCCAATGGTTATTGCAGCGAATAAGATGGATGCAATGAATGAGATGGAAAAAGAGACGGTTATTGATCTTATGCGAGAAGAATTTGAACCCCAGGGTATCAAAGTATTTCCGATTTCCGGTGTATCCGGTGAAGGTATCAAAGAGCTGCTTTGGTATGTTCACGATTTGGTGAAACAAGCACCTGATGATATCGTAGAATTTGAACCTGAATTCGTTCCGACATTTGATTTTGATGATGAACCATTTACCGTAGAAGTTGATGATGAGGATCCGCATTTGTTCTATGTAGAAGGACCTAAGATTGAAAAAATGCTCGGTTATACGAACCTTGAATCTGAAAAGGGATTTGACTTTTTCCAGAAATTCCTCAAGGAAAATGGTATTATTGATGAGTTGAAAGCAAAAGGAATTCAAGAAGGTGATACAGTACGTATGATTTACTTTGAATTCGAGTATTATGATTAACGTTCAGAGCCAAGCAGCTTCATCAGAAACATACGAGAAATGTTTACATTTCAGAGTATCTTTCTGTATGAAGTATAAATGTATTACTTTGTTGTAAAGAGGAGATGTAAGAAATGACAAGCAAGCAGAGAGCTTATTTAAAAGGATTGGCTATGACAATGGATCCGATTCTAAATGTAGGCAAATCCAGTGTGACACCTGAGATGGTCACATCTGTAGACGAAGCAATTGAAAAACGTGAATTAATTAAAATTGGTGTATTAAAAAATTGTATGGATGATCCAAGAGCGATTGCAGAAACACTTGCTGAACGTACACATTCTGAAGTTGTTCAGGTGATTGGTAAAAAGATTGTATTATATCGTAAGAATAAGAACAAATCAAAGATTGAGTTACCAAAGTAACAGTTTACAATAATGATATTATGTTAACAGATGTGTTTCGTGGAGGTTTATATGGCGTCAATTGGAATTATGGGAGGGACCTTTAATCCCATTCATCTTGGTCATATTGAAATTGCAAAAGCAGCTTATGAACAGTATCATTTAGATGAAGTATGGTTTATGCCGAATCATATACCTGCTTATAAGTCGGAGGATGCAATTGTATCCGGTGAAGACAGGCTTGAGATGGTACGTCTTGCAATTAAAGATATTCCTTATTTCAAAGCATCGGATTTGGAATTGAAAAGAGATGGGAATACCTATACAATTGATACTTTAAAACTGTTAAAGAAGCAATATCCGCAGCATGTGTTTTATTTTATTATGGGAGCGGATTCTTTGTTCTCTTTTGATAAATGGAGAGAATATCAAAAAATTCCCAGCTATGCAACATTACTTGTAGCTCCGAGAGATGAGAAGTCAAAAAATGACATTATGTTAAAGGTACAGGAATTCAATCAGTCCTTTAACCAAGAATGCTTTTATGTGATTAATTGTAAGGAAATACCTTGTTCTTCAAGTGCGATACGTGCGTATTTTAGAGTAAATGATGCAATAAGCGTACACAATTTTGAAAAAGAAGAACTATACCTATCTGAGCGTGTATTTCAATATATTGTAAATAAACAATTATATAATTGATTACTCCGAAAACACATCGTACAAATGATGTGTTTTTTTCTATATATATAATAAGTTTTCTCTAAGTTTCGTTGAAATTAACAAAAGATTTTGGTATAATATACTATGTGTGATTAAAAGTGAATGGGAGTTTGGAATGAATAGGATTGAAATGACCAACAAACTGAAGGAAAAACTTCCTGCAAAGCGGTTTGAACATTGTATTGGTGTAGAATATACAGCAGGAACATTAGCTTTTATATATGGAGTTGATCTTGAAAAAGCGATGGTTGCCGGGTTATTACATGATTGTGCAAAGTATGTTCCGAATGACAAAAAGATTCAAAAATGCGAAAAAAGGAACATTTATATTTCAGAAGTTGAATATCAGAATCCCGATTTGTTACATGCAAAACTATCTGCGGTTTACGCGAAGGAAAAGTACGGTGTTATAGATGATGAAATTCTCAATGCAATTGCTTCTCATACAACCGGTAAGCCGAATATGACGACGCTTGAAAAGATAATATATATTGCAGATTTTATCGAACCGAATCGTGATTTATTACCGGAGATGGATGTAATAAGACAAGAAGCATATACAGATTTGGATATTTGCCTGCTTCACATTCTTCGTAATTGTATGAATCATTTGTGTAAAAGAGGAGCAATCGTGGATCCCCTAACAATGGAGACCTATGAGTTTTATAATAAAAACAAAGAATAAAAGAGAGATTCAATTATTGAATTTCTTCTATGAAGATAAAGGAGAACAATATGACTAGCAAAGAAATGGCAAAAGTTGCAATTGAAGCATTAGAAGATAAGAAAGCAGAGGATATCAAAGTAATCGATATATCAGAAGTTTCTGTTATGGCAGATTATTTTATTATTGCGAGTGGTATGAATAGGAATCAGGTTCAGGCTTTGGCTGACAATGTAGAAGAAATGCTTCACAATGAAAAGGTACATCCGAGACAGATCGAAGGATATCAATCTGCTAATTGGATTTTGATGGATTTCAATGATATTATTGTTCATGTTTTCAATGAAGAAGATCGACTTTTCTATAATTTAGAAAAGATTTGGATGGATGGTAAAATGATTGACAAAGAAGCATTACAATAAAGATATGATATGTCAGTTTTTAAATGTCTTTTAGAGGGATAATATGGATAGAGAGTTACTAATTACTAAGAATAATTATGAAATTAATAAGTTGGCAGCTAAGTGCCTTAGAGTGGCAACCTTATTTTTGATTTCACTATGGTTATTTTCAATTACGGATTATTACGATTATGATAAATATAATACCGCTGTTATTTTTCTTGCATGTTTTTTATTATTAATGATACCAAGTCTCTTGGTTAATGTACTAAAATTTGAAAAACGGTCAGTTAGATATTATATTATTATGTGTGTCATAGGTGTTGCTTTTCTTTTAGGAACATTTATTTCGTATTCTTATGTCATACTTGCAATTTTTCCGGTTTTAATTGCAACCATGTATTGTGACAGAAAATTAATTGTCATTACTACATCGGTTGATTGTTTGTGTGTATTCTTATGCATGTATATGCGATACTATATCGTAGAAGGGAATTCGGCAATCGAAGAGTATGGTTCATTTGCAGAAGCGCTTATTTACGGTGTAGGGTTGCGAATTGTTTTAATTTTGGTAACTACTTTGTTTTCTTATTATATTGTTGATCGCAATATGTACATGTTGAATAAGACAATATCTGCAAATAATGACCTTGTACATAGTCAGCAAGAATTAATCTATGCTTTTGCTGAGCTTTCAGAAAGCAAATCAAAAGTTACCGGTGAACATATCAGAAGAGTAGCAGCATATATGCGTATATTAGCGACTGCTTCCGGTTTCGAAAAAGATTATGTTGATAAACTTTCTGTTGCAGCGATGATGCATGATATTGGAAAACTTATGATTTCAGAAGAAATATTAGATAAACCGGATAAATTAACTGATGAAGAGTATGCAATTATGAAGAATCATGTTCTGTATGGTGAGGCATTACTTGCAAAGTGTCCGGGCGATATAATGCAGATAGCTAAGACAATTGCATTAGAACATCATGAAAGATGGGATGGTACAGGATATCTTGGTATGAAAGGTGAAGATATATCCTATATCAGTCGTTTGATGGCTGTATGCGATGTGTTTGATGCTTTGACATCTCAACGCTATTATAAAGAAGGTTGGTCGATTGAGGATACATATAAAGAAATAATTAGATTAAGTGGTGTTCATTTTGATCCGGATGTTGTTGAATTGTTTGACAAACATTTTGATGAATTTGAACAAGTTTTAAGATCTATGCCTGATCACGAAATATACTAGAACACTATTGGGAGTTGGATACATGATTTCTATTATGAATGATTATGTTGCAAAGATTCTTCTTCAATCTGATGATATGACAAAGAATCTATTAAATGCAGCATTATTGGAATGTGATAATATTCGAGACAAAAGTATAATTATAAAAGGAAATCGCTATATTGTTGATATACAATTAAAACAATATAATGTAGAGGATGCAATTGATGTTATGAATTATTTCATGGAACATTCTAGATACCATTATTCGTCATATTACGTTCGATTTAATGAGGGTAATATGGTTCGATATCGATATGCATCTTGCAAAGAAAATAGAGAAGGATTCTATTGTGATGTAGTAATCCGATAAAAAAAGAGCTGTTGTTAATGTACAACAGCTCTTTTTATTAGAATGTTCTGAATAATCCGATAACTTTACCAAGTATTGATACTTGATCAACGATAATAGGATCCATATAATCATTCTCCGGTTGTAAACGATAGTAACCATTCTCTTTAAAGAAACGCTTAACAGTTGCACCATCTTCAACTAATGCAACGACAATCTCGTTGTTAGCAGCAGTAGGTTGTTCTTCTACTAAAATAAGATCACCATCAAAGATTCCTACATTAATCATACTATCGCCGCGGACTTTTAACATAAATGTAGTTTTGTTATGTAGATATTCAGGCGGAACAGGAAAGTAACCATCAATATTCTCGACAGCTAAGATTGGTTCACCGGCTGTAACTTGTCCGATGATTGGTACATTCACAAGTTCTCGTCTTGTTAAACCAAACATATCATCAAGAATCTCAATTGTTCTTGGTTTTGTAGGATCACGGCGGATATAACCGTTCTTTTCTAATGTTTCCAAGTGAGAGTGAACGGAAGAGGTTGACTTTAGCTTAACCGCTTCACAAATCTCACGAACTGAAGGCGGATAACCTTTTTGTAATATATTCTCTTTGATATAATCTAAGATTTCTTGCTGTTTTACACTAATCTTACCTGGCATAAGAATTCCTCCAATTCCATCTTATTAATTAATTATATTATTTATAATAGCATATGACTTCTAAAAAAGCAAACATTTATTCGGAACAAATATTCCGAACATATTTTCGAGAATACTATTGACAAACGAATGTTCGATTGATATAATCACTATATCAAAAAGCAAACAAATGTTCTTGAGGAGGAAGTTCGAATGAATAGTAAGAAGATTAACCGTAATATTATTATGTTAACAATGATTGTTGTTTTATCCTTATCGATTGTATTTTTCAGTAGAATGCTGATTGCTCATGCTGATCAAGCTATAACATATGATAAGTCGTTTGTTTCAATTGAGATTAAGAATGGTGATACTTTGACAACCATTGCAGAAACATATGCAATTTCTGCAGCGGAATATGATAGTTATATTAATGAGGTAATGGATATTAATAATTTGAAGAATGATAAGATTCACGCAGGATGTTATCTTTTAATTCCGATATATTCACCGGTTGCTATAAATTGAATGTATCATAATAATTAGTGAGTGCTGACATAAGGTTCTTTCTTATATCAGGGAATAATTGTTCACTGTTTTTGATATATTGTTTTACCAATTCTCTTTTTGTATTACCGTCAGCCGGACAAGGATTTTTTATTATTGGGAAATTCATTTTGTATGCATATCCTTGTACTTCACGTTCATCTATATAAAACATAGGTCGGATAAGTGTCAATCCTGTTTTATCCAATTTTGTAACCGGAGGGAAACAGTAGTAGTGCCCTTCGAATAATAATGAAAGCATACTGGTTTCAATAAAATCATCTTTGTGGTGTGCATAGGCAATTTTATTACAACCCAATTCTAAAGCTTTTTGATTAAGTGCACCTTTTCTCATTTTTGCACATAAGGCACAAGGGTTTGCTTCTTTTCTTTCTTTGAATATAATTGTGTATATATCTGTATTAATACAGTAGAAAGGTACATTTATTGTATTACAGAATTGTTCCATATCTTTTATTTCTTTTTCTTGTTTTTCGATTCCCAGATTTACATATATAGCAGATAAACGATATTTTTCAGGATAAAATGATTGCATTTTTGCTAAGCCTAACAATAGTGTATAGCTATCTTTTCCACCGGATAATCCAACAGCGATATGGTCACCTTCTTGAATCATATTATATTTTTTAACACACTGTCTAATATAACTTAACAATTTTTGTGTATCCATAATTTGCCCCTTATATAATCGAAATCTTTATATCATTCTATCATGATTGTGAATAATTGTTAATATGAATCCCTTTCTTTTTTCTTGACACCAATGCTTCTTTATGCAATAATCATACTACTCTAGATTTCATCTCGAAGCATATTGTTCCGGAAAGGACAATTATGTATCAAGAAAAATTTATTAAATTCTATTATAGTATATTTTTAATTCTTGTAGTTTCCATATGTTTATTATTTTCAATTGATGTAAATGCAATGAGTATTGATGATTATTCATATAAGAAAGTATTTGATGCTTTGCCAAAAGATTATCAAGATGCTGAATATGTATTTAAAAGTTCCAATAATATTTGTTTGATTGATTTTGCTGACTATAATCAATCTCCGTATCGTACCTCTGTAAAGAAAACAAAGGATCAAAATGATTATCTGTATTGCGTTGATCGTAATAATAATATTGAATTCACGGATAATTATCGTGTAGTAGAAGAGTTATTTGACACTGAATTAAGAACGCGTCTTGCTATGGCTTTTTATTATGGTCCAACACATTGGAACGAAAAAGCGAGTAAGGAGTTTACCACCGGTAATTCAATATTAGATTATTATATGACACAGATTGTTGTTCATGCTCTTATATATGATTATGGCGGAAAGCAATCCGATATGGGAATTAATTTTGAAAAGATTGATTTTAAGGATGAAGCAACGAATCTCAAGAAAAAAACAACAGCTTTTTATAGATATTGTCGTGATACGCAATTAAAAATTAAAGATGGGTACTTTCAAAGTATTGAGTTTGAATTTGATCAATTAGATGATAATAATATTTACCTTAATGAGGATCGTTTTGTATCTCCGGTTATAACCTGTAAAACATACAATCAGACGGCTGATGTCAAACAATATATGCGTGAATTTGATGGTGCATTTCCTAATATTGATGATATAACGATTCATACAAGTTCACAAGATTACAACTCGGATGTCACATTGTCATTTTCAAAACAATCTATGTCTCAAATAGAACCGGGGCATTATAATATACAAATGAAAGAACGCGTAAAATTCGAACGATGTAAAGCTGCTATTTGGTTTTGTGCAGAATTTGGATATGCTGATACATCTCAAGAGTTAGGAAATCTTGCCTATTATACATTTGAAGCTGCGGATCAGATAGATTTGAATTTACTTATTGGTAAACTCCATTTATATAAAACAGATAGTGTAACAGGGGAGGAGATTTCTGATGCACAATTTCGCGTATTAGAATATAACGAACAATCTAATCAATATGTGTATTATTGTGATTTACAATATAACGAGGAAACAAAACGTTTTGAAAGTGAGAATTTGTATTTATCAAGTTATAATAAGAATGGTTTGTTCAAGGTGGTTGAGACGAAACCGGGATTGAATTACCAACTAGATTGGGAAGGGCAGGAGTTTCGAATAAAAAAAGATGCTTATATACACGAAATGCATATTGAAAATGAACCGATTCTTGGAAAACTCACATTAAAAAAATCAGGAAAATATTGGAGTTGGAAGGATGGGAAATGGTTACAAGAAAAAGCAATTCCACTTCCAAATGTTCATTATGAATTATATGCCAAGAACAATATTTACCTAAAAGATAAGGTTCTTTATTCAAAAAACCAAAAGATTGTGGATATGATAACAGATTTGCAAGGTACAATTCAGATTAAAGATTTACCGATGGGTGATTATTATATCAAAGAAACCGTTACATATGATTCCTATATATTAGATGATAAGATAACGGATTTTACTATTTCGAGAGATAAAAACAGAGCATATAACCATGTCTCATTATCTTTCGAGAACCAATTAAAAAAGAGCGAAATATCTATATTTAAATACTATCAAGATGAAGAGAAAAACAAAAAAATACCTCTAAAAGGTGCAAAATTTGGTCTATACCTGGCTAACGATTATAAAACAAAGTCCGGAGAGATAATTGCTAAAAAAGATACTTTTATTTCTTCAGGAATAACAGATGAAAAAGGGTATTTAACATTTAATAATTTACCATACGCCGAATATTATCTAAAAGAATTAGAAGCTCCTGAGAATTATATTCTAAATGATGGGATTATTACCGTTACGCTTGAAGATTATCAATATGATGAAGAAAAAAAGTGTTATTTTGTAAACAAGGATATTCTTAATAAACCTCAGGAATTTCAATTGAAAATCGAAAAAACAGGTGAAGCATTTGTTGGCTGGCACGAAAAGCAAGATGTGAATGGTTCGTATCTTGTATATGATATCGGAAATCAGCCTTTAGAAAATGTAACATTTACATTGTACAATGAAGATCATCAAAAGATTTCTTCTAAGAAAACCAACCAGGAAGGAACGGTTATTTTTGATAAACTATTATCAGGTAGATATTACCTTGAAGAGTCGGATGCACCGGGAGAATATACGAAGCTTGAAATCCATAAGGATATAACAATTAAAATGGATGCAAAAGACTATCATGAAGCTTTACCGAATATTATTACAGAGAATATTAAGAATACATTATGCACTTGTTCAATTAAGATTCGAAAAGCAGGAGAATATGTAAAACCCCAAAAAGATTCACTTGAATATGGTTATAAACCGCTAGATAACGTTGTATATGGTATTTATCAAGATTTTGATTATGCATTTTCTAATTATACACCTGTTCTTAAAAATACTTGTGTTGGATATCTTGTTACAGATCAAGATGGTTATAGTATATTTGAAGGAAAACTACCAATAGGAAGATATTACTTAAAAGAATTAAAGACAAAAAACGGATATGTACTTGATACAAAGCTTTATTATTTTGATATTACACCGAATCATAATCAAACGATAGAACCGGTCGTTAATAACGGTGAGATATTAATTAATGAATTAGCAAAGGCATCTGTAAAGATTATTAAAACGGATTCGAATAACGGAAAGCCTATTAAAGGTGTCGAATTTACTTTATATAATGAAAACGGTGATGCAATCGGAGTTTATAAGACCAATCGAAAAGGTGTCATAGTTGTTCATAATCTACCATACGGCAAATACTATTTTGTTGAAACAAAATGTACAGATGGATATTATTCAAGTAATAATAAGTATTATTTTCAGATTGATAACGATGAGTTGATTGAATTAAACATTACAAATGCGCCTATTTTAAAACTCGGAATGAAAGAAGAGTATCGAACAATAATATGGATAACAGCATTTGTTGCATTTATGATGTTTATAATTATATGTTGTGAATTATTGAGTGTGGTACGTAAAGATGAATCGAATTAAGATTATATTGGGCTTATTATTACTTTGTATGATTTTCTACTATAGTTATTATTATAGTCAATTAGGAGGAGTTGTAGGCGTCAATATTAGAAATATTGATATATCAACAATAATTAACGAGGAGCTCATATCAAAAGATACAACACATAATACAGCATCATTCGAACAAGAGGTATATACGAGTCATTATGATCGTACATATAATTACAATCATAAAATCAATAGTGATATTCAAATTAAGAATAAAAAATCAATGGATTGCATAATTTCGATTCCTGATATTGATTTGAAAAAGATAGTTTATACAGGTGTTCATCGCGAAAAAGAATTGGCATCTTATAATTTAATTACAGCTTCAGATGATATGACTTATGAAAATGGTGGCAATTATATTATATGTGGTCATAATTCCAGGGCATATGGTCATTCATTAAACAGAATCGACGAACTAAAGATAGGAGATGTTATTTTTATCTATCATAATAATAATTGCTACGAATATAACGTTTGTTCAATTGATTATTATAATATGCACCAGATAAGTTCTTATTTGCAGCAATCAAATATAAAAGAACTTACAATTCTTACATGTTCAAAAAATAAGAACAAGGAAGATTATATTATTGTAAAATGTCAATATAAGAATTAAAAATATCTCAAATATATTAATAATCACATATTATTTATAAAATAAAAACGAGTGGATTATAATTCAAATCCCTCGTTTTTTTAATTATTTGAAAAAAAATGGACCGTAAGAGTATAAGTGCGTTCAAAATGCAACTATTCGCAAAACCCAAGTTTAACGAAAAAGTATTGTGTTTTTTTACAACATATAGTATAATTATATATATTATACCACAATTTTTTTTGAAAGGAATAATGACATTTATGGCAAATATAACTTATCATAAAGAGGAAGAAATACATAACGTTGAATTAATGCGTGACATACTTTATGATTTACCTAAATTTGTTTCGCGCTATTTTCGTTCAATTGAATATTCAAAGGCACCGCGTACTCGTTTAGGTTATGCCAGAGATATTAAGTCATTTTTTGAATTCCTATGTATGACGAATCCTTCTTTAAAAGGGAAATCTACTGCTGATGTTTCGATTGATATCATACGAAGAATTGAACCTGAAGATATCGAAGAATATCTTGACTATCTAAAAGTCTATACAAAGGATAATCGACGCTATACGAATGGCGAACGTGCCGTCAAACGCAAATTAATTGCTTTACGCGGATTCTTTAAGTATCTGTATAAGAACAGACAGATTGATTCAGATCCTGCAAGTATTGTAGATACACCTCAGATACATGATAAAGCCATTGTACGTATGGAAGTTAATGAAGTTGCTCAATTTCTTGATAATGTGGAATATGGTAACAAATTAACCGATCACCAACATGCATATCACGAAAAAACAAAAACAAGGGATTTGGCTTTATTAACTTTGATGTTAGGAACAGGTATTCGTGTTTCTGAATGTGTTGGATTAGATATTCATGATATAGATTTCGATTATGATCGAATTAAGGTTGTTAGAAAAGGTGGCTACGAAGCATATGTATATTTTGGCCAAGAAGCCAAAGAAGCCTTGCTGGAATATCTTGATGAACGAAAAGAAATTGTTACCAAAGATGGACATGAAGATGCACTCTTTTTAAGCAGTCAACGACGAAGAATTTCAGTTCGCAGTGTTGAGAATATGGTTAAAAAATATGCACAGATTACAACCCCGCTAAAAAAAATTACGCCTCACAAATTGCGAAGCACATACGGAACATCTTTGTATCAACAGACATCTGATATCTATCTTGTTGCGGATGTATTAGGACACAAAGACGTTAATACAACAAAAAAACACTATGCAGATATCGATGAATGGCAAAGAATGAAAGCTAAGGATGCAGTTACATTAAGAGAAAAACCAGGCAAATAAATGCCTGGTTTTACATTTTTAATTTATCAATTAATTCTTGGAAATACGTTGGTAATTCTGAATCAAATTCAACATATTGTTTCGTGCTTGGATGGATAAATCCCAGTATTTTTGCATGTAAAGTTTGCCCTTCTAATCCTTTTATTTTTGGATTTTTGGGGCCATATACATCATCACCTAATAGCGGATGTCCAATTGAAGCCATATGAACACGTATCTGATGTGTTCTGCCGGTCTCTAATGTACATTCAATGTAGCTATATCCACCTTTTAGGGTATCCAAAACCTTGTAATGTGTAATTGCTTCTCTTCCATTTTTATGGTTGATTGCCATTTTTTTACGATCTATAGGATGTCTGCCAATTGGTGCATTAACAGTTCCTTCTGATTCCTTAAACGTACCGTGACAGATTGCATGATATTTTCTTGTTATAGAATGTTCTTTTAACTGTTCTGCAAGAAACTTATGAGACACATCATTCTTACAAATAACTAACACACCCGTTGTATTACGATCAATTCGATGAACAATCCCCGGTCTGATAACGCCATTAATTGAAGATAATGAATTTTTACAATGATATAACATAGCATTTACCAATGTGCCGTTTTCATGTCCGGCAGCCGGATGAACAACCATATCCTTTGGTTTATTGACAATTACAACATCTGTATCTTCGTATACGATATCAAGTGGTATATTTTCCGGAAGGACTTCTAATTCCTTTGCTTCTTCATATTCTATTACAATATGATCAGATGGTTTACATTTATAATTTGCTTTACATGGTTTATCATTGACTAATACTTCATTGTTTTCTATTAATTGTTGTATAAATGAACGGGATAACTCTGTAATTTGCTCGTTTATATATTTGTCAATTCGAATAGAATCCATGAATGGATAAGTAAGTTCATATCTCATAGTATAGATACCTTATTTCTTAAATGATAATACTTCTAAATCTTCTTCTTTGTAAAAGAACAAAATCATAATGACTGTTATAAAAAAGCCGATTGTGACATAACAATCTGCAATATTAAATACAGGAAAATCAATTAATTTAAAATAGATAAAATCAATTACATATTGTAAGCGGATGCGATCGATTAGATTGCCGACTGCACCTGACATAATAAGTATAATACATACTCGTAAGATTTTTAATTGATTGGCACATGCACATTTTATATAATATATAGTTCCCAAAATACAAGCTCCGATTGCACAGATTATAAACAATAATTGTTGATTTTCGAGCAAACCCCATGCAGCTCCATGATTTTGAATATAGTGAATCTCAAAAACATTTTTAATTAAAGGAATGGAACTATATAATTCCATTCTGGATACAATTAAATATTTGCTAACCTGATCAATAGCAATGAGCACAACAAAAGAAAGGATTGCAAGTAGAAATCTACTTGCAATCTTTTTCTTTGTTATTAAGTTCGAATCACTTACTAACTTATTCATCTTATATACATCCTTAATTATACAAAGCTAAATCCTTCGTTGTCATTATCATCATTACCAATTAAATTAGATTGATTCACACGATCCTCAACATCACCGGTTAACACATCATCATTTGCATTAAATGTATTCATGTTAGTTGAATCAGTAAATATGGTTGGAATTTCCTCTTGCGCATCATCAACAACAAAATCAAATCCGCCGGTCATATGATTATCCTCAGAATCCAACATATGTGATTCATCATACTTACTTTCCACTTCGCCGGTATATGTATCTCCATCTTGAATCGTCCGAGAATTGTTTGTCTGTAAATCATCAACAACAAAATCAAATCCACCGGTCATATGATTATCCTCAGAATCCAACATATGTGATTCATCATACTTGCTTTCTACTTCACCGGTATATGTATCCTTGTTAGTCTGTGCTATCTCCGGTTGAATTGGTTGCGGATTCTTTGCTGCTTGCTCTGCTTCATGAGCAGCTTTTATTGCAGCAATGATATCTTCCTGAGAAACTGTCTGTGTATGTTGAACTCGGCTTGTCGGACTCGGATTAGAAGTCGGTTGTGGAGCCGGTGTTGGCTGTGGAGCCGGTGCTGGCTGTGGAGCCGGTGTCGGCTGTGGAGCCGGTGTTGGCTGTGGAGCCGGTGTTGGCTGTGGAGCCGGTGTTGGCTGTGGAGCCGGTGTTGGCTGTGGAGCCGGTGTTGGCTGTGGAGTCGGTGTTGGCTGTGGAGCCGGTGTTGGCTGTGGAGCCGGTGTCGGTTGCGGTGTTGGTACAGGCTGTTCAGCACTTGCAGCCGCTGCGGTAACATTTCGTTTCACTTTGGTATTTTTAGATTGTTTTACATTAAGTGAACTTTCAGATGATTTTTTACCACCTTTTTTCTTAGCACCCGTGTAAACACCACCTGTTTGTTTACTAAAACGACCACCACCATTGGCAGCATCAGCAAATGGATCCATATTAAGTGAGCCTCTGTCAAATGCAGGATCTTGATTGGTACGCTCTCTTCCGCTTGTATCAGCACCAACATAAGTTCCTGAACCAAGACCGCCTTCTGAACCAAGACCACTACTACTACCAAACATTCCCGGTGTAGGTACATAGTCAGCGCCCAGATTGATGTCTAACATTTCACCATCCATCAATTTCTTTTGCATATCTAATATCTTGCTAAATTGATTTTTATAAATCTCATATTGTTTCTGAAGACGATATATATCGTCCTTGGTCTGTTGTAATTCAGCCTTTGCATCTGATAATAATGTTTCAGCTTTCATCTCTGCTTCAATATTAATCTGACGAGCTTTGTCAGATGCAGCAATCACTGTTTCTTCAGCAGTTTTTTCTGACAATGTCATTGCTTTTTGCATAGAATCTTCAATTGAACGATAATGTTGCAAACTTTCATTCAAAGTTGCAATCTTATCTTTTAATTCAATGTTAGAACTATATAATTCTCTGTAATCGGTTGAAAGCTCTAACATAAAAGCTTCTACATCTTTTTTGTCATAGCCAATACCACCCTTAAATACTCTGTTCGTTATATCTACTGGTGTTAACATCGTTTTTATTCCTCCTACCCCAAAACATTATCATTAGTTACCTTGTTATTAAAAAGACATTAATTCAGGAGCTAACGCAGATCCTAAAATTTCATCTCTCAAATCGCCTGTTACATCAATGTTAGATGGTGCAGCAATAAAAATGTTGGCAGAAATAGCCTGCAAAGAACCATTCAACGCATAACATGCGCCACCAATGAAATCAATGATTCGCTGTGCAGCATGAACTTCAATACCTTCCATATTAATTACGATAGAATCGCCTTCTTTTAAATAATCTGTTACAATCTGAGCTTCATTAAACTCTTGTGGTTTGATTACACGCACTGTTCCATTACTCCTATTATTATTACGACTGTTGATAGATACTAATTTGCTTGGACCTGTTGCCCGATTATTCTTTGGTTTCGATTTTCTAACAGGTTCTACAAAATCCTCTTCATCATCATAGTATGATCGGCTTGATTTTGCTTTCTTTTTCGGTGGTTCATCTTCTACAAAATCATCATCATCGTCAAATAAATCATCATCATCAAAATCATCATCCGAATCAGATAACTTAAGAAAATCCATAAATTTACTCATACCTGTCTTTGCCATTGCTTCTCTCCTTTATATACTGTAGTTACGAGCTCCGAAAATTGCAGTTCCAACACGTATCATGGTTGCACCTTCTTCAATCGCAACTTTATAATCATTCGTCATGCCCATAGACAAGACATTCATATCAATATTATCAATGTTTTTAGAAATTATGTCAAGTGATAATTGTTTTAATCTCTTGAAATGTACTCTGTTTTCTTCAGGATTATCAACAAATGGCGCAATTGTCATTAATCCATTAACATGTATGTTCGGATACGTCGATATTTCTTCTAAAAATGGAAGAACTTCTTCTACGCTTAATCCGAATTTACTTTCTTCGTTGGCAACATTTACTTCTATTAATACTTCAGAGACAATGTTTCGCTTGGATGCCTCTTTTTGAATCTCTTTCGCCAATTTTAAAGAATCTAATGAATGTATCAAACAAGCTTTATCAACAACGTATTTGACTTTATTGGTCTGTAAATGTCCAATCAAATGAAAGTTAACCGGTTTAGAAACATTTTCATATTTGTCACAAAGTTCCTGTACTTTGTTCTCACCAAAATCATTGACATGAATCGAAATCAAATCTTCGATGCACGATAAAGGCTTTGTCTTACTAACAGCGATCAATGTAATATCATCGGGATTCCGTCCGCATGCTATGGCAGTATCAATCATTGTCTGTTCTATCTTGCGGTAATTAGATATAATCAATTCATACACCTCTTTTATTTGATAATTTGATTTTCCGTAACGGTTGATTGATTCAAAATGATTCGATCATACCAAGAAATACTATATGGTGTGTCAGCTTTAACAATTGTATATTCATCATCCTGGAATAAAATATCAATATATCTAAAAGCTGTTACACCCTGATTCACACAATAGACCCCCTCTATGTCATTAGTATCTATTGCGGATACCAATAATGTTTCATTTGTTTCGGTATTGATAACGACATCATCATCAGAAAAATCATTCGGATCAACATAACAAAACTCATCTTCTGTCTTATATATATCAGGCTTTATCTGTTTGATTGTCGGTTCTCCTTTGTCATCTAACTTTTTGATGTTAAAAAAGATTTTCTCGGCTGAATCAGAACCATTTGATAAAAAAGCAGAAGGAATCTTGTATACTTTCTTCTTAGTTATTGATGTGTTTGGAATCTTAAGTCCATTATTCTGCTCCATAAAAATGGTGACATCGATATATCTTTCATTAATATAGTTAACCATCTGCTGATTCAAAGTAATAATTATAAAATAACTATTATCTACTTTTCTTGATTCAAACGGACATGTAAGATTTTTGGAACTATTCGATATGTTAATCTCAACATATTCCTTTTCAGATAACCGTTTTGCTTCGTTTTTCGTAATAGGTGCAACAAGATACCAATTCTCTGAGGTGATTAGTTTGTATACAGGATCACCTGCGTTAATGATTTCACTGGTTTTTAATGTTGTTTTTTTGTATGTATTTTTGTTGATGTCTGAAGCTTTAAACTTTTGAATGTTGAAATCCTCATAACCATCCTTATAGTATGTTATAATTCCTGAATCTTTTGTAGCGATCTTTTTGTATGTAGCAACATTGGTCTGAGTATCGTCTAATGCAGTCAATTGTTCGATTAATGCTTCATTCGTTAATTCTAAAACTGCATTTTCTATATCATATTTGAAATTGTAGACATCGGAAAACTCAGAATAATCAAAATAATTCTCGTAACTGGATATTCTTGTTCTAACTTCCGTTAATGCTTCATTCGACATTTGTAATTCGTCTGAATCTACATCTTTTAGGCGATCGTATACACTTCCCGTCTCATCAATAGTATAGATTGTCTTCTCTTTACCAATCTTTTCGCCATCGCGCACATAATAACTTACATAACCTGAACTATCGGACGTAATCAATTTCTCGTCGCGAACAATTAATGCATTCGTGTTAATATTGGTATCAATATAACTGTTCTGTACTTCGTAAATTGCTAATTGCTCAACACTTAATGCCATAAAAATGTGAATTAACATATATATAAAAATGATACCAAATATAATCGTTCCAATATTAAATTTAAAATGTGATGCTTGTTTGCGTCTTTTTCTTTTGCTCAAAACGATTACCTCCGTTTATACATCTATATATTGTATCATTTTTGACTACTAACTACAATAAAAATGAATAAAAAAAATCAAATATTCAGACAATAATATTACTTATATGTATGTAATACGCATACAGGAAAGGAGTAATTATGAAAGTATTAGATTATACTATTTTGACATTAGTAATTATTGGTGCAGTTAATTGGGGTCTGATTGGTTTTTTTGATTTTGACTTAGTTAGCACATTGTTTGGACAAATGTCTTTGCTTACGAGAATCATATATGCTGCTGTGGGAATCGGCGGATTATATGCAATCTCATACTATGGACGTATGGACAGTGATATGTAACGTACACACGTTATAGTTCAAACATAAAACCACCTGATATAAGCATATGCTTAATTGTCAGGTGGCTTTTGTGTCTTATTAATTAATATATTTCTTTTAACATATCTTCGACATTATTATATAATGCCTCATGATCTTTTGCGTTAGAAACGAGACATATAAAACGCTCTCCGGATTCTTCACTTAAAAATTCTAATATGATACAGCTTCCGGCTTTTTCTGTGGTACCGGTTTTCCAACCGGTAATAGAATAACCTGTCGGCATTTCAATTGCATTGGATAAAAAAGCATTGGTTGCCATTAACGGAATTACCATCTTTTCATCACCACGATGCATTGTCAAATCGTAGGTACTATGGCTGTCAATCTGTACAAGTGTTTCTTTTGATAAAAATTCTTTAAATATCAAATATAAATCATACGGTGTAGTATAGTGATTATTATCATGTAAACCATGCGGATTAACAAAATGCGAATTAGTTGCACCTAATTCAGCGGCTTTTGCATTCATCAAATCAACAAACCCACTTACCGAACCTGAAATACGTCTGGCAAGTAATACAGCACAGTCATTATAGGATGAAATCAGTAATCCATATAATAATTCTTCAATCGTAATATAATCTCCTGTCTGTAATCCAAGTACACCTACGTTATCTTCATTAAATTCTATTGGTTTACCAACTAATACAGTCTCCGATAAAGAAATTGTTCCATCTTCTATTGCTTCCATAACAACAATTCCCGTTAAAATCTTTGTCATACTAGCCGGATATATTCTTTTATGCGGATTCATTGCACAAACAACATCTTGTTTTGTTTCATTAATTAACAAACCTGCTTCATACTCTTTGTTAGGCACATCATATACATATGCATCATACGGTATTACAACATTTTCTTTTGCAAGACCGGATGGTCTTACAATCGGAAGATTAATTAAGTTGCTTATACTGAGCGGTTTATCAACATCATAAGTCTGTATTACATTACATCCTGTTAACATTGTAGATAACATAACGAAAATCATTAATTGTGCAATTCTAATTTTTAAAGTGTTATTTGAACATTTCACGCCAATCTAAATCTCCTCGGTCTAATGCTTTAATCATCAATTCAGCAGTTGCTAAATTGGTGGCTAAAGGAATATTATGCATATCGCATAACATAAAAATATTGTTAATATCCGGTTCGTGAGACTTCGGGTTTTGAGGATCTCTTAAAAAGATAACCATATCGATGTCATTATGCTCTATTTCCGAGCCCAATTGCTGCTCTCCGCCCAAATGCCCGGCCAGATATTTATGTACAGTTAAATTCGTTACTTCTTCAATCAACCGTCCCGTCGTTCCGGTTGCGAATAAATCATGTTTGCACAAAATACCTTTGTATGCAATACAAAAATTCTGCATAAGCTTTTTCTTAGCATCATGTGCAATTAACCCAATGTTCATGTCTCCCCCTCCTTTAATATTTTCTACGTTGTAATGATACATTAATAACTAAACCAATTGCAGCACAGGAACTTACCAACGATGATAAACCATAACTAATAAAAGGTAATGGAATTCCTGTATTCGGTAATAAGGAAGTCGCAACTCCTATATTAATAAATGATTGAAACCCGATCAAGGTAGCTACACCGGTTGCTATTAACATCCCCATATTATCACTAGCTTTTCTCGCAGTACCTATACATTGTAACACAATTAATCCCAAAATTACAACTAAAAGAACACTACCAACAAAGCCTAACTCTTCGCCTACTACAGAAAAAATAAAATCAGTTTGTTGCTCCGAAATTAAGTTTGCATCTTTTACGGTTGCCAATGTAGAATTGTTAAGTCCTTTACCAAAAAGTTGTCCCGAACCAATCGCCATTACCGAATTATCCTGTTGGTATTGCGTTGTAGACGCATAGTCTTCCGGATATAAGAATGCAAGGATACGCTGTACTTGGTAATCTTTTAAAAACAACGGATTCGGTTGTTTGATATACCATAAAAAACTACCGGCTAAAGGAATTGTACATAAAAATGCAATTCCAATAATTTTATAGCTTAATCCTGCAACGAACAACATCATAAACAAAATAAAAAATACATCAATTGTAGTAGATAAATCCGGTTGTGCAACAATTAATATCAAAGGAATTGCACAGATGACACAATATTCCGCTAAAGTCTTGAATGTATTAATCGTTTCTTTGTGATCTGCAAGAAAATGCGCAGCACATATAATCATAATAATTTTAGTAAATTCGGATGGTTGGATTGTAATAAAATTCTCTGAACCAAGCCATCGCTGTGCACCATTTACTGATGTACCAAAGAAAATAACACATAGCAATAATATAATATTAATTACATATAATATCGAATGAAACTTACGAATGAATTTGTAATCAATAAGCGAAAGTGTGATCATACCTATTAAACAAATAACCAAACCTACAATTTGCTTATTCAAATAACTGCTATCAGCACTATTAATCATGAGTGTTCCCATGATAGTTGCAGCTAATACCAAGAATAACAGTTTGAAATTGTAATTTCGTAAATGATATTTTTTTAACATGTGATTCTCCTGTGTATATATAATTACTTAATTGTTTTACTTCGAATATCCTTGATTGGTATGTTTGCGAATAAAGCAGGTACACTTTCATCACCATTCGGAGATTGCGTGTTTGTTATCTGAATATCCAATCCTGCTGTATCAATCTCCATGTATCTTGAAATCACATCAATGATATCGTTTTTAATCTGTTCCATTACGTCAGGTGAACAATTCGCTCTATCTGATACTAAAAGTAATTTTAGTCGATCTTTTGCATACTCACTAGATACTTTTCTTTTGTAAAAAAAATCTAATATGTTCATATGCAAATCTCCTGTTGTTTATTTTTTAAACAATTTTGATAGTTTTTTTAAAAAACCGGTGTCATTTAGATCAAGAAAATCAATTGTCTCTCCGGTAATTCTTTTACATATATTCATATATGCTTGTCCTGCAAGTGATTGATCTCCTACCAAAGGTTGTCCTTGATTGGTTGAAATGACAATATTCTCATCATCAGGAATTGCGCCAATCAAATCTATGGCCAGAATCTCAACCACATCATCTATCGACATCATTTCACCACGATTTACCATATCCATACGAATACGATTCACAACCAGATCAATCCTTGAAATATTATTAGATTCTAGTAATCCTATAATTCTGTCAGCATCGCGAATTGCAGAAACTTCAGGTGTAGTAACCACAACAGCACGATCAGCCGCTGCGATCGCATTTTGAAAACCTTGTTCGATTCCTGCTGGACAATCTAATATAACATAATCAAACTCTTCTCGTAATTCATCTACAAGTTTTCTCATCTGTTCAGGAGAAACTGCAGATTTATCCTTAGTCTGCGCAGATGGAAGCAAAAACAGATTCGGAGTATTTTTGTCCTTAATTAAGGCTTGACGATATCTGCAAGTACCTTCAATTACATCTACAAGATTATAAACAATTCTATTTTCAAGTCCCATAACGACATCTAGATTTCTTAATCCGATATCTGTGTCGATTAGAACAACTCTCTTTCGTAAAAGGGCCAAACCTGTACCAACATTGGCTGATGTCGTAGTTTTTCCTACGCCACCTTTCCCTGATGTAACAACAATTACTTCACACATACTTTTCCTCCATATTACGCATTAAAACATTATGTCTTGAATTGCAAAGCGATTCAAATGTTGAATTTGAATAGCATCATTTTCTAACATCGCAATCATGGTTCCGTCTTTTTTTGACCTTGGAAACCAATGTCTATCGATACCACTAATTGATGTCTTTGCAATTTGGATGCGTGACGGTTTCATTGCAAGTGCCATAATAAATGCATTTTTATTACCGTCTTTTCCAGCAATTGCATTTCCTTTTAATGAACCGATAACAACAATATTACCATTTGCACAGACAGTCGCACCGGGATTTACATCTCCTAATATAATAATGGAATCATGTGCTTCTAATGTTTGTCCGGAACGTAAAGTTCCTTTATAAAACAGGCCATTACAATTATTGTTAGTTGATGTTAATTCCGAGTCATTTGATAACGATTGCGTTAACATCTCATTTTGAAGTTCGGATTCTTCTATTGCTTTCGCTGTTTGAATAATATCAAAATAAGTTGCTTCTGTATCATTGTTGCAATCCATAACATACTGAATATTTAACTTTGAGTGATTCATGATAATATAAAGAACGTCGTCTAATTCTTCATTTGATAATTCACGCCCTTCAAACGAAATGGCTAATTGTCTGTCACTATCAAAGAATTTTTCAGCTTCAGATAGTTTTTTTGTCAAGTCCTCTAATAGCTGTTCAAATGGTATCGTATCATCTAAGACAAGTGTAATACCATATTTGTTTCCTTTGATAATAACCGTATTTTTCATGAAATCACCTCGTAATATTAAACATTCTTCTTCTTGTTAAGCGATATTTTTAGTCAGCCATGTTAACATTACCGGTAATTGATGCATTTTCCAATTTTTCAGGATCAAAGTAATAGGCATAAATGAAACCTGCCAACTCCTCTGCATTACCTGACGAATATCCGTATGGTATAACTGTTGTAACAGATATTTCAGGTTTGACAAACGGTGCATATGAAACAAATAACGCATGCGCCGGTCTCGCAAGGTTTTCTTCCGCTGTTCCTGTTTTTCCGGCAACATCAACGTTAATTTGATTAATTAACATGTCTTCATCTGTATGTTCTTCTACTACTCGTCGCATTCCGTTATGAACGGTTCGCCAAAGATTACTGTCAATCTCGGCTTTTCCATGAATGTTATGAGGGTTTTCATATGTTGTAGTACCTTCTAGGTTTTTGATTTCTTTTATAATACTCAAATCGTAGCATGTTCCCTTTGTTGCAATTGTATTCACATATCGAGACAACTGTGTCGGCGTATACGAATTCGTACCCTGACCAATAGCACTTCGAATAACAGTTTCATCCGATACCTTTGGTGAAATTTCATCAAGTTCGATACCTGAATTCGTGTCAAGACCAAACATGGATGCATATTTTGCCAGTTTTTCAAGTCCGTCAGAATCAGAAAAATTATCTTTGCCGCCGCCTAACCGATAACCGACTTCATAGAAGAAATAGTTACATGATACTTCAAGCGCTTCTTCGATTCCGATTTCACCATGTTCTCCCGGATAATACCAACATTTTGGTGGTGGATCTGTTTCTTCAAAAATACCTTTTGCTTCGATAATCGTATCTAAATCAATTGCCCCTTCTTCCACACCTGCTATTGTTGTCAACATTTTGTATGTGGAACCGGGTGCTGTTCTTTGTTGTGTTGCACGATTATACAATGGTTTTGTTTTATCAGAAATTAATTCTGCATAGTAAGTTGGATCTACGGAGTTTGTTAGCATATTATTATCATAACTAGGATAACTAACCATCGCTAATATCTCACCTGAATCTACATCCGTTACAACAACTGAACCTTCACAAGGATCGAGAGCTAATTGTGCCGGTGTAATTTCCAACTTATCCATCTTTTTTCGGATAAATTCATACGGAGATAATTCTCCCGATGCAAACTTTGGATAGTCTTCGTCATTAGCTTTGTCCAAAATTTCCTGTTCAAACAAGATATGAACTACTTGTTCCCCACTTACATTATTCGATTTTAACATGAATTTCATGATTAATTTGTCGAAATCTGTATCTTCCTTAAGGATATTTTGGATATATTCTACTAATGCATTATATACTTCCTGCGAATCATAATAATCACTGTTAATATCAAACGTAGAAATATCAATCGCGCCTTGATTAATCGCATATTGCAGATACATTCCAAGGGAAATATTACCGGCAAGATATTCTTTGTATGTTTCATCTGTACTCGGAACCGTTTTCGTGTTATATATTTGATTCTGTGAAAGAGAACTATAAATATATTCCATGTAAGCAGTATATTCCGGATCAAGATTATTCATCGCAGTATGCTCACGTGTCAAAATAGCATGTATTCTTGATAAAACATATTCTTTTGTAGTTGCTAATGAGCGACTTACTGTCTGTTCATACGGACCTGCTTTAGGATTTGATAAATGCGTAATATCAAGCGCATTATTATCAAATAATGCATAATATACATCTGTAATCGGAATTCTCTTATCCGTAAGTTCATCCTCTTCTTCTATGACATCTTCTGTCATATTTGCCAAAAGCACACTTACAATTTCTTTTTCCAGTGTATCATAGCAATACTTTTGGAGTTCGGAATCAATTGTAAGGAAAATATCTTCACCAGCAACAGAATCTTCTGCATTGGTTCGATCAATAATTTTACCTAGATTATCAACATATATTTCTTCAATACCATTCGTACCACGAAGTGTACTCTCGTATTTTTGTTCCAAACCGGTCTTACCAATCATATCATTGCTGCTATAATGATTCTTTTCAGATAAATCAGCGTTATATTCTTTCATCTCTTCAGGTGAAATTGCACCAATATAGCCAATAATATGCGCAAAATACTCAGAATCGTTATATACACGCATCGAATCAACAACAACATTTATTCCTAACAAATCATCACTATGTTCGTTCAATTCAGCAACACTCTTGTCACTGATATCCATAGCAATATTAACGGAAATATATTGTTGAAATCTATTTAACCACAAAGCATAGCGAACTTTAAGAATTTTCAATGCTTCTTCTAATTCATAGTAATCTTTAATTTCAAAAAAATCATCGCCTGCCAAATAATCAAACACCTGTTGTGCACTCATATTCTGTTGCTCTTCTGTTAAATCTTCGTATGATGATTTACCGTATACTTCTGCTATAAAATGCAGACGCTCCGAATCAGAAGTTTTTCCAAATGTAAGCTTGCCGTTCTTTGCAAGCTGTATAGGGAAATCTACACTAATATGGTCTCCATTTCGTTCTAATATCTTAATCGTTTTGGCGACAACAGCATTTTTAAGTATATTTTCAGATACATTATTGGCAGCTGCGACTTCTGTTAATTTGGTGCTATTCTCAAATGTAACAGAATACGCCAACTGATTATAGGCCAAAAGTCTACCTTTTCTGTCATAGATATTACCGCGTGCAGCTTCCACCGTTAGAGTCTTTTTTGACTTATAGGTGAAATTATTCATATGTTCTTCACCTTCAATAATCTGTAAGGTAAAAAGCCTACCAATTAAAAGAGAAAACAAAACAAACATTATTGTAGTAAGAACAAATATACGATGTGACACATATTCAATTATATATTCTTTCATAAATCGAAAGAGATCTTTAATCATGAATGTTTACCTCTTTGCTAATTTTCAGTCGTTTGTTAATTCTTACAAGTAACTTATAGAAAAATAAGGTTACAAGCATTGTATATAACATTTCAGGAAGAATGATATTAATCAAATACTCCCCAAAATCTAATCGATTTCTTAACAAGAAGAAAATGATATAGACAATTACGTTAAATATAAAATCATTCACAGCAATTGTAATCATCGGTAAAAGTACATCTTCGACATAATATATTCTGTGAAAAAATCCATTAATATAACCCATTGTCATATAAATGAAAGCATATGGACCTAATACTTGGCCAAAGAAAACATCAATTAATAAACCGGAGAAGAATCCAACTAACATACCTTCTCGTCTTCCGCGCATGAGACCAAAAGACATTGTTACAATGAGTAATAGATTCGGAACAATTCCGGCTAAAGCCAAATATTGAAATAATGTCGATTGTAAAATAAAACAAATTATAATGATGAATCCAATTGTGATACTTCGCTTCATACTTATTCTCCGTTTGGTTGAGTTGGCGGAGCTGTTTCTTCTTGACTGCCGCCTGCTGCCTCACTAGGTGTTCCTTCTGCATTATCTTCCGGTGTATCTTGTGGTGTTTCACTCGGTGCATTTTCCGATGCATCTTCCGATGTGTCTTCTGATGATGCTTCCGTTGTATCTTCTGATGATACTTGTGTAGATTCTTCAGAAGTTGTACTACTTTCTGTAGTATCTCCATTTTCAATCATATCTTCGGTGTTGGTAATATTATTATAAATATTCTCGCTGTTAGAATTAGTTTTCAAATCAGCTTTCATATCAAGTACAACTAATACTTCTCTTAAGTTATGAAAATCAACAACCGGAATACATTTGGCTGATTTTGTCAAATTATTGGCATCCATTGTCACCTCAGAAATATATCCGATTAACAAACCCGGTAAGAATTTGTCACTGACGTGGGAAGTTACCAGTTCAGCGCCTTCTTCAATGGTATCAGCTTTGTTAATATATCCAACATTGATATAGCCATCCTTAATATGTGATAAATCTCCTGATACTGTACACAATGTTTCTGTTCCTGAAATTGTTGCACTGACATTACTACTATCATCTATAATTGCACGTATTTTCGAATAATTCTTGCCAACTTCCGTCACAATACCTGCAAGACCATTACCTGCTAATACATTGCAACCAACCTTAATACCATCTTTTTCACCTTTATCAATAACAAACGTTGAAAACCAGTTTGTGGAATCTGTAGCAATTACACGTGCACCAATCGTATTGTACTGCACATACTGTTCTTTTAACGCAAGTAAATCCTGCAAGCGCTTCAATTCATAGCTTTCCTGTTCGTATTCCTTAATCTGCGCTGCATAAGATTCCATTTTCTCTTTTAGTTGTTCGTTCTCTTCGATTAGTGCTTTCTTCTCCTTTTTGTTAACAACACCATCAAACAGTGATGTTCCCACTTTGTTCACACCGGTTTGCATTGGTGTAATAATAGTACTTGTTAATGCTTTTAACGGAGAAAAACGATTCTCAAATAAAACTGATAAAAACAACATAATAAAACAGATTATAGCCAAAAACAGATATATATATTTTGGTGGTATCTCTCTTTTATCACGAAAATTCATAACGTCACCATCCTTCTAGATAAAACGATATACAATAATTCCGATAATTAATCCAATAATACTAGCCAGATTAATATGTATTGTTAATCCAAATGTTAATACAAGTATTCCTAAATCCAATACAACCGGAGAAGTTAAACCAAATGTATTGCCATAGGAAAGCCAGGTTAAAAAAGGAACTTTTGATGCGAGTGTTCCTATGTACCCACCTAATACAATACCGCATAACAATATAATAACTAATACCCAATTGTTCTTTCGTGAATTACCTACTGCACCTGCCATAACATGTACTCCTTTATCTTCTTCATGTGTTATATCAATAATTCTTTACCAAAATGTGAATTTTTAACATCATTCTCAAAAAATTACATTCTAATATCCTACCATAAGTGACATAATTCTACAAGATTATGTTAATTATCTTAAGAATTTCGTTCTTTTATCGTAATAAGTCCTTTCTTTTCAAGCTGTGCCAACGATTTCATAATACCGAATTTGGCATGGTGGTAAGATAAACCACCCTGGAAATATACAGTATATGGTTCATGCATTGGTGCATCTGCCGATAACTCAATAGATGCACCAGAAATAAATGCACCTGCAGCCATAATGACATCACAATTATATCCCGGCATCGGCCAAGGAGTCGGAGTCACATGCGAATCAATTGGTGCAGCATATTGAATACCTTCACAAAATGCGATTACCTTGTCCGGATCGTGAAATGTGACAGCTTGTATAATATCATGTCTGCTTTCTGTAGCATTTGGTGTACAATCAAATCCAAGATGTTCATATAGGTTTGCAGCAAAAATCGCACCCTTTAATGCTCCTGCAACAACTTGTGGTGCGTTGAATAGACCCTGGAAGAATTCTTTGTTAATACCCAAGGTTGCTCCTACTTCTGCTCCAAGCCCCGGCGCTGTCAAACGGTAATACGCATTCTCAACACATTCTTTTGTGCCACAGATATAACCACCAATTGGTGCAAGACCACCACCCGGATTCTTAATTAAGGAGCCGACAACCATATCAGCTCCGACATTTGACGGTTCACTAAGTTCTACAAACTCACCATAACAGTTATCTACCATACAGATAATATTCGGATTAATATCCTTAATGAACGCAATCAATTCACCTATCTGCTTGACACTAAATGTTGGTCTTGTAAGATATCCCTTTGAACGCTGGATTGTCATCATTTTCGTCTTGTCAGAAATCGCATTCTTAATACCTTCATAATCAAATGTTCCGTCTTCTAACAACTCTACTTGTTTGTATGTAACACCATATTCTGCTAAAGAACCGACTGACGGGCGAATACCAATAATTTCTTCCATCGTATCATATGGCTTTCCAACCGGTGAAATTAACTCATCACCGGGTCTTAGATTTGCAGATAACGCAAGTGCTAATGCATGTGTTCCGCAAGTAATCTGTGCTCTTACCAAGGCTGCCTCTGTACCGAAAATCTCTGCATATACTTTTTCTAGCGTTTCACGTCCTAGGTCATTATACCCATAACCGGTTGTACCAAGTAAATGTGCTTCTCCTACCTGATGCTTTTGAAATGCGGATAATACTTTTAATTGGTTGCATTCCGTAATCTTATCTATTTCGGCAAAACGATCTTGTAATGTTTCTTCTATTTGCTGACAAAGCATAAATACTTCTTGGGATATTCCCATTGATTCATAAGCGTTTGTAAGTTGATTTTGCATTGTTATATTCTCCTTTATGTAACTACATAGCAATTTGATATTAAATAATTGATTTTTCTTTTAATTTATCTAACATAAAATTAAGCATATCATTGTCGTTCTTAAACGTTGTTCGATCTACCCATGTAACAACCTTTTCTCTTCGAAACCATGTAAGTTGTCTTTTGGCAAAATGTCTGGTGTCGCGTTTTAATATATAGATTGCATCTTCAAGATTACATTCCCCCGCAAGATAAGGAACAATTTCTTTGTAACCTAATCCTTGCATAGATACCATATCCGGTGTACATCCGTAATCTAATAGTTTTTGTACTTCAGAAACTAATCCATCTTTAAGCATAACATCAATTCTTTGATTAATTCGATCATAAAGTACTTCGCGGTCATCATTTAAGACAAAATATTCAAAATTATATGGTGATTCCTTTTCACGCTGTTCCTTATTGTGTTGTGAAATCGGATATCCTGTATCATGAAAAAATTCCAACGCACGAATAACACGTTTTACGTTATTCTCATGTATTTCTTCGTAAGATATAGGATCAATGTCTTTTAGACGCTCGTGTAAAACGTGTGCGCCATATTTTTCATAATCTGCCATCAGCGCTTCTCTATACGCAGAGACTTCTGTTTCTTCAAATGCAATATCATATAACAAAGATTGAATATAAAATCCGGTTCCTCCTACGATAATCGGAATTTTACCCTTTGCATATATTTCATTCAATGCTTTCTTTGCCATTGTCTGAAATGTAAATACATTGAAATCCTCGGTAGGTTCGAGTACATCAATCAAATGATGCGTGATCCCCTCCATCTCAGATGCAGTTATTTTAGCAGTTCCGATGTCCATATATTTGTACACCTGCATGGAATCAGCAGAAATCATTTCACCATTAATGGCTTTTGCAAGCTTGATAGATAAAGCTGTTTTTCCAACTGCAGTCGGACCGGTAAGAATAATAAGCGGTTTCTTCTCTATGATGTTGTCTGATTGTTGCATAGTGGAATTCAACATTGCATCTCCTATCTTTCTAATTTTGAATACGTTTGAATTTCCGTTCGATTTCCGTCTTTGTTAAGGAAATCATTGTTGGTCTTCCGTGAGGACAATTATACGGATTATCTAACTGAAGCATTTCATCAATTAATGCATCTGCTTCCATAGTCGTAATTTCCGAATTACCTTTAATCGCAGCCTTACAAGCCATTCCCGATAACTTTTCAACAAAGAAATCAATATGAATCGTTCCAATATCTTCCGTTAAGGCGTTGAGTAATTCGTCAAACAATAATTGTGGATCAACGCCCATAATATCATCAGGCATTGCGCGAACAACAATCGAATCATCACCAAAATCTTCGATATCAAATCCAGTCTGCTCAAAAAGTGATAAATGATTCATAACTGTTGTATGTTCAACACTGTCTAAGTGTAATACCTTGGCCGGTAGTAATTGCTGTGAGATCACCTGTTTTTGTGACATCTGTTTCATAAGTCGCTCAAACATAACCTTTTCATGTGCTGCATGTTGGTCTACGATATACATCTTCTCATCGTATTCAATCATCCAATAAGTTTTAAAGACCTGTCCAATCAGACGATGTTTCTTTCTTGCACCTTCTGAAAGAAATTGCTCCACCGGCATAGCAAGCTGTTCGTTCTGAATGAACGGTTTTTCAACTGTTTTTTCTGTTGGTTTTACGTGTAGTTCTTTTATTCCAACTTCCGTTCGTTCTTCTGTTCTCGAATCAATTTTCGCTTCTGTTTTCTCTTCTGGTTTTTCTTCAATTGTTCTCGAATCAATTTTCGCTTCTGTTTTCTCTTCTGGTTTTTCTTCAATTGTTCTCGAATCAATTTTCGCTTCTGTTTTCGGTTCGATTTTTGATTCTACTCTATCTAAAGTTCTATCTAAAGTTCTTTCTTCTACTCTTTCTTTTGCGGTGTCTTCCTGTTTTACAAATTCATGAATCGTCTTGGAAACCTCTTGTTTTGTATTCTGTTGAAAACGCATGGCTCTTGCTCGATTTTCAAAAGCTTCAGGAACATTACTTGTTACTTTCTTTTGTTGTTCAATTGTAATTGCACGTTCTTCTTTTGCTGTGCGAAGAGAAACATCCTGAATCATCTCTTCACTTAAAAGTGCCTGACGAACACTGGATTTAACAAAATCAAATAGTTGTTCTCCATCAGCATATTTGAATTCCATCTTAGTCGGATGAACATTTACATCCAATTTATTACTATCTAATGTAAAATGTAAGGCTGTAAACGGAAACTTATGTATCATAACAAAGGATTTGTAAGCTTCTTCTATTGCTTTGGTCACAATATTGCTACGAATATAACGACCATTTACAAAATAATGTTCAAAACTTCGATTACCCTTAGAAACATAAGCTTTTCCAACATATCCTTCCACGGAGAAATCGCCAACTGTTCGTTTTACCGGAAGTAAATGATTCGATACATCTTTACCATAGATGTGGTATATAACATCCTGTAATTTGCCATTTCCTGATGTGGCAATCTTATTACTTCCGTTAATAATATACTTAAAGGAAATCTCCGGATGAGAAAGCGCAAGTCTGGTAATCAATTCCGTAATATAACTGCCTTCTGTCATTGGCGTTTTTAAAAATTTCTTTCTTGCCGGAACATTATAGAATAGATTTCTGACAATAATGGTTGTTCCGGTTGGTGCACCTATTTCTTCACTGGCAATCTCCTTACTACCATGTATTTCATAACGGATTCCGGTTAGAGACTGTGCTGTTTTTGTAATACATTCTACCTGTGCAACGGCCGAAATACTTGCAAGCGCTTCACCTCGAAATCCCAAAGAACTTACACTTAATAAGTCTTCAATGGTCATAATCTTACTTGTTGCATGACGAATAAATGCTGTAGGCACTTCTTCTTTTGAAATTCCTGCACCATTATCTGTAATTCGTATAAATGAGATTCCGCCGTCTTTTATTTCTACAGTAACAGCAGTCGCTCCTGCATCTATGGCATTTTCTACTAATTCTTTCACGACAGAGGATGGTCGCTCTACCACCTCGCCTGCTGCTATTTTGTTAATGGTTGCTTGGTCTAAAACCTTAATCATATATTTGCTCCTTATTGTTCCTTCACATCCTTGATTAAATCATCAAGTAATTGATATATCCAATCATTTATATTGGTAAATGAAAATCCAATATTATTTGCTTTATCGATATTAATGCTATATGCCGATGTCCCGTTATACGGTGCATTATCCCCTGTTTCAGATATAATTATTTTTCCATCCGTTTTCTTTTCAACATAATCCAAAATCTCTTTTATTGAAATAGTTCCGGTTGAAGCACCATTTATTGCTCCAGTGTAATTATACTCTGTTAAAAAAGCGATAAATCTACCTGCCTCATCCGATCGAATAAAACTCATTTGACAATCCATATTGTCAATATTCATTGGAATTGAATTCATAACATGTTCAACATAAAAATATAAACGCTTTGTGTAATCATCATTACCAATTACAAACGGATATCGTACAGCAACCCAGTCAGTATTGTTATATACTTGACAAAGTGCGCATTCTGCTTGTCTTTTTACTTCATCATATGGAAAATCTTCTCGATTACACCAAATCAACTCATGAATTGCACCATCAAATTCTTCTTCTATTGTATTGTTATGCAAAGGATTGTATACTGCTGTACTTGACATGTGAATAAATCTATCGCAATCAACAACATCTAAAATATATTTAATATCATTGGAACAATACGCAATTTTATCAATAACAACATCAAAATGAATACCGGATAAAGCTGCTTTTATACTATTCGGGTCTGAATGGTCTAAAATGATTCTCTTTACCTTTTCTCCAAAAGTATCTATGTTGTTACCACGAGTTGCAATCGTCACATCATGTCCTTGTTTTAGTAATTCGTAAACCATAGGAATACCAAAAAATCTTGTACCACCAATAACAAGTACTTTCATTTTATTATCCTCCTAGATGAATTTATGGTTGAAATATATTTATTTTTCTAAATCCAGCACAATTATATCCTCGTAAGGATTCGTTTTCGCCAGGCTTAATTTAGTGATTTTTCCCTCAAATGGTCCAAACTGATGTTGTAGCACCTCAAATGCTATCTGCATTTCATCTTTCGTTAGTTTCTTACCTATTGTTGTATGCGGCATCCAGCTAAAAGGTTGATAATATGGACTTAACCGAATTCCTTCTACTTGTTCTAGGCAAGAAGTGATTTTCTCTGATAATCCATGCAAATACACATTTAACACAGGTGACAGATAAAGTACATAAGGTAAAAATGCACTGACAGATGTCCACTGTATGGTTTCTTGATGTAAACCAGAAACCGTCTGCTCCAGTAAAGGAATTACTTGTTGAATTTCTTTACTTTCAAATGACGAAATAGTAATGTGTGGCGGAACTTTACCGTCCAACATATAAGTATTTCCGGTCTTTTTTGCCACTTGATTGATGTATTGCTGTATTCGGTTATTTGTTATCTCATCAAAGTATGCGGATATTAGATACATGTGAATTATTTCAACCTCTCTTGCAAATCACTAAGATAAAGCAATGCTTTCATCGGTGTTATATTGGATAAATCTAATGCTTTGATGTCTGCTACCACACTGGACTCTTCTGCATTTCCGAATAAGGACATCTGTCCTGCGGTATCCTTAGATTTCCCTTTGCTACCTTTGTTCTTAACAGATGCATCTTCTAATACTTTTGGCATAATATCTACCGCTGCAGTTACGTTAATATCGTGTTCCGAAAGCTCTGCTGAAATCTCCTTGGCTCTCGCTAGGACAACCTCTGGTACACCTGCAAGCTTTGCTACCTGAATACCATAGCTCTTATCTGCACCACCCTTGATAATCTTACGAAGGAATACGATGTCATCTCCTGATTCCTTAACAGAAATACAGTAGTTGTTGACACCCTCTAGCTTACCTTCTAATTCAGTTAGTTCGTGATAATGCGTTGCAAACAAAGTCTTTGCTCCTAATAAATCCATGGAGCTAATATATTCCACTACCGCCCAGGCGATAGATAAACCATCATACGTTGATGTTCCTCGGCCAATTTCATCTAATATCAGTAAGCTGTTAGCGGTTGCATTTCGAAGAATATTGGCAACTTCACTCATTTCTACCATAAATGTACTCTGTCCGGAAGCAAGATCATCTGATGCTCCCACACGAGTGAAAATACGGTCTACAATGCCAATATCTGCTGATGCAGCCGGAACATAGGAACCAATCTGCGCCATTAGTACAATCAACGCAACTTGACGCATATAGGTGGATTTACCAGCCATATTCGGTCCCGTAATAATAGATACACGGTTCAAATCATTATCCAATACTGTATCATTCGTAATAAAGGAATCATTATCCAATACTTTTTCTACAACCGGATGTCTTCCATCCTTAATATCAATGCGCCCCTCTGTATTAATCGACGGTCTGACAAAATGATTCTTCTCCGCTACGTATGCAAGGGATGCCAATGCATCTAGGTCTGCAATGATTTTTGCAGCTTTTTGCACACGTTTTACTTCTGCAGCAAGACTTTCCCTTACCGCAACAAACAAATCGTATTCTAAGCCGTATAAGCGGTCTTCCGCCCCTAATATCTTTCCTGCAATATCCTCTAACTCATCGGTAGAATAACGCTCAGAGTTTGCAAGTGTCTGCTTTCTGATAAAATGTTCCGGTACCAAATCTTTATATGAATTCGTTACGTCAAAGTAATAACCAAATACTTTATTGAATTTGATTTTCAAATTCTTGATTCCTGTTGCTTCGCGCTCTTTGGTTTCAAGGTCAATCAGCCATCCCTTACCGTCAGACTTCGCATTTTTTAACATATCAACAGTTTCATTGTAACCGTCCTTGATAATGCCGCCTTCTTTTACAAGGATTGGCGGTTCTTCTTGGATTGCGTCATCAATTGCTTTATGTAAGTCAATTAATTCATCTAAATCATTCTCATATTCAGCCAGGAGTCCTGTATCAAATTCTTTCAGTATACTGCGTACGTGTGGTAAAATTGCAATAGAATTCTTAAATGCAATTAAATCCCTTGGATTCGCTGTTTTTAATGTAATACGTGTCATCAAACGTTCCAAATCATAGACAGCATTTAAGTATTCACGAAGCTCATCTCTCGTAATCATAGAATTATTGAGATTCTCTATGGCATCGAGACGCTTTTCTATCATTTCCTTGCGAATACATGGTTGTTCAACCATAGAACGCAAAGTTCTTGCACCCATAGCAGTCTTCGTCTTATCTAATACCCAAAGTAAGGAACCGCGCTTGTTCTTATCACGCATGGTCTCGCAAAGCTCTAGGTTTCTTCTAGATGCACTGTCAAGCACTACATAGTCCTCAACGTGATAGGTACTGATGTGATTAATGTGATCTACCGCACCTTTCTGGGTATCTTTCAGGTAATATAGCAAACAGCCCACTGAACGAACTGCTTGCGGGTAATCCTTAAGTCCCAAACCTTCTATATTCATCATATGGAATTGGTCTTTGATAAGACGCTCGTCCATGTCATAATCGTAATACCAGTCCTCCATGACAGAAATCATGGTATGTTCTTTCTCTCTCAAAGCTGACAAACTAACACCGATACTGCCCTGCTCATCCAATGAAACAGCTTCATTTACCAAAATTTCAACCGGAGTAAACTTAGAAATCTCATCCATTACCTTAGACATAGATTCTACTTCTGTGGTATAGAAATCACCGGTAGTAATATCTACAAAGGAAATTCCGTAAGTCTTATCATAATAAATGCTCATAAGATAGTTATTCTTCGTCTCGTTGAGACTTCCGGTACTCATATTGGTACCAGGTGTGACGATCTTAACTACCTCACGTTTCACCAAACCTTTTGCTTGTTTCGGATCTTCTACCTGTTCGCAGATTGCAACCTTGTAACCTTTTTCCACAAGTCGGTTCATGTAGTTTTCGTATGCATGAAATGGGATACCACACATTGGAGCACGTTCTTCCATACCGCAATCCTTACCGGTTAATGTGATTTCTAATTCTCTGGATGCAGTGATTGCATCCTCAAAGAACATTTCATAAAAATCACCTAAACGGTAGAATAGTATGCAGTCCTTGTACTCTTCTTTTGTTTTGCAGTACATTTCCATCATTGGAGTCATTGGTTTGTCCTCTTTCTTTATAATCGTTATTATTAATAAAATATCTTTTCTTAAATCAATCTAAACTTCTCTAGTCTATATAGCTGTTCTTCATCCATTCCTGCAATCGCCCCACATCCGATGATTTTAGAGCCATCACAAGCGTATTCTTAAAGTTTCGGCAATCATTTGCGCTGTTTCTATCGCATCATCCTGATTGAACAATCTAATTTCCATTTTTAACCCTCGCTCAACTTCAAATTCTTGCATGCTTTCAACTCTTCACTAAGCTGAAATTTTCTGTTCTCATTACTATCTTAGAACATATCAAGAATCCTCGCCATCTATGTATCTACGCTCACCCCACCATCCAGGAACCAGCTCGCCTAATGTAATGGTTTTTCTTGTTTT
>SVEJ01000049.1 GCA_015057435.1 Lachnospiraceae bacterium
ATAAGACCCCTTGAAGACGACGAGGTAGATAGGCTTGAGGTGGAAGTGCAGTAATGCATGTAGCTGACAAGTACTAATAGGTCGAAGGCTTAACTAAAAATTTGCTTAAGATATGTGAAGATGGAAAGATAAGAGATGGAACGCATCTTTGTATGAAGTTCTGAAGGTACATGATGAATAAAATTATTTATTCATGCATATAATACCTTATAGATTACCTGAGAGACGGTAATCTTAAGTTGTATAATCCCCGATAGCTCAATGGTAGAGCACACGGCTGTTAACCGTGGTGTTGCAGGTTCGAGCCCCGCTCGGGGAGCTTATATGGCGCCATAGCCAAGTGGTAAGGCAGAGGTCTGCAACACCTTTATCACCAGTTCAAATCTGGTTGGCGCCTCTTAGTTGAAAATGCTAAGAACCTTTGATTTTCCTAGGGTTTTGGCATTTTTTTATTTTGTTCGTTTAAAGTGTTTCAGAGTGTTTTGACTTCATATAGAGTGATTAAAATGGGGTCAAAATGGGGTCAAAAAATTTAAGAAAAGGGCATTACACTTTATAACTGTCAATCCCTTTACCGAAGGCACTCGTAGAGTGGGGATTTACAGATTAGAAAAACAGAACATCATAGTAAAAGGGATATTCCATAATTTGTGAATATCCCTTAACTATTTTATATCTACTTTTTTGTCCAAGTAGCATCACAGTGTTTACAAGTTGCTTCCATTTTTACTTTGGAGTATAATTGCTATTAGTAAAAAGATAGTACAACATTTAAAAATGAGAAAGGGAATAACTATGAGAGTAATTAAGCGAGTAATTATTGTATTCGTTACTGTTTTATGCGTGGGATTTATCTTCTCTGACGTTACCACAGTAGAAGCCGCAAAGAAACCAAAGGCTCGTGTAACTAATGTTTCTGGTAAAGTATCTGGAAAGAAAAATATTAAGATAACCTTTAAGAAAGATAAGAAAGCCAAGAAATATGGAATCAAGAAATATAAGGTTAAATTAACTCAGTACAATTATATTGAGAAAATAAACAAATGGAAAAAGGGGAAAGTCACTTATAAAATTGTAAGTGCATATAAAGGTAAGAAATTAAAAAACACTGTATCAGTTACAGTAAAAAATAAGAAAGTAAGTAATTCAGTTGCTTACAAGGTACAAGTAGCAAGTGCAAACAAGAATGGTGTTACTAAGACATCTTATACAACCTCTAAAGAGATTGGTTGCTTTCATGATTGGTTATGGGAGTCTAAAACTCATGAGGTTGAAGTAAAAGCAGCAGTTACAGAAAAAACCGAAGAATTTAAGTGTGATGGTTGTGGTATGACAGGTGATATAGATAAGATTAGTAACCATACTTCTTCTTATGGTAGTAAACTAGCAGATGAATATCTTACTATAAAAAATAAATTTTTGCAAGAAAATGATTTATCTGAGTCTGAATTACTTAATTCAGAGGGCAACCTTGTAAATAATATAATTGGTTGCAAATTTGTTAATTATTGTATAACTTATATGAATAATAAATATGGTTACACAACAAAAACATATTCTCAATCAGAATATAACGCATTAAATGGTGCAGTATGGGGTTGTTCAGGAGCCTCATCAACAGGAAATTACATCGAAGTAGAGGTAAGCCCAGCAGAGTATAAAACCGTAACAAAACAAGTAGGAACATGTCAGCATTGCAACAAAGAATGGATAAAAGGCTAACAAGAAGGGGAATGCTTATGAAAACAATTAAGAAAGTATTTATTGTATTTGTTACTGTATTATGCGTGGGTTTTATCTTCTCTAACGTTACCACAGTTGAAGCCGCAAAGAAACCAAAGGCTCGTGTAACTAATGTTTCTGGTAAAGTATCTGGAAAGAAAAATATTAAGATAACCTTTAAGAAAGATAAGAAAGCCAAGAAATATGGAATCAAGAAATATAAGGTTAAATTAACTCAGTACAATTATATTGAGAAAACAAACAAATGGAAAAAAGGGAAAGTCACTTATAAAATTATAAGTGCATATAAAGGTAAGAAATTAAAAAACACTGTATCAGTTACAGTGAAAAATAAGAAAGTAAGTAATTCAGTTGCTTATAAGGTGCAGGTAGCAAGTGCAAACAAGAATGGTGTTACTAAGACATCTTACACAACCTCTAAAGAGATTGGTTGCTTTCATGACTGGTTATGGGAGTCTAAAACTCATCAAGAGGAAAAAAAGGCAGCAATTACTGAAAAAACAGAAGAATTTAAGTGTGATGGTTGTGGTATGACAGGTACTTTAGCTGAGATTAGTAGCCACACCACAACCTATGGAAGTAGACGTGCCGATGAATTTAATAACTATGTAAAGGCTTTTTGTCAAGAAAATAACTTAAATTATTCTACTTTTGATTTAGATTCTTATGTAGCAATTTCTCATGAGAATAGGTTAAAGTTTGAAAATTATGTTATATCCTATATGAATAATAAGTATGGTTATGCTACTAAATTATACACATCTTCTTCTTTACCAGAAGGGTTAGGTGTAGCTACAGGGTGTACATCAGCAACTACAACAGGCAAATACATCGAAGTTGAAGTAAGTCCAGCAGAGTATAAAACAGTAACAAAGCAAGTAGGAATGTGTCAGCATTGCAACAAAGAATGGATAAAAGACTAACAAGAAAAATTCAATAAATACAAGAAGTATCTCCACACTACCTGTATATGATAGCGTGGAGATTATTTTATTTATATAGTTTCTCTATTGATTCTTTTGTGATTTTATATCGCTCATATAATCCTCGTAATCCTTCAACATCTTTGTTACCCTCAATATAGTCCTTTAATTGCATCAGATTATATTCACATTGCAAATTGAAATATTTACACTTATTCCTTGATGTAAACTTGTGATAAGTACCATCAAATAATGCCCTAGTCATTGGTGCAATTGTAAATGTAAAGCCAGGTATGTTACCTGCTTGCAAGTAGGAAAGCATCAATTCTAATTGTTCCTCAATAATCACTTGTTCAACGCTTTCTTCTATTGTAGGCATAGGCATTTTTAGAACCTCTTCTAAATCAGACATAGCATCATGTATTTTTGTCATACTTGCATCTTTGTATGAATTTTGATATTTTTTGAAAATGCTATCTATACATAATTCGCAAATATCAGATTGTTCATTTTCGAAATAATCATTTAATATTTTAGGAACTACTTCATCAGTGTGTTCAATGATTTTGTTCTTAGAGTACAATTTCTTGTAATTTTGAGAATGTATTTTGAAAATAAATTCTATGTACAACAACTCTTCAATTTTCATTTCTGTTTTTTTGTCGCCTTTTATCTTACGTTTTGCAATATAGTTTTCATCAGCCATATAATATTTCAATACCCTAATAGATGATTCAAGTTTTTTGTACATGGTGTAGAAATAATAGTACTCTTGACATATTGAAAAATGAGTAAGAGCTATACGTTTGTCATGTTCTCCTATTGGCTTGGTTTCTAAGTAATTCATAATCTCTTTGTAATAATTTTTCTTCACAACTGATTCTCCGTTTTTAAGTAAATTTTCTGTTTGCTTTTGCATAGCTTATTCTCCTTTCAGATAAATTGTGACTTAGTTATAGCATATAAGGTTTATTTAGTACATGTATTTCTAAAAAATAGTTTTTATGGGGGAGGGTGGAAGAATAGATATAACATAGGGTGGAATAGTGTTCATGAGAATGCAAATACATATATGTTACACTAGACGTATCACGAAACGAAAGGAGATATGTACATGACATTAAATGCACGTTTACCTACAAAAAGCAAAATCTTCCACTAATAGTATGGAAGATTTTACCAAATGTAACTCATTAACTTAATGCAGTTGACATTTATCTTAGCAGAAAAATTATACTGCATTTTCTTTGAAAAAGAAAGAGGCGATTTATATGACAATATTAAGTAAAGGTGTTTTATTAGAAATAGTGCAACCAGACCCTCTTAGTATTTTAAAAGGGGTATCTACTCGCTACAAATACGAAGATGGAAAGAAAACAGAGGAAATAACAGGTTATGTGTACGACTGTGTGAATACTGGAACTTATGACTTTGTTCGCGTTTTGGTAGAAGGTGGAAAGAAACCAATTATAACAAACGAGGAGTTGGTAGAACTTCAAGAGAATGGTGAACATGTATTTGTTGAATTTGAAAATGCTCGAATTCGTCCTTATTACAGTACAATCACAAAGCAAATTGAAGACAGTATTAAAGCAGATGGTGTACATATTGTCAAAAATAATTAGTTTAACGGGGGCATATTGATATGCCCCTAACTGATTTGATTACAAAGGAGAGTATGAGAAGGATGAGAGATTATACTTTAATGCTAATTATATTAGGAATTATATACTTGATGTTAGGAATTATAGCAATACTAGGATATGTTAGATATAAAAATCCTAAGTATAATGCTAATACATGGCAAGATGGAAATCGGCAAGTAATAAGGATTATATATAATTTATTGAAAAAATATGTATTTCCAATTGTATTTGAACTGTGGCGATTTATATTAAAATTATTTTGTTGGCTAATTGGTAAATATATTAAATGGTGGAACAAAAAAAATATAAGTAAAGAAGTTAATAACTCGTTAATATTAACTGATAAGGAATATATTGAAATTAAGAAACGTTTGAAAGATAATCCTTTTGAATTTCCAAGAATCGGAAATATTTATTTAGATGATATTATGAAGGGTATCTTACGTTTTGATATTTTGGCAATAGGATTAGTTTCAAAATATAAAGACATTGAAAATACTACGATTGGAGAAATAGTATGTTCGGTCGTGATTGACTTCTATCAAGAAACCAGAGGACAACCTGTAAATGTATATATAACAGTTGCAAGTCCGATAAGAGTGCAAATTGCTATAGCTCTCTCGGAATTTGGAAGTTATATGTTGCAGAAAGAATTAGCAAAAGCAAATCAATGCGATAGAGGGATTTTGATTGATACACTAGAAGAAGAAATTGATATACCAGAGGAATGATTATGTTAATGGGGTATTATTTGGCAGATTACAAAAGGTATGGGTTAAAGATACCATTGAATATTATTTTAGAAAAAAGCATAAGCAATATTCTTATTGCAGGGAAGTCTGGGTCTGGGAAAAGTCAAAGTTTGCGTTGGTACATCTGGAATATGTTACATACAGGAGAAAGTATGGTATATATTGCAGATTACAAAGGTGGTGAAGAATACGAAGCCTTTGAGGGATGTTCCTCTTATGCTTCTGGTGAATTTGCAATACAGATGATTGAGGATTATTATGAGCTGTTTACTCTAGTCCGTAATAATCATATTCGATTACAAACACATTATACTCTTGTGATAGAAGAATGGTTTGGGTTGTTAGTATATGCAGAAACACAATCGAAGAAGCTGAAAGCAGATTTAATGGCAAAAGTTGGGGAATTGTTAGCAGTAAGCCGAGGTTTGAATATGGGAATTATTGTATGTGTCCAAAGAGCAGATGCAAGTCTGTTCAGTACAGGCTCAAGGGAACAATTTCAGTGTGTGTGTTCGTTCGCGCGAACTTCTGCTGAACAATTTCGGATGTTGGGTTATTCTGGAGAACTAGAGGAGAATCCAACACAGAACTACAAAGCAGGACAAGGCATTGTATTGATTGATGGTCAAGAGGGAGTACAAGAAATCATTGTACCTTATATCAAAAATTCGGCTGCAATGTCTATGGCTATTCGGAAGGAGTTAGAAAAGCAATCCGACATATCTTCAATCGTTCGTACGATTGCCGAAGGCAAGAGTACAGAACGTTGAAGGATGGTCGGAGTTCCTGCGTGGTATAGTATTACCACGCAGGAACAAACAAGAGAAAAAATTTGCATAAGGTTAGGAAATACAAGACATTAAGTGTTCAAAATACCTGTTCATATAATTTGAACAAAACGAACAGAAACGGTGTTGTTTTAGGTGGGAGTAATAATTTTGGATATCTCCATTTTATATGGCATCATGATACACGAAGGGAGATGATATTTATGTCAGAAAACAAAATAGCAAATAATAACATTCAGCGACATGCGTTTTTGCTGACAATTAACAATCCATTGGATTATGGTTATGACCACAAAACAATAAAAGAGTTATTAGTGGTTAAATTCTCTACTGTCAAATATTTTTGTATGGCAGATGAGATTGGAAAGGAAGGTACATATCATACACACATTTATGTTGTGTTTACATCCAGAGTACGTTGGTCAACAGTTAAGAAACATTTTACAGAAGCACATATTGATATTGCAAAGGGTTCGGCACAAAGTAATTTGGAATATGTAACTAAAACAGGAAAATGGGTTGATACTGTAAAGGAAGAGACCAAAGTAGAGGGAACTTTTGAAGAGTGGGGTGAGTTTCCAAAGCAAAAGGGAACGAATCAAGACATGCAGGAATTGTATGAGTTAGTGAAGGCAGGATATAGCAATGCAGATATACTTGCTCTTAATAATGATTACATTCTTCATCTGGATAAGATTGATAAGTTACGAACAATGTTGCTGATTGAGAAATTCAAGAATACAAGGAGACTTGATTTAAAAGTTACTTATGTTTATGGAGCAACGGAATCTGGTAAAACAAGAGGTGTTTTGGATTTACATGGAGATGCGAATGTATTCAGAGTTACGGATTACCAACATCCATTTGATAATTATGGATGTCAAGAGGTGATAGTGTTTGAGGAATATCGAAGTCAATTAAGGATATCAGATATGCTGAACTATATGGATATTTATCCTATTGAACTTCCTGCAAGGTACAACAATAAAATAGCATGTTATAACCATGTGTATATTGTTACCAATATTGCACTAGAGAATCAGTATAGGGAAGTACAGTATGATAATCCAGAAACATGGAATGCTTTTTTACGAAGAATACACGAGGTAAAAGTGTATCAAGCTGACGGAAAAACAGATATATATAATTCAGTAAAAGAATATATGAATCGTCAAGAGGATTTTCGTCCTATGACAGAAGCAGACATTAAGGATTTACCATTTAATGAGGTGTGCTATGAATGATGAGATTGAATTAAAAGATGTTATATATACACTGTCAGACCTTGAGAAGATATTTCCTTTCGGCAAAAGTAAGCTACTAAAACTTTGTAAAGCAGGGGTGCTTCCAGTAGTAAAAGTCGGAAAGGATTATATATCAAACCCAACATTGATTGACAGATGGATGAAAGAGAACGAGGGAAAAGAAATTCTCTATTAGATTGAAAAGGGTAGACATTTTATGCTATCATGATGTCATAAAGTGTTTTGCCCTTTTTCATATGGAGGTTGATATATATGAAAAAGGCAAATATGAATATAAGACATCGTAGTGATGGTAGATATGAAGCAAGAGTTGTAATTGATGGAAATCGTTATTCTTGCTATGGAAGAAGTAAGGCAGAAGTAAAACAGAAGATAAAGAGTTTGCAACAAGAACATGAAAAAATGGATCTGATTGCAGAAAACATTCATTTATCGGTTGCCCTACAATCCTATCTGGAAGATATGAAGAAAAGTAAGGTGAAATCTACTACTTATGATAGGGTAGAGAGTACATTTATACATCATATCAAAGATGAACCACTTGGAAGAATGCAGATAGGTACAATTACACCACAAGACATTCAGAAGCTACTATCTGATAAATGCAAACAAGGATTGAGTGTTTCCAGTATTAAGAAGATATACAATTTATTGGGTGAGTTTTTCAGATATGCCACTGCGACAAGGAAAATAGGATATAATCCTATGGAGTTAGTTACAATGCCACATTCATCTAATATTCTGCATGAAGCTAAGGACATGGAAGTGTTGACAACAGACCAATTAAAAAGGGTTATTGCAGAAGCAGAGCGAGTGGATGAAAAGTGCAATCCAGTATACAGATATGGAGAAGCAATAATTCTATTATTGGTTACTGGAATGCGTTCTGGGGAACTAAGAGGAATTAATATTCGTCATATTGATATGAGTTCCCAAATGATATATGTGTGCGAGAATGTGACATACTCAAAGGATAGAGAGAATGGTGGAATTAAGTACACGATTGGAGATGTGAAAACAAAGAAGTCAAATCGTGGTATTCCATTGAACAACAGAGCAATTCTTGCTATCCAAAGATTATTACAGACAACGTGCAATTATGATACTGGTTATCTTGTTTGCACACAAAACGGACAAATAGTAACACATTCTAATTTACAACGTTGCTATTCTCTCATATTGAAAAAGGCTGGTGTGGAACACATGGGATTGCATTCTACCAGACATACATTTGCAACAGTGGTGTTAAAGGACGCAGAGGACAAAGGACAGATTAAGGAAGTGTCGGAGCTTCTAGGACATTCAAAAGTCAGTACCACATACCAGTACTACATTAAGGCTTCCAATGATGACAAACGGAAGCTATTGAACCAGTTAAATACACTGGTTTCATAGTGGGGTCAGAATGGGGTCAAATGAAAATAGAGAGGTGGAAAACGTTGAAAATACAAGGCTTTTATGAGGTCAATCATTGGTCTGCAACACCTTTATCACCAGTTCAAATCTGGTTGGCGCCTCTATAAAAATAACGCTGAAATCTTTGAATTTCCAAAGGTTTTGGCGTTTTTTTGAATATAAAATCAGGAGATTGTAAATGCGTAAACTATTTGTATTATTTATACTTGTATTAGTTATAGTACTTGTCGGATGCAGAAATAAGGATAGAACTGATAATATGTACAATGGTGAAATAATCGGTACAACAGACAGTATAGGAAACATTTCGCAAGAAAATGAAAAGACCGGTGACAGAATAAAAATGCAATCAGGTATTGAAAGTAATTATCCTGAAGAATTAATTAAAGTTAATGAATTTATGGAGTATTATAAAATTCAGGATACAGATATACCTAGTGATTACATAGAATCATTTATTAGAGACAAACAATTGACAAAGGACATGTTGGGGGAGCTTAATTATGATCAGATGTTAATTAAAATGTATGAAAGAGGTCTGACATTTGGAACGAAAATCATTGATCTCATACAGGGAGAAGTTATTTCTCTTTCAGATAATGATGATTTTTCGGATGTAGCATATATTGTATTATCTAAAGAGCAATATCTTGATGGAACGGACACTTCTGTTGAAGAAAATGTTATATTGGAAGTAGAAAATCAAAAACTGTATATTACATCTCAAACTGTCAATGAGGATTATACTACAAGTGAGAATGTAAGAGCTCTTTCCGGTGAAAGTATAAGAGAATATGTGCAACAGCTTCGAAGTATCATTACAGATGAATGGCAACAATATCATCATATTGAAAACAAAGAATGCAGTTGGAAGTTGTATATTGTAAAAGAAGAAGGTTCTTTAATATATTATGAAGGGGAATCAGTAGACGAAATGAATCATCCGGGATTTGAAGATTGGTGTAAGAATCTGGGATTATAGTGCGAACGAAATTTCTCTTTAAAAACAATATTACATATGATAAAATTTTATAGAAGTATAATAAATGGGGTATGGGTGAATGAAAGGTAATATTGGACAGAAGATTGTAAGAGTAATTTTGATAGTACTGATTGTAGTATTTTTCGTATTGGACTGTGCTGTTATTGTATTTATTTTGAAAACTGTTCCGAGAGGAAAGACTGAATATCATTCTTTTCAGGAATTTCGTGATGCAGGGGCAGCAGGTTATATGTATATGCCGGAAAGTGCACTAGAACAGGATTATTATCTAAGTTACACAGGTACGCAGCTACATAGTATATATTCATATCGTTTGGAAGATAAGAAAGAATATGACTCATATATGCAGCATTTAAAAAATTATAGTTGTACGAAAGAAGCTGCAACCAATCCTGCCTGGGATTGGTATACTAAGTATGAGCCCACAGATGAAGAATTAGAAAAGATGGATTATCTTCAACAGAATTATGAGAGCATGAACTATAAGGATGTGCTTGATATTGCAAGAATTGACAAAGGCTTTGCGAATGCGTACGGTGCTTCGGTAAGTGAATTTTCGCAGTTGGAGTCTCGAGACAGATTTCCGTTACATATGGCTTTTGAGGATGTGATTCCGGACGAGATACAGACATATACGATTTTGTATTATACGCCAATCGGAGACGGAACAAAAGCAGAAGGAATTCTTGTGAATGAAGCAACAAGAAGATTCGTGATTTTTTATCTGGGAGCTGAGTAGGAGAAGGAGGAAAAAGAATGATAACATTAAGAAACTTTATTGGTCAGAACAAAAACATTAACGTTGTAGAACAGAAAGGGATATTTACAATTATTGAACATAACAAGGATTTGAGTGTTTCTGCAACAGGAGCACAGGCAGCATATTTTATGAAGGAAATGGCTGTCAAGCAAAGACAAGTAATAGTACGATTAGAGAATAATGCGATTCGGTTGAATCCGGGTGCAATGCAGATGATGTCGGGTAATATTGCACAGACGACCAATATTCAAGGTGCAGGAGATTTGTTAGGAAAGGCAATTAAGTCAAAGATGACAGGAGATAGCGTTGTGAAACCAGTGTATTCGGGAACGGGTATTCTGATTACAGAGCCAACATATAACCACCTTTTAGTTGAGAATGTTGAAGAGTGGGGTGGTATGGTATGTGATGACGGAATGTTTGTATGTTGTGATGATGAGATTAAGGATAAAGCCGTTATGCGTAGTAATTTCTCTTCTGCAATAGCAGGCGGAGAAGGATTGTTTAATCTTTGCTTGGAAGGAAAGGGATATGCGGTTATTCAATCTCCATGTCCACGAGAGGAATTATATGAAATCATCTTGGAAAATGATTGCTTTAAGATAGATGGTAATAATGCAATTTGTTGGAGTGATGATCTTCAATTTACGGTAGAACGTTCTGGTAAATCAATTATGGGTTCTGCTGCATCCGGTGAAGGATATGTTAATGTGTATAGAGGAACGGGTAAAATTTTGGTAGCACCACTTAGATAATATGTGATATGAATGAAAAATGTGCTGTCAGACAGGAAATTTGAGCAGAAAGTTTTCGTCTGAACAGCATTTTTTTGTAAAAAAAAGAATTATGAATAACAAATGAAATTATATAAATAATTGAGAATATTCTGTAAAAAATGACGAAAAAGAGATTGAAAGAATTTAAAAAAAAACTTATAATATAATAGTATTTTTATACATAATTATGAAGGATAGAAGGGTGAATCATGAAGAACAGAATTTGCAAAATCATACTAAATATTATGCTGGTATTGGCAGTTATAGGATCAGGGACAGTTGTACATGCGACAGGACAATTTTTAGAAGATAATAAGAACAGTGTTGTACAAGTTGTTGTTTACCATACAGCAGAAGATGGAAAGCGTTCCATTGTGCAGACCGGTAGTGGAATTGTTATTAACAACAATACGGTATTAACCAATCATCATATTGTACATTTAACTGAGAAAAATCTTGAAAAAGCCAGAGAACTGGTTGGAAAAAAAGATTTGAACCATGATTCTTTATTGGTTGGTATTGTGAAGCAAGATGATGTGTTAATTAATGCATCTATTACGCAAGAAAGTGAAGAGAAAGATTTTGCACTTTTGACTCTTTCGGAAGTAACAGATAGAAAACCGGCAATTTTGGGTACTAGTAGTTCTAGTGTAACTGCAGAAAGTGTGATGGCAGTTGGATATCCAACAACAAAGCCGTTTGGTAAAGAGGGAGCTAAATTATTTGCAGCATCAGATGTGAACTTAGTAGCAGGCGTTATTGCAGAAGCAACGCCGGATAAGATAAAGGTAAGTGGTGTTCTCTCCGCCGGCAATTCGGGTGGAGCATTAATTAGAGTTAGCACAGGAGAAGTAATTGGATTATTAGTTTATAACAAAGATGATGCCAACAAAGAGTGTTTTACTGTTTTACCTATAGATAGTGTTAAAGACCCTTATTTAGCCGGAACAACCTATAGTGATAATAGTGTTGCTCCTACAACAGAAGAGGAAGAGACAACAGAGATTGTGGATGCAGGTCCGGTTGTTGTTGATAAGACTATGTTGCAACAGACAATTGATTCTGCGAGAGGGTTGAATCGAGAAGAATATACAGAAGAAAGTTATCTTTATATGTACGATGCAATCAAAGAAGCGGAGTATGTTATGTCTAACGCGAATGCAACACAGGAAGAAGTTGATAGAGCAACCAGAGCACTGCAGGATAGCAAACAGACATTAACAGTAAAAGAAGGTGCAAACTGGGTATTAATTACATGTATTGTAGTGGCAGTTATTGTTATTATTGTGATAACGGTTGTAGTAATTTTACTTGTAAAGAATAATAAAAAAGAGAAGGCTAGGAATGAGTTTAAAGTACTTCCAACAGATGATTTGCCGGTGTATAGCCAGACAATGCAACCACAAGGCAGTATGCCACCAATGGCTGCAGCACAGGAATATAATATGCAAAGCGGAAGTCAGGAAACAACGATATTGAATGCACCTGGAAACAATAACAATAATGCAACAACAGTATTAAGTCATTCTGCACCGGAGATTTGTGCTTATCTTGTCAGAAAGAAAAATGGTGAGAAAAAGAAGATTGACTCGATTGAGTTTACTGTAGGTAAAGATGTATCCCGCGTGAATTATTGTGTAAGAGATAATTCAGCAATTAGCCGGTGTCATATGAAGATTATTAAACGTGGAATGCAGTATTATGCAATGGATCTTGGTTCAACGAACCATACATTTATTAATGATGCGATTATTCCACCTAATCAAGAATTTGAAATTAAAAACGGAGATAGCATTAAAGTTTCAGATGAAGAATTTACATTTGAGATGATGTAAGTAGTAGTAATTTCCATTCACGTATTGTGAATGGAAATTACTGTATATTAAGGAAGAAATGAGGGGTGTCATGGAATATTTATCTACGATATGTACAGATATAGGTATTAGTAAAAAGGTGAATCAAGATGCAGCATTAGTTCTTCAGGCTGATACGGAAAAAGGAAGAGTGCTATTTGCTGTTGTTTGTGATGGAATGGGAGGATTACAAAAAGGAGAACTTGCGAGTGCCACGGTAATAGCAGGAATGAGAGACTGGTTCGAAAAAGTTTTCCCTACTTTGTTGTACCATAATTTTACATTTGAAGCATTGAAAAACAGTTGGTTGAACAAAATTTTGGAATTGAATGATCGAATTCGAGTATATGGGGAAGAATTACATATTAATCTTGGAACAACTTTGACAGCATTATTATTAGTGGATGATGCATATTATATATGCAATATTGGAGATTCCAGAATCTATTATTTGAAAGACGGTGTACGTCAATTGACGCGGGATCAGTCGTATATTCAACAAGAAATCGATATGGGAAGAATGACCGAAGAAGAAGCATTGCATAGCAACCAACGAAGTGTGTTGTTACAGTGTATCGGTGTAACTGAACGTGTAATCCCAGATTTCTATTGTGGTGAATATACGGCTAATTCCGCTTTTGTGTTATGTTCGGATGGATTTCGACATGTAATTAGCAATGAAGAAATGTGGAATTGTCTGAATCCTGCACAGTTGAAGAGCGAAGAGCATATGCAACAAAATGTTATGTACTTAATCGATGTGGTTAAGGGCAGAGGAGAAGAAGATAATATTACAGCTGTATTAGTATCAGCGAAGTAGGAGGATACATGTTAGAAATAGGATCGGTTGTAGATGGAAAATATAAGATACTAAGTAAGATTGGCCAGGGTGGAATGAGTACGGTTTATCTTGCTCTGAATGAACGTGCGAATAAATCCTGGGCTGTCAAGGAAGTGCGAAAAGATGGTGTATCGGATTTTGAGGTTATTAAGCAAAGTCAGATTGTAGAAACAAATTTGCTAAAGAAATTGAATCATCCGAACCTTCCTAGTATCATCGACGTAATTGATAAAGAAGATTGTTTTTTGATTGTTATGGACTACATAGAAGGTAATCCATTAAGCGATGCATTGAAAGCAAAAAAACGTCTGGATTGTGATGATGTAATTGAATGGGCGAAGCAGTTATGTGATGTGTTGGAGTACCTACATACAAGAAAACCGGCAATTATCTATCGAGATATGAAACCCGGTAATGTCATGTTAAGACCGGATGGATCGGTTATGCTGATTGACTTTGGTATTGCAAGAGAGTTCAAAGAGCAGAATGTAGAAGATACAACTTGCCTTGGAACGAGAGGATATGCCGCACCGGAACAATTTGGTGGAAGAGGACAGACAGATGCAAGGACGGATATCTACTGTCTTGGAGCAACAATCTATCATCTAGTAACAGGACATAATCCAAGCGATCCACCATATGAGATGTATCCGATTCGTCATTGGGACCCATCATTTTCATCGGGTTTGGAAAAGATTATTCAAAAATGTACACAGAGGAACCCGGAGGATCGCTATCAATCCTGTGCCGAGCTGCTATACGCACTTGAGCATTACGAAGAAGAGGAAGAAGGATATAAAAAAGTTCAGAATGTCAAATGGTACACATTTTTTACTACAGTTGCATTAACAATTATTATGTTCATTTGTACGATTGGAAGTTATTTTGGAATGACAACAATGGCATCAGATAAGTATCAGGAACATTTGGATAATGCGTCTATGGCTATTGCAGATGAAGATAAATATGAATATTACAAGGAAGCAATCAAACTCGATCCGTCCAATGAAGAGGCATATATGGAAGTAATTGAAACCATGCAAAAGGATGGAGTTTTCGACAGCACGGAAAGCGAAAAGATTCGAGAATTGGTACCTTCAAACATTGGAGAATTAGAACAGAATGAAGAAGGCTATGTGAAGATTGCTTACGAATTGGGAATGATGTATTTTTATTATTCTGACCAAGGACAAGATACACGAAATGCGCTAAAGTGGCTTGATATTGCGATTGGTAACAAAGCAGAGGATATTACGGATGAGGATATCAATACAATTCTAGGTGTGCAAAAAGCGACAAGAGCAAGGAATTTGTATAACATTACGCAGTATTATCAGAATCTAGGTGTGTTGAACAAGGAAGGTGATTACGAGGGTGACTATGCAACGCTTTGGCAGGACCTTTCGCAAGTTGTAACAAAGGATTTGGCAAAGGAAGATAATAATGTCACAGCATTGGTTATGTATAACTTTATGGCGAGTCAGATCCAACAGAATGCACAACATTTTTCTGATGCAGGCGTATCTCGTCAGGAAATGGAACGTATGTTGAACATGATGGATGAAAGTGCACAATATGACAGTAGCAATTCATATGAAGAGGAGTTGTACAATAAGCTGATTACGAATCTGGAACATGCTAAGAAATCGTCATCTATAACGACGGGTGCAAAGGAAGAAATCGTAGAATAGGAGAGGATAACATGACATTAGAAACTTTTCAAACGTTATATATAGTTTTTTTGGTGTTAACGATTGTGTTCCTGATACTTTCTATTGTGTTTTTCTTCGTGTTTGATATACGGAAGATTTTTAGTATTAAGACCGGACGTGCAGTAAGAAAGAGTGTACAGGAATTAAATGAAATTAACAGAAGTGAAGATAACAGAAAGAGAAAGAAATACAAAGGTCACTCCATGCAACTTAGTAAGGAATTAACAGGTGATTTTGACAAAGTGACTGGAGAAATGACCGGAGGTATGAATCGTACAGGTGATATTACGGATGATTCTGTTATAACAGAGCAGTTAGGTAATATTGGAAACATTTTTGTTGAAGAGGAAGGGACAGATGTATTAGTTGCACCGACCGACATGACACCGGCGACAGAATTGCTGACGACGGCAAATAATAAGATGCCGGAAACAGAAGTATTGGTAGCACCGAAAAACACGGCGCCGGAGACGGAAGTGTTGGTAGCACCGAAGAATACGGCACCGGAGACAGAAGTGTTGGTAGCACCGAAGAACACAGCGCCGGAGACAGAAGTATTGATCGCACCAACGAATCAGATTGGAGAAGTTCGCGTAGCCGTAGCCCAAGCGCAAGAGCAAGCAAATGTAGCAATTGGAATGTTCAATATAATTGAGAGAAAAGAAGTTACTTTTGCAGATGAAATAAGATAGAACAAGGAGATTGCAATGAGAAAGAAGACACAATTACATAGACTTGGAATGATAACGGTAGCATTAGGAATGATCCTTTCCGTTGCAATGCCGGTGCAGGCAGTGACAGCAGGCGATATCAAGAATCCAGTAAGGGATGAAAAGACACATATAGGATATGACGATGCATCTAAAAATACATATTATGAACATAAGACAACATACAGTTACGTGTACTTTGGTTCGTACCCGCAAAAAGAAATATCCGGAGCAGAGCTCACAAAAGAGATTATAGGGGCGGATTATGATGCGAATGGGGATGCAGTTGTAAATGGAAAGAAATACAGACGTGCGATAATTGAAATGGCAGACAGAACAGACCTCAATGATGAAACAGAATTGTGTGCCGACTGGGATGTCTATGCAACAACAGAAGGATATCGTTATTTTTTGTATGAACCGATTAAGTGGCGTGTTTTAAATAATGACGGAAGCAAATTGTTTCTTATGTGTGATAACATTATTGATTATCGAACAATGTTAAGGTATATAAGTACAGATACATGGGAAACTTCTCATTTAAGAGAATGGTTAAATTACGAGGAAAGTATCTCAATAGAAGCAAGAATCTCAATGAAAAGAGTTCCGGGATTCTACAAGAGTGCATTTACGGATGCACAGAAGAAACAGATTATTCTCACAGACGTAAAGCAGGATGCCAATCCTTATTTTAAAAAAAGGAATGGAAACGATACAAAGGATAAAATATATCTCCTTAGTTTCTCAGAACTTGTTAACCCTGAGTATGGATTTTGTAGAACAAAACAGGGAAGTGGAACAGGTCTTAGTAAACTATATGAATGTGGTGACGCATGGAAGGTGGATGTAACGGAGTATGCGTCAGCAATGACATGTGCAAAAAAGGATGCAACAACACAATCATTGTCATGGAGAACGAGAACAGCCGGAAAAATGAATTATTATACAGCGGTGGTTGTTCCGGAAAAATCGCATTCGAGAGTAGAGTTGCAAGGTGTAGAATATGATGATGTCGGAATCGGCGTTGTCCCGGCCATGAACATCTCCTATCAGCCACAACACTGTATCCGTGTGAAGTTCGAGACAAATGGTGCAGGAACGATTGAAGACCAAATTCTGATTGGAAGTGGTTCGGCAAAAGAACCGGTGACGGTAGCGGAGAACGGACTAGAGACCGTGCTTACACTGCAAAAGAAAGGCTGTGCTTTTACCGGATGGTATACCGATGCGGCATGTACGAAGAAGTATGCGTTCGGAACCGTGCTTACAAGTGACACAACACTGTATGCAGGATGGAAAAAAGCAGCACCAACCGGACTTAGCGGCGGCACGATGAAGATTCATGGAACGACAGCAGACATGGAGTATGCAACAAGTACAGGAGCAGACG
>SVEJ01000050.1 GCA_015057435.1 Lachnospiraceae bacterium
CTGTTTTACAAAGGGTGCATTATATCTAAAGTGGAGTTTGAGTGATTAAAAAATATTAATATTTCTGAAGCACTTGGCAAACACATTTTAAACGCGCGTATTATACAATAGACTTAATTGTAAATGTTTCAGATGAATTGCTTAGTGGACGATATCTCGTGCAATGTGAACATAATTCAATTCTCTGGATTGTGCAAAATATAGAAAAAAACAAAATACTGTAGAAATATTTTGACAAAATTGATGAACTGTAGTAGATTAAAATCAAGAAATTTAAATATACGGAGAACATTTATTGGAGTGTTACCATTAGGGCATAACCAACTTTTGCACGTTTTTCAAGTTCGCTATTACGGGCTTGCTGTGTACAAAGGTTGGTCTTTTTTATTATTAGGGCAAGGAGGAAATCGTGAAGGTTGTTAAGGTGATTAATAATAATAATTTGTGTGTGTTGGATGATAACGGAAGAGAACAAATTGTTTCAGGTAAAGGAATTGGTTTCGGAAAGAAATACGGTGATATGGTTGAGGTGTCACAGATTCAGAAAACTTATCTGATTACTGATTCAGAGCTTCAGAAGAAAATGATTTCGATGCTCAAGGAAATACCTTCGGAGTATATGTTCTTTACAAATGACATGGTGGAGCATATCAAAAAAGTGTATCCGTCCAAGCTGAACGAATCATTGCTTGTTACATTGAGCGACCATATTGCTTTTGCAATTGAAAGAAAGAAGAGTGGGATAGAATTTACCAATCCTCTGATTGACTCAATCAGAGAAGCTTATCCGGAAGAACTTAGTTTGGGAGAGTACTGTGTAGAGCAGATAAGGGAAAGACTGGATATTGCAATGTCAAAAGATGAGGCCGGCTTTATCGCAATGCATATTATTAACGCAAGGCTGGATATTAAAATGAGTGATGTATATGAAATTACGAAAATGATTAACGGATGCATTGAGATAGCGGAATATTACTATCAAGAGAAATTCCAAAAGGACTCTGTTTCGTATGAAAGGTTTCTGACACATCTGAAATATCTGGCACAAAGGCTTTTTCAGAACAAACCGTTGCCGCAGAATCTGAGCGATGATGTTACCTTTGTTGCCATGATAAAGAAAACCTGTAACAAACACTATAAATGTGCTATGTGCATACAGGAGTATATTCTGAAAACCTATAAAAAGGATATTAATGACGACGAGTTGATTACACTTGCAATTCATTTGAAAAAAGTCAGCATCAAAGCTGATTTTTGAGACATATCATATCAAAACAGCCCGGTACCAGTTGCGATGATAAGTATGTTCAATAAATAAGGAGGTATTATCTATGAAAGATAAAATATTCGGGGTTTTACAAAGAGTTGGACGCTCTTTCATGCTTCCGATTGCGCTTCTTCCGGTTGCGGGCCTGCTACTCGGTATCGGAAGTTCTTTTACAAACCCTACTACACTGGAAACCTACGGTTTAATGGGTATTATCACAGAGGGCGGGATCCTCTACACAATTCTTGACATCATGAGCAAAACAGGCAGTGTTGTTTTTGACAATCTTGCCCTGTTATTTGCAATGGGTGTTGCCATTGGTATGGCAAAAAAAGAGAAGGAAGTTGCTGCGCTTTCGGGTGCTATCGGTTATCTGATTATGAACACAGCCATCAGTGCCCTTATTTCTGCTAAGGGTGGTGTAGAAGCTATGGCAGCAAACTCAACTACTACTTCACTCGGAATTACAACCCTCCAGATGGGTGTTTTTGGTGGAATTATTGTAGGACTTGGCGTTGCAGCACTGCACAACAGGTTTTATAAGATTCAGCTCCCACAGGTGTTAGCCTTCTTCGGAGGTACAAGATTTGTTCCGATAGTCACCAGCATTGTTTATCTGATTGTTGGTATTATAATGTTTTATGTATGGCCGGTTGTTCAGGGAGGCATTGCCCAGCTGGGTCAGCTTGTACTGGGATCAGGTTATATAGGAACGTGGATTTATGGTATCATCGAAAGAGCACTTATTCCTTTCGGACTGCATCATGTATTTTACATGCCATTTTGGCAGACCGAGCTGGGCGGTGCAATGATTATCGATGGTGTTACTGTTCAAGGTGCACAGAACATCTTCTTTGCGGAGCTTGCATCTAAAGCCACAGAGCAATTTTCTGTGTCTGCAACAAGATTTATGTCAGGTAAGTTCCCGTTCATGATTTTTGGTCTTCCTGCCGCGGCTTTCGCAATGTACAAAGCGGCTCGTCCTGAAAAGAAAAAGATTGTCGGTGGTCTGTTGCTCTCCGCTGCATTGACTTCCATGCTAACGGGTATCACCGAACCTCTTGAATTCACATTCTTGTTTGTGGCGCCTGTTATGTATGTAGTGCATTGTGTTCTTGCAGGACTTTCGTATATGCTGATGCATATTTTCAATGTAGGTGTCGGAATGACATTCTCCGGAGGTGCTATTGACCTTACACTGTTCGGTATTCTTCAGGGTAATGAAAAATCGAACTGGATATGGATTGTTGTTGTGGGACTGGTTTATGCGGTTATTTATTATTTCGTGTTCTACTTCATGATTACAAAGTTTAATTTCAAAACTCCCGGCAGAGAAGCAGATGATGAGGAGACCAAGCTTTATGCGCGAAAGGATATAAATGCAAGAAAAGACGCCGCAGTCGTTAAGGAAGAGGATGGTTTTGACAGAGTAAGTGCTCTGATTTTAAAGGGATTGGGTGGAAAAGCCAATCTCGCGGATGTGGATTGTTGCGCGACGCGTCTTCGTGTTACAGTGAGCAATCCCGATTTAGTTCAGGATAGTCTGCTTAGGGAAAGCGGTGCATCCGGTGTTATTCATAAGGGTAACGGTGTTCAGGTAATTTACGGACCGCAGGTTTCTGTAGTGAAGTCTAATCTTGAAGATTTCCTTGATACGGTTGATTCTGACAGTGTTGATATATTGCTTGGTGAGGCAGTTTTCGAGGCCCCGAAACAGGAGAATAAAACGAATAAGAGCGGTTTGGGGGTAATGGAGCTATATGCACATATGAATGGAGCAGTTGTTCTGCTTGAGAATGTTGAAGATGAGGCGTTTTCCTCAAAGGTGCTTGGCGATGGTATCGCAATCGAACCGGCAGAAGGTAAACTTTATGCACCATGTGACGGTAAGGTTGATATGGTGTTTGATACCAAGCATGCAATCAATCTTGTTTCCAAAGATGGCTGTGAGATTTTGCTCCACATTGGTATTGACACCGTAAAATTATCGGGTAAATTCTTTGAATCCCATGTTTCCGATGGGCAGGAAATTCATAAGGGAGATTTGTTGATTTCTTTTGATATCGAGAAAATCAGAAATGCAGGATATAAGACAACGACTCCTATGATCATCTGCAATACGGATGATTACAACTCCGTAGAAGCAATCGGAACGGGGAATACAACTGTAGGTGAAAAAATTATTGAAATCAAATAATAAAAGGAGATAATCACTATGAAAACATTTGAGTATACAATTAAGGACGAACTGGGAATTCATGCAAGACCGGCAGGCATGCTGGCAAAGACAGCTAAGGCTCTCGATAGCGAAATCTCAATTACAAAGGGCGAAAAGACAGTAGGAGCAGTTAAGCTTATGGCACTTATGGGATTAGGAGTAAAGTGCGGTGACACAATCACGGTGACTATTAATGGTGGCGATGAGGATGCATCTGAAAAGGCAATGAAACAATTCTTTGAATCCAATCTCTAAATAAACTCATTCTCCGTCAGAGCAATCTTTGCTCTGACGGAAATTCAGGAGGTACCGCTATGAATATTTGGCATGATATTGAGGAAGAAAGAATTTATCCTACCGACTTTGTTTCGGTAATTGAAATCCCTAAAGGTAGCAATATGAAGTATGAATTGGATAAGAAAACGGGACTTCTTTCTTTGGACAGAGTCCTGTTTACAGCGACCTATTATCCCTTGAATTACGGTTTCATTCCCCGCACCTATGGGGATGATAACGATCCGTTGGATGTGCTTCTTCTTTGCTCTCAGCCCATTCAACCTATGACAATTGTACGAAGTTATCCAATTGGAGTAATGTATATGGATGACGGCGGCAAGGGCGATGAAAAAATTATTGCGATACCATATAGTGAACCTACATATATGGGGTATACTGATGTAAAAGAGCTTCCTAAGCATATTTTTGAAGAATTGAAGCATTTTTTTTCAGTTTACAAGCAACTAGAAAGTAAGAAAACGGATGTTAAAGAAATTGGTGGACCGATTGAAGCTGTAGCTGTAATCGAAAAGGCAATGGAAAATTACAAGAAAAAGTTCTGCACAGCATGCAATGTATGAAGGTGGTGTAATATATGGAAAAATATCAAGGAAAGAGCGTATACGGAGCGATAGCTGTAGGCAGGATATCGATTTTCAAGCGTCAGGACGTTCAAGTAAAGCGCATTAAAGTCGAAGATATAAATGCGGAAATTGCTCGTCTTGAAGCAGCTAAAGAAAATGCAATTGCACAGCTTCAGGAGATTTACGAAAAGGCGCTCAGGGAAGTTGGTGAGGCGAATGCCCAGATTTTTGAAATCCACATGATGATGGTGGAGGACGATGATTATAACGAGGCTATTATAGAAATGATTCACGGACAGAATGTAAATGCCGAGTATGCGGTTGCCGTTACCGCAGACAATTTTGCTGAGATGTTTTCCTCAATGGATGACAGCTATATGCAGGCAAGAGCGGCAGATGTGCGTGATATTTCGAATAGAATTATTGCTTGCATGAGTGATGTTGGATGTGATAATTCTGTCTCCGATGAAAAAGTGATAATTTGTGCGGATGATTTAGCTCCCAGCGAAACAGTTTCTCTTGACAAGAACAAGGTATTGGCATTTGTAACAGCCCATGGTTCCTCAAATTCTCACACTGCAATTCTTGCAAGGAATATGAATATCCCTGCAATTATTGGTGTGGGAGAACAGTTCCTCGGGCAAATAAAAGATGGTGACATGGCAATTGCAGACGGCTTTGACGGACAATTTATTTGGGATCCCGATGAGGAGACACTTGCTGTCGCAAAGCAGAAGCTGGAAGCTGAATCAGAGAAAAAGGCTCTGCTTCAGAAGCTTAAGGGTAAGGAAAATATTACTCTTGATGGTACAAGAATCAACATATATGCCAATATTGGAAGTGTTGATAATATCGGTGCTGTGCTTCTCAATGATGCTGGTGGAATAGGTCTTTTCAGAAGCGAGTTTTTATACCTTGAAAATAATGACTATCCCACTGAGGAGGAACAGTTCAAGGTTTATAAGAGAGCCCTTGAAAGCATGGCTACAAAAAAGGTTATTATACGCACTCTTGATATCGGGGCAGATAAGCAGGCGGATTATTTTAAACTTGATAAAGAAGAGAATCCGGCGCTTGGACTGAGAGCAATACGTCTCTGTCTGTCACGCCCCGAAATTTTCAAAGTACAGCTCAGAGCATTGTACAGAGCATCAGTTTACGGCAAGTTGGGAATTATGTTTCCGATGATTACAAGCGTAAGCGAACTTGAGGAAATCCTTGCAATTTGTGAGCAGGTTAAAAAGGAGCTTACAGCTGACAATATAGAATACGCTGATAGTATTGAGCTGGGCATCATGATTGAAACTCCTGCAGCGGCAATTATCAGCGATAAGCTTGCAGCTATGGTGGATTTTTTTAGCGTTGGAACAAATGACCTAACTCAGTATACGCTTGCTTGTGATAGACAGAATCCACATATTGAGCGTTTCTGTGACCCTCACCATGAGGCAATTCTGCGGCTTATCGAAATGTCGGCCCAAAATGCTCACAAGTATGGTGCATGGATTGGCATCTGTGGTGAGCTTGCAGCAGATACAACTCTTACGGAAACCTTTCTTAGAATGGGAATTGACGAACTTTCAGTTTCACCATCTTTTGTTCTCAAAGTAAGGGATGCGGTGCGGAAAATAGATTTGACAAAATAACAAAAAGATTAGGACTCGCCCGGAACGATGCTTATAGATTCGAGCATCGAATCTATAAGAGACCGTTGGCAGTGTAAATCATTCAAAAGCGGGTTTGAGACATCTTGTGAAATGGTTTAATAATTATTTGATAACACTTTGGCAACAAAAAAACAGTAAGCCAAGAAAAATGCAAATAATAGAGATAAAAAGGATAAGAAAACATACATAAATTAAACAAATAAGTTTAACTGGAACAACAATCTTATCCGGAATGAGTAATTTATAATATGGTAAAAAATCCTTTGCTAAGTAATTAGCAAAGGATTTTTTTGTGTGACATTCTGATGATGCATTTTTGAAACAATCTTGATGTATGTTATGAATTGAAAAGAAATCAAAAAAGGAGAAATGCTATGAGCAGTATAATGAATGAATCTGTTTTAGAAAAAATACAAGAGAACATTCAAACAGTAATCATCGGTAAGAATGATAAAATTATACTTTTATTAACAGCGTTGTTGGCTAAGGGGCATGTATTGTTAGAGGATACGCCGGGAACCGGGAAGACGATGCTTGCCAAAGCGCTAGCAGTGTCTGTTAATGGTAGCTATAAACGTGTGCAGTTCACACCTGATTTGTTGCCTTCTGATGTGACCGGTATCAATATTTATAATCAAAAGAAACAGGAATTTGAGTTTGTGGCAGGACCGGTTTTTACGAATATTTTGTTGGCGGATGAGCTTAATCGCGCAACACCGAGAACGCAATCATGTCTGCTTGAAGCTATGGCCGAACGACAAGTTACTACAGATGGTACAACGAGAGCGCTTCCGCATCCGTTTTTTATGATAGCAACGGAAAATCCAATGGAAAATACGGGAACATTTCCATTGCCGGAGGCACAATTGGATCGTTTTGACATGAAGCTTTCCTTGGGTTTTCCGACAGAAGAAGAGGAGTTGCGAATAATGAATCGTTATTTGTCCGGTGATCCGATTACAAAACTGGTACCGGTATGTGAGTTGGAAGATATTGAAAGAATGCAAAAACAAGTAGAACAAGTATATATTCATGAAGATATTAAGAAATATGTATTGCAGTTAATACAAGCGACCAGAAATCATGAACAAATTGCTTTGGGGATTAATCCGCGTGGCATGTTGAGTTTGATTCGTATGGCCCAGGCATATGCATTTATTCACAAACGAACATATGTAATTCCGGAAGATATTAAGTATCTTGTGAAGCCTTGTCTGGCGCATCGTTTGCTTTCACTAAGCGGAGCCGGTGGATATGAACATGCACAAACGTTATTGGACCGTATCATGTTGACGTTGACTGTACCGACAGAAGATTTCAAAAAATAAAGGGGTATCTATGCATTATATTCTTGCAATGATGATTGCTGCCGTATTGTATGTCTTGCAAAAATCCTACTATAAAAAACACTGGCAGGAATGTTTGTATGTGAAAATATCTTATAGTAAGACACATGCACGGATTGGCGACATGATGACTATAACCGAACAAGTGAATAATGAGAAGCGTTTGCCGATTTCTGTTTTATATGTGAAATTCAGTACGTCAAGAAGTTTCCTTTTTGAAGATATGCACAATGCTTCGGTTTCTGACCGCTATCATCGTAATGATATATTCTCGGTTGCAGGTCAGCAGCAGATTACGCGTACGCTTCAGTTTCAAGTTACAAAACGAGGATATTATGCGATTGAACAATTGGATCTTATTGCACATGACTTGTTTATGAGTGCTTCTTTTGCAAGTAGACAGGCAAATCATGCAGCGTTATATGTGTATCCTGCACTGCTGACAGATAATCGGTCATTTAGTTTAACGAATTCTATACTAGGGGATATGATACAAACGAATCTGTATGAAGATCCATTATCATTTAGAGGAATCCGCGAATATATGAATGGAGACAGTATGCGTTGTATGAATTGGAAAGCGACAGCAAAGACGAATGAACTTATGGTTAATACGTATTTTGATATTCAAAACACGCAGGTTGTTATTCTATTTAATCTAAAAACAAATGAGCACCAACGAAATGATAATCTTCATGAATACATGATTTCGGTTGTGGCAACCCTTTTGGATCAGATGACGAATAAAGACTTTGCGATGAAACTTGCAATTAATACAAGAGATATATTGACGGGCAAGACCATCATAACGGATTTGGGGAAAGGGCAGGAGCACTACAAAGTATTATTAGAAATTCTTGCACGGTTGGATTTGTCAGAACCGACGACTTGTTTTGAAGATTTTTTTAACGATACATATGCAATTTTTGAAAAGAGTAATAAAAACATATCGTATATTGTTGTATCGAATGATCGAAAGGAAACGTTGTTAATAGAGTTTTATAATAAAAAAAATGAAGGTTATCAGATTCATTTTTTATGTCCGGAATATATTTCTTCATGCTTGCCGATGAAGGATATTCAATATTGGGAGGTAGCGTCAGATGAAAAATAAATGTATGTTTGCTGAGAATGTAAGCTATCTTTGCAGTGATATACTTATTTATGTTATGTTGTTTGTTACGGTGCTTTCCGTTTGTCAAAAAGATTTCCCTTCGTTATATTATTTTTCTTGTATTCCGATTATTTTGTTTGTATGCCAATTGATAAGAGAATATTGCCACAATCCGGTTTGGTATGTTTTGTCACATGTGTTTATCTGGGGATGTGTTTTGATGATTCCCTTTGAATACATAGAATATCGGTATCTTTGCTTAGTGCTTCTTTTCTTCGAAACTATAAACGGAATTCGAACGTGGAAAATGAAGTTAAGCGGACAACGTGAAGAGATTACTTGGTTGTTGCCTGTATGTGCCTGTGCGTTGTACTTTCTTGCATGTAAATATATGGCAGATGATTATCAACTTATTATCTATTATATGGGTATTGGCGTATTGCTTTTACATTTTGTTAGGATTTTTGTTGCAGGTTTAATAAAGCTGGCGACGAATTCTGTACAAGCCACATCGATTCCGATGAAGAAGATTATAGGGAGCAGTATTCTGATTTTGCTTTTATTTAGTGTTTTGCTTGTTGTTTTGTCTGTGTGGGCATTGTATAGCAATGTTGATGTCTTCTTTTCTGCGATTGGGGAGGTGATAATTAATTTTATTTCTCTTTTGATTCGTGCCGTTGGGTATATTGTTGTTTTGTCTAGTGTTTTGGGTTCTCCTTATAGTTTTGAGAAAGAGATGACAGAAGCAGAAGAAAAACTTGAAGAAGCAGTTACTGAAATTCAAGATCCGTCGATCTTTTTAAAAATAATACAAGGCTGTTGTATGCTTGTTGTGATGTTCCTTGTTATCTACGCAGTGTATGTCATTCTTATATCGCTGATTCGAATCTTTAGTAAGCGATATGTAAAGGACACAGACGTGGTAAAGGAGTCGAAAAAAGTAGACGAAACGATATCGATAGAAAAGAAAAAAGAGTCAATGTTGAAGCAACTAAAGTCGCTTTTGAAAAATGACAATGCAAGTAAAATTAGACGTGCTTATCGATCGAAAATTGATAGCTATAAACCGTTTGTAGTTAAGAAATATGATACAACCGATGATATCGCAAAACATATTTATTGCACATATGATGAAGACCTTGAAGTGTTAACACATGTATATCAAAAGGCGCGATATAGCAATGAAGAAATAACAATAGAAGATGTGAAAATGGGATTGTCATCAAAATATTGAGAGAAATATAGAAGGTCGCTATTCTGTAATGTACTACAGAGTAGCGACCTGTTTTTATATTGCTATGCTACAGAATTTTCTTTGACTGCAAAGTCTATTTGCTGCACAATACCTGCACTGCCTGTTGATTCATGCAGGTAAAAACCGGTTTGCCTAACCAGGGCTTGTGTTTCGTTGTTGGTTTGATTATTGTGAGAAAATTGTGTTGCTGCGTGACCGAGATAGATTGCACCGATATCTGCTTGTTGCAGATTCATCAGTTGATCGTTACCGCTTGCGTCCTTGGTCCAGATCTTTAACCGTGTGTATACAGAGTCGTTTTCATCAATCCATCCGTTGCCGTCCTCGTCATAGGCGGCAAGGTCTTTGAATCCGTTGCCGGATTGCGTGCCGAATAATTCCAAACCGTCATCGATGATGCCGTTTTCGTTTCTATCCAATGCAAGGAATGCGTTTCCTTTGGCTAACATGGACATTTCGTCTTTGGTACCATCTGCATCAATATCGAAGAACCAGGTCTGATTGCTGATGGTCTCCGGCGCATCATCTAATTGGATAACCAAAGGATCTGTCAAAATGTATTGTGTCTCGTTTGAAATGATTTCGGTTGTTTGTGTAAATGAGCGACTCATTTCCATGGAAATGTCAAAGTCGATCTGACGGCCATCGGATGTTACAACAGAACCTGTACTCTTGAAACATGTGATTTCAGTTTCGGCTACAGTAATGCTTTCCTTTGTTTGCCTTGTCCATAAGGCACCCGGTTGATTACTTGTTGTTGTGACATCAATAATTGCATGGTCGTTAGAACTTCTGATTCCCAAAAGTTGATTTCTGATACGATCCATTAGTTCTTCCATTCTTTTGATGAACTCTTCATGAAATTTCTGATAAGTTGTTTTTGCCTGATCCACAAGCATCTGATTTCTCGACATGTTGGTGTAAAGGTCTGATGTGGATGGCGCAGAATTCTCATTGTTCATAGTGCTTAGAAACGAGTCATATTGTTCTTTGGCTACACTTTGTAAAGCACTTCCGCTAAAACTCGCATAAGAAGCCAAAAAAGATGTACCATTATAGTTTCGTTGACCGGTTTCTAAGTTCTTGGATAACATTTCATTTGTTATCTGTTCGCTGTTAGCATAGAATCGTCCTGAATTCATGCTAATTGTACTTGAATCAATCTTCATGTTCCTCACCCTTTCAAAATGAATTCCAGTCTAACCATTTTGATCTGCTACAAAATCCGTGTGTAGCAATGTGAAAGTGATGAACCTCCGTGTTCAAAGTACCAATCTAACCAATATATATATCGGAATAAACTGTAAGAATATGAATACAGGATGTTGAATCATAAAAATTTCTAGAGTTTCAATAGGTTCTGTGGTACAATGAACAAAGTGAATTGAAAAAGGAGGGGAAAGATGTATTCCATTACATTAACAAAGTTTATTGAGAAGCTTAATTTGGTGAATCATCTACCGGAAATTGATACGGATCAGATTATGATTACAGATCCGGATATTAATAGACCTGCAGTTCAGCTGTCCGGTTTTTTTGAACATTTTGATGCGAATCGAATCCAGATATGTGGTAATGTGGAACATGCTTACATCACCAGTATGCACGACAAGGATGAAGGGGCTAAGATTTTTGACAAGTTGTTTCAACATAAGTTTCCGTGTCTTGTTTTTTGCAGAGGATTAGAGCCTCAGGATTTTATTTTGGAAGCAGCGAGGAAATACGGTGTTCCGGTGTTGACATCACAGGCAACAACGTCAGCATTTGTACATGAGACTGTTCGTTGGCTTCATGTGGAATTGGCACCTCGTATTTCTATTCATGCGGTACTTGTAGATGTATATGGTGTAGGCGTTTTGATTACGGGTGAAAGTGGAATTGGTAAATCGGAAGCAGCTTTGGAATTAATTAAACGTGGACATCGTCTTGTTTCGGATGATGTGGTTGAGATTAAGAAAGTATCGGATGATACATTGGTTGGTACGGCTCCGGATATTACAAGACATTTTATCGAATTGCGTGGTATCGGAATTATTGATGTGAAGGCACTGTTTGGTTTTGAATGCGTTAAGATGACGCAAGCGATTGATCTGGTGATTAACTTAGAAGAGTGGGATAAAGAGAATAACTATGATCGTTTGGGCTTAGAGGATCAATATACGGAATTCTTAGGCAATAAGGTTGTAGTACATAATATTCCAATCAGACCGGGACGAAATCTTGCGGTTATTGTGGAATCGGCAGCGGTTAATCATCGTCAAAAACAGATGGGATATAATGCAGCGCAAGAGCTTTATAACCGAGTAACAAATAATATGAACAAAGGAAAGTGATATAGGAGGACGTTATGAAAAAGTACGTATTTGGTGTTGATATTGGTGGAACAACTGTAAAACTTGGCTTCTTTACAGTGGAAGGCGAATTACTTGACAAATGGGAAATTACAACGCGTAAAGACGAAGGCGGATGTTATATTCTGCCGGATGTAGCTGCGTCAATCGAAGGAAAACTTCAGGAAAAAGGAATTGATAAGGAAGAAGTTGCAGGTGTTGGTATTGGTGTGCCGGGACCTGTTAGAGATGATGGAACAGTGCTTCGCTGTGTGAATCTTGGTTGGGGTATATTCAATGTAGAAGAAGAGGTTGAGAAGTTATTAGGTCTTCCTGCTAAGGTTGGTAATGATGCGAATATGGCATCACTTGGTGAAATGTGGCAGGGTGGAGGAAAAGGTTTTTCTTCTATCGTAATGGTAACATTAGGAACCGGTGTTGGTGGTGGAATCATCATCAATGGAAAGATGTTGTATGGCGTGAACGGCGCAGGCGGTGAGATTGGCCATATATGTGTAGATGATGACGAAACGGAAACTTGTGGATGTGGTAAGAAGGGTTGTCTGGAACAGTACACTTCTGCTACAGGTATTACAAGAATGGCTGATCGTGCATTGAATAATACAGATCGTGCATCGAAGTTGAGAAATGTGCAGTATATCTCAGCAAAAGAAATTTTTGATGCCGCTAAGGAAGGTGATGATCTGGCGCTTGAACTTGTAGAAGCACACGGAAAGACATTAGGTAAAGCGTTAGCATCTGTTGCGTGTGTATGTGATCCGGAAGCATTTGTAATCGGTGGTGGTGTATCTCGTGCCGGAGACATCTTGCTTAACACAACAGCGAAATATTATCAACAATATGTTTTCCATGCTTGTAAGAATGCAAAATTTGTGTTGGCAACATTAGGTAACGATGCAGGTATCTACGGATGTGCGCAGGCTATCTTGACAAAAGAATAATCTATAGATAAGGAATGAATGTTTATTCATTGGTAAAAAAGACGAAAGGGGAGTACTTCTCCCCTTTTTTTTCGTGACTTATTATATTGATTTTGAACAAATGTTTAGCATATAATATGGAAGAATGGGTTGCTTTGGATTTATAGCTATTGCAATTCATATGATAAATAATAAGAATGAATGGTTGGTCAGTAATGAGTCAGAATTTGAGTAATGAGTTATATCGCATTGTAGGCGAACAAAATGTACAGATAGAAGAACCAATGAGTAAGCATACAACATTTCGTATTGGTGGTCCGGCACAGTTTTTTGTCACACCACAGACTACGGAAGAACTAGGACAGGTTGTATTACTTTGTAAGGCGGAAAAAGTGCCGTTTTTTGTAATGGGTCATGGTAGCAATTTGTTGATAAGTGACAAGGGAATGCGTTGTGTTGTGATTCAACTTTATAACAACTTCGCAGGATATAAGATTGATGGTGAAAGAGTGTATGCAATGGCAGGTGTTATGCTTAGCAAGTTGGGCACTGTGACAAAAGAAGCATCGCTTACCGGTTTTGAGTTTGCAGCAGGAATACCGGGAACATTAGGTGGAGCGGTTATGATGAATGCAGGTGCATACGGCGGTGAGATGAAGGATATTGTTGAAAAAGTTCAGTTGATGGATTATAACGGCAATCTGATAGAAAAGACTGTGGAAGAGATGGATTTTTCATATCGTCATAGTATTGTTGAAGATGAGGATTATATTGTAGTCGGAGCAACCTTGAAGCTTGCAAAAGGGGAAAAACAAGCAATTGAAGCGCGTATGGATGAGTTGGCAACGGCGAGAAAAGAAAAACAGCCATTGGAGTATCCGAGTGCAGGTTCTACATTTAAGCGCCCTGAAGGGTATTTTGCTGGTAAGTTGATTATGGATGCCGGATTACGTGGCTATCAGGTGGGCGGTGCACAGGTTTCAGAAAAACATTGCGGCTTTGTGATTAATAAAGGTGATGCTACTGCAGCCGATGTATTGCAGTTGGTTGCGGATGTTAAACAAAAAGTGCAAGAAACATTTGGAGTGGAATTAGAACCTGAAGTGAGAATGATTGGAGAAGAATAGCGAATAGGCATAAGATGGTGGGGAATAGCATGAGATTTGTGATTGTAACAGGTATGAGCGGTGCCGGTAAAAGTACAACTTTGAAGACATTAGAAGATATGGGATATTTTTGCGTAGATAATTTGCCGATACAGCTCATTATGCATTTTGCAGAAATTGCATATACGACGGAGAATGATATTAATAATGTGGCTATCGGTGTAGATATCAGAAGTGGTGTGTATCTCGAACAGCTGTCGGCTTGTATGGAGGCATTGAAGGAGTCGCATTACGATTATGAAGTGTTGTTTTTGGATTCTAATGATGATGTATTAATCAAAAGATACAAAGAAACAAGAAGAAATCATCCGTTGGCACGTAATGGACGTGTGGAAGATGGAATTAAAGCGGAACGGGCAAGAATTGCATTTCTAAGAAAAGAAGCAGATTATATCATTGATACTACCAGCCTGCTTACGCGAGAATTGAAGTCTGAGTTGGATAAGATATTTGTGGAAAACATGGAATATAGCAATTTTGTCGTGAATGTTGTTTCCTTTGGTTTCAAATATGGCATACCAAGAGATGCTGACTTGGTATTTGACGTTCGATTTTTACCAAATCCATATTACGATTTGGAGTTGCGGCCGTTGACCGGAAATGATGAGGCAGTTCAAGATTTTGTTATGCAACATGATGAGGCTGAATCCTTTTTAGATAAAATAACTGATTTGTTGGAATTCCTTATTCCGAATTATATTAAAGAAGGAAAAAATGGTTTGGTTATTGCAATTGGTTGTACGGGAGGAAAGCATCGTTCAGTTACGTTGGCGAATGGTGTATACAAAGAACTACAGACGTTACCGTATTTTGTAAAGATTGATCATAGAGACATTGGCAAAGATGCAGTTAGAAAGGGAATGTGATTATGTCGTTTTCAATGGATGTGAAGAATGAGATTGGTCGACATGGTAATCATAGCAGACATTGTAAGATTGCAGAATTGTTAGCCTTGGTTTTGGCAACCGGAGAAGTCGAGTTGGCGAATGAGCAACCGAAGTTGATTATGCATCCGGAGAATGATTTGATAGGCGATAAGATATGTCGATTAATTGACGAGTTGTTTGATAAGCAAATTGAAGTTATACGTTATACAAAATATATTGAGATTGTCGGCCAGACGATGACGGACCAATTATTACAGACTATCAAATTATCTGATTATGTGGATTTTTTGGAAGAAGATTGGCTGGATGAAGAGGAACTGCAAGAGATAGAAGATGATATTACATTTGTTTCGACCAGGGGGGTATCCCTTCAAAATTGCCAGTTCCCGAAACAGGTGATTCAAAAGGATTGTTGTAAGAAAGCATTTGTAAGAGGTATTTTTCTTGCAACAGGTTCTGTCAATGATCCAAACAAAGCATATCATTTTGAAATTGTCGTTCAAAATAAAGAGATGGCTGAAGCGGTAAGGCAGGTAGTGAATAGCTTTTCCTTGGATGCCAAGATTGTAAAACGCAAAAAATATTATGTTGTTTATCTGAAAGAAGGCTCCATGATAGTAGATATTCTGAATGTTATGGAAGCACATATCAGTCTGATGGACATGGAAAATGTTCGCATTCTAAAAGATATGCGCAATGACATCAATCGAAGAGTGAACTGCGAAACCGCCAATATAAAGAAGACGGTGAATGCGGCAAGACGGCAGATAGAGGATATAGAGTATATTGAACGCGTAAAAGGATTATCGTATCTAAAAGATTCTTTGAGGATGGTAGCAGAGATTCGGGTTGCTGAACCGGATGCCAATCTTGTGGAATTGGGTGAAATGTTAGATCCACCGGTATCTAAATCAGGTGTGAATCATAGATTAAGAAAAATAAGTAGTATTGCGAATACACTAAGAGAAGAAAATGGTTATTAAGGAGGACAAGAGCATGTGTAGCGAGACAGTAAAGGTTAATTTGGCATCAGATGCAGAAGCGAGACCGGTAGCGGTTTTGGTTCAGAAGGCAAGTCAGTTTGAAAGTAAGGTGTATATTCAGTCAGGAGATAAAAAGATTAACGCAAAGAGTATCATGGGAATGATGAGTTTGGGATTAATACAGGACGCAGAAGTAACGGTATATGCCGAGGGCGCAGATGCACAACAGGCAGTTGCTGAATTAGTTGCATATCTTCAAAATGCACAATAGACAAGTGTCTATTTTCGTGTTACAATTAAGTTGAAGTATGGTGTTTGAACATGGAGGTTCATTGGTTTGTAAACAAAGGAGTGTGAGAGTATGGCGAATGTGAACGGATTCGGTGGTGCTTGGAATAACATTTATAACAATGACTATTCTTATTTGTTTTCCGGTACAATGAATACTAACAACAATAAGACATCTAATTTATTGGGGATTGATTTTGCAGAATATTCATCAATCACGAGAGGTTCTTATAGTAAGTTGATTAAGGCTTATTATGAGAAGTATGGTGATAACGATAAGAAGCTTTCTTCGTCAGATGACAAGGAAGCGGTGGTTGCAAAGACGAATCTTAAGACGAGTGCGAATGCGTTGTATGAAGCGGCTAGTGCTTTAGTTACCGGTGGTAAGGATTCTGTTTTTAAGCAGATTGAGATTACTGATGAAGAATCCGGTGCGAAGAGCAAGGGATACGATAAGGATAAGATATTTGACGCAGTGAAAAAGACGGTAGATGCATATAACAGTATGGTGAAAGACTCGACGGATAGTGATAGCAATGCAGTATTGAGACAGACTTTGCATATGATTAATTCTGTGTCTGCGAATGGTTCATTGTTGTCGGATGTTGGGATTAAGATTGGTGATGACAATCAATTATCGATAGATGAGGAAACATTTAAGAAAGCAGATATGGGCACGGTTAAGACCTTGTTTAATGGTTCATCATCATTAGGTGGTAAGATTCAGGCAGCAGCTAGTGGAATTTATCTAAATGTGAATAATTCTTTGGGCAATGATAATTTCTATACGGCAGGCGGTATGCTTTCTAAGTATTCTACCGGTAATATATTGGATAGCTTCCTATGATTAACATACAATACTGTAGCAATTCATAGTGAAACATATATATAATAATCAAAAGGCATAACATATAGTTGTGCCTTTTTTTGTTGTTAGGGCAAGGCCCTGTTTTCGTTGTGTAGTTTTTCGTGTTCCGAAAAACGAAACAGAAAACAAATAAACCACCTGCTATGCGGGTGGTTGAAAATGCTTCAGCTTACAGTGAAAAAACCT
>SVEJ01000051.1 GCA_015057435.1 Lachnospiraceae bacterium
ACATCAATCATAAAGGAATAATACCCAATAATACGCTGTTTTAGTTTGGACGATAAAGGTCAAAACTTCAATAATACAGAGTAATACGGGATAAAGTGTGAGCGCTGTGTGAGTTTGGAAGAGAAGTTAGACATTCTAGGCATGGGCGCAGGCTCATCTTCAAAGTTCGTGTTCCGCAAAGAGAACCGAATCGAGCGCGTTGAAAATGTAAAGAATGTAGATGAATATATTAACCGTATTGATGAGATGATTGAAAGAAAGAGAAAGATGTTTCAAACGTTATGATACATTGCGAAACTTTAATTTACGCTATGAAGGTTGTCCAGATTTAACAAACCAACGCAGGACGTTCGCACTTGCGACAATGCGTAGCGGTACTAAGTTCGACTGCGTCTCACTAAGTGCCGACGGATTGTCAGCACCTGCTTATGGTATTGGTTATATCTGTACAACTTATGAAAATGAATAGAAAGTTTCGCTGATGAAGAAGTCTTGAAACATGATAGAATAGAGAAAGGAGAGATTTCTATGATAGAGGCTGGTAGAGATGATTTGGATTTGGAAGTAGATGAGATGTCTGCTTATCTTACAGAAGATTTGAAAACAGAAATCGCTCACGGAATAGAAGTTAGCAGGCTGGCGGGAAAACTTGCCAGGGAGTTAAAATTAGATAATGACCTGTGTCATGATATTGAGGTGGCAGGTATGCTACACGATATTGGAAAGCTTCGCGCAAGCACATATCTGTATGGCGGAGAAGAAGACACGTTGAATGTAGAGAAAATGCGATATGTTCGTATGCATGCAACAGCAGGGTATGAAGTTGTAAAAGACGAAGGGTATCCGGACCGCGTTTGCGAGATGATTCTGCACCATCATGAGAATTATGATGGAACAGGGTATCCGGACAATCTGATTGGAGATCAGATTCCGATTGGAGCAAGAATCCTTCGCGTGTGTGATGTCTTTGTAGCGTTGACATCAGATCGCCCTTATCGTAAGGCATTTGACAGCGAGACTGCGGTTGAATTGTTGATAGAGGAAGTGAGACATTTTGACATGAAAGTATTCTTACCATTTCAAAGTATCGTACACGAGGAGATTGTGGCCAGAGAATTGCGTGGAGATGTACCTGAAAAAGCGATATGGTAAGCATGAATATATGAAAAAGAGGAGAAAGAAAAATGGCAATGAAGAAAAAACCGGTAACCGGTATGAAAGATATACTACCAAGAGAAATGGAGATTCGCGATTATGTGATTTCTGAGATTAAGGAAACTTATAAGACATTTGGATTTTCAGGGATGGAGACACCATGCGTGGAGCACATTGAAAACTTAAGCTCTAATCAGGGTGGAGAAAATGAGAAGTTAATCTTTAAGATTTTGAAACGTGGTGACAAGCTTAACAGTGCGGCAGATAAAGTGAATGCAGATAATACAGATATCTTGGTGGATGGTGGTCTTCGTTACGATTTGACATTACCACTTTCAAGATATTATGCGAATAATGCCAATGATTTACCGAGTCCGTTTAAGGCATTGCAGATGGGTAACGTATGGAGAGCCGACAGACCACAGAGAGGTCGATATCGTCAGTTCATGCAGTGTGATATTGACATTTTAGGTGAGCCAACAATCTTAGCTGAGATTGAGCTTATTACAGCAACTACAACTTTGCTTGGCAAGATTGGATTTGAGAAGTTTACAATTCGTCTTAACAACCGTAAGATGTTAAAGGCAATGGCAGCATATAGCGGATTTGAAGAGAAAGACTATGACAGCGTATTTATCACTTTGGACAAGATGGATAAGATTGGATTAGACGGTGTGGCAGAGGATCTTGTATCACAAGGCTTCGCCAAAGAGAGTGTGGACAAGTGCTTAGATTTATTTGCTAAGGTGAGCGAGGATGTAGCAGGTGTCCGCTTCTTAAAGGATACCTTAGGGGATTACTTAGAAACAGGTGTGGCAGAGGACTTAGAAACCATTATGAACAGTGTGGATGCGACGAAGTCTGCAGATTTCAAGATTATATTTGATCCGACACTTGTGCGCGGTATGGGTTATTATACCGGCCCGATTTTCGAGATTTCCATGGATGAATTTGGTGGTTCTGTTGGTGGCGGCGGACGCTACGATGAGATGATTGGTAAGTTTACCGGTCAGAACACCCCGGCTTGCGGTTTCTCTATTGGCTTCGAGCGTATTGTTATGTTGTTGCTTGAGAAGGATTATCAGATTCCAAAGCAGGGGGAGAAGATTGCTTACCTTGTAGAGAAGAATATGCCATCTGACAAGATGTTAAAGATTTTACAGCAGGCAAATGAAAAGCGTGCCAAGGGTGAGCAGATTAATATTGCAATTATGAAGAAGAATAAGAAGTTCCAGAAAGAACAGATGGAAAAAGAGGGTTACACTGTTTTCGAAGAGTTCTTTGTGGATAAGATGTAAAAGGATACGTGTTATAGAAAATCTGGCTCGAGACAACATGTCTTGGGCTGGATTTTCTTGTTTTAACCTAAAAGAGATATAGTTCTTTGTGTTTGGCTGGATAAAGCTGTATAATGCTGTGAAAGGATGGTGGATTCTTGAACTATAAACGTAAATGTGCTATTATCAAATCAACTTAATAACATGCATTAGGGGGATAGTATGCAGGAAATTTTGCGAATTGGTATTTGTGATGATGAAAAGGTGATTCATGATTTGATGAAACAATTGATTCATACATATTGTGAAAAAAACAATATTACAGTTCAAGTGAGTTCATATATGTCTGGAACAGAATTACTTGATAGCCAAGACATTATTAATTTAGATACTTTGTTTTTGGATATAGATATGCCGAAAATAGATGGTATCGAGACAGCATTTCAGTTAAACAACAATAAAGTGGCTTGTAAAACTATTATGCTTACAAGTAAAACGGAACGTTTCAAAGAAGCATTCAAAATAGGAGCATTCCGATTTGTGACAAAGCCGATTGAACAAAAAGAAGTGTTTGAGGCAATAGATGATGTGCGTGTACGCATGTTGGGAACCAATTTATTGAGTGTTTACCGAGACGGAAAAGAGTGTTTTGTCATGGAAAAGGATATTGCATATATCATGTTGGATAAGACATCGGCTTATGTTTACACAGAAAAGTATGAATTTCGCAGTGATGAATCTTTAGCATGGTGGGAAGAAAAATTGGATCAACGTTTATTTGTCAGGTGTCATAAGGGATGTATTGTAAATGTCAGTAAAATTGTGGATGTAGATAAGAAAAACATTGTATTGGTTACTGGAGAACGTTGTCCTATTGCAAGAAGGAGAGCAAAAGAAGTGGAACAACGATGGATGGAATATGATACAAAGTATCGTTAGAGAGGGAAATAATGGAAGAGAGATTGTTATTGTTGCTTCTGTATGCGTTAACATACGTAGAATGGATTTCTTTTTACGCTGTTGTGCTGAAGGAGCAATTGATTAAGCCAACCAAAAAGAATTTTATTATTTTTTTAATATTGTTGACTTTGCGAATTGTAGGTATTGTTTTTTGGGGTCACAAATATTTACTATTTGATATAGTTTGGATTGCATTTTGTTGTTGCTTCTTTTCGATGACAATAATGGAAGCTTTGAAAAAATGGGTTATTTTTTTGGCGATAGTATGTGTTATGGAAGGAAGTGTAAATTGCGTTTTACGTGCATTTTCACTTTGTATGACTAATATGGAAATTGTTTGGGCTATAGAATGTGCGAGTGTGGTAATAGCAATTATATGGTTGTACTATTTGATAATAGGTAGAAAGCTAAATAAAGATTTTCTTGTTTTGCCCAAAAGGGTTGGATATTTATTTACGGGTGTTAATATTGTTCTTATGTTGATGATGAGTTATTTTTCGTTTGTTTTGAGTGAGGTTCCGAAGCTTAAAATGGTTAAGGCAGGGTCTGTCATTATTTTGATGGGGGGTCTGTCTGTTTTTGGAATGATTATTGCTGTCATATATTATTTTAATGGAACAGCTAAGTACCGCTTGCAGAATGAAATATCAGAAAAATACAATGAACAACAAAGGGAATATTTTACAAGGTTACTAGAAAAAGAGCAATTGACTAGACAATTTCGGCATGATATTATCAATCACCTGATTGTAATGCAAGAGATGGCGGGAAAAGAACAATCGGAAAGATTACAAGAGTATATAGGTGAACTCTTACAGGAAATTGATAACGAACATTATAAACAGTATGATGTTGGCAATGAAGTGGTAAACACTATTTTGAATTATTATTTGTTACCAATGAGAGAATCATGTGATGTTAAGGTTACTGGCTATATGGGAGAATTAGAAAAGATATCACAAAAGGATTTGTGTACCATCATATCTAACGTTATAAAGAATGCAGTGGAGGCAGTGCAAAATGTTGATGACAAAAATAAAGAAATAGTAGTTGATATTAATTGTGGAGAGAAATATTTGAGTGTTAAGGTAGAAAATACAATGAATGGCGATATTATGATAGGGGAGAATGGTTTGCCACAAACATCAAAGAGCGATAAGAATAGTCATAGCATTGGATTACTTAATACAAAAACTGTAGTAGAAAAGTATAATGGCACATATGAAATAATATTGAAGACAAGGACATTTATTACACAAATATATTTAAAAAAATGACCGTTTGAAAGAAAATATGACCGTTCGCGAGAACACATATTGTTTTTTTGCGGATGAAAAGGTAGGTTATCAATGAAGAGGTAGTCTGCCTTTTTATCTTACAGAGGAAGGGGACATAAAGTAAGGTGTCCAAAATGAAAAATGCAATTGCAATATGATGAAAGGAGTTTTTATGAATATTATTTTTATAGGAATTGTAGCAATAGTCATTATAACTATGTGTGCTTTTGCGTTGAAGAATATCAGCAATAAGATCTGGGTTATAGCATTATATATTCTTGGATTATTCGCTTTAGGCATTGGATTCTATTTATTACCTGCAACCGCATGGAAAAGCATTTCACTTGGTGCATTGATTGTGGGCATAGTATTTGAAATTGTAGCTGTTAGAATTACCATAAGATGCAAAAAGAGTAATAATGAGATGTGAAATGTTAAGAGTTGTAAAAGATTTTGTAACCTTTGGAGAAAGAGTAAATAAAAGCAACTATTAAAATATATAGCACAATGGAGGATATGAAATGAAATCAATTACGAATAAACTACTATTTACCTTACTCAGTGTAGCATGCCTGCTTGGTATGTATTCATCTAAGGTGGAAGCAAAAATACTATCTCCAGACTTAGAGACGAAAGCAGCAGATTACTACATTACAGAGGATGCATCAGAAACCGTTTCTGGTGAGGTGAGTGCAAAGCTACAAAACAAGCTAGTAACGATTGAAATTCCGGAGACTGTTATTATTGAAGGAAAGGAATATACAGTGACAGCCATTTCAGGATTGTGTTATCCAGATTATCCAGACTCTTCTTTGAAACAGGATGCATATAGATGTGCAAAGAATAAGAAGACAAAGACAATTATATTGCCAAAGACGATTCATAGCATCGAAAAGGGTACATTTACTAACTTTACAAAGCTTAAGATAATTCGTATTGCAAAGGATAATAAGAAGTTCAAATGTGTAAAGGGTTCTGTCGTATCTAAAAACGGAAAGATATTGTATGGAACTGTTACCCAGAAGGGAACATATAAGGTGCCAACAGGTGTTAAGACAATTGCTAGCCGTGCGTTCGCCTATAGCAAGGTAAATAAAGTCGTGTTACCAAGTAGCTGCAAGAAGATACAGACAAGAGCCTTCTATCGTTGTACTAGCTTGAATACAGTAACCAATGTGAAAAAGGTAAAGATGGTTGGAGAGGGAGCATTTTATAAAACAAAACTAAAAAATGTCACCAAAGATGGTAGGATTGAAAAATAATGAATTGATTGGTGGTGCACAATTCTTTTAACTGTACAAATTGGTTGAAAGCATATATAATAATGCGTGGGTAAGCACACCCGCGCATTATTTATGTTCATAGATGTTAGAACATTTAAGAATACAGATTTTTGATTAGGAGGCAATTATGGCAGAGTCAATGAAGGGTTTGAAGAGAACCCACAGATGTACAGAAGTAAGTAATAAGAATGTTGGTGAAAATGTTACCGTTATGGGTTGGGTACAGAAGAACCGTAACAAGGGTGGTATCATTTTCGTAGATTTGAGAGATAGAAGTGGTGTATTACAGATTATCTTCGAGGAAGATAAGTGTGGAAGTGAAAGCTTTGCAAAGGCAGAGAAGCTTCGTAGCGAGTTCGTAGTTGCAATTACTGGCGAGGTAGTACTTCGTGCAGGTGCAATCAATCAAAATCTTGCAACCGGAGATATCGAGATTATCGCAAAGGATATCCGCATCCTTTCTGAGTCAGAGACACCTCCATTCCCAATTGAGGAAAACTCTAAGACAAAGGAAGAGTTACGTCTTAAGTATCGTACGTTAGACCTTAGAAGACCGGACCTTCAGCGTAACTTGATTCTCAGAAGTAAGGTTGTCAACTCTATTCGTAACTTCTTGGATTCGGAAGGCTTTTTAGAGATTGAAACTCCAATCCTTAATAAGTCAACACCGGAGGGAGCTAGAGATTATCTAGTACCTAGCCGTGTGCACCCAGGTTCTTTCTATGCGTTGCCACAGTCACCACAGATTTTTAAGCAGCTTCTTATGGCTGCAGGTTACGACCGTTACTATCAGGTGGCAAAGTGCTTCCGTGATGAGGACTTGCGTGCAGACAGACAGCCGGAATTTACACAGATCGATATGGAGTTATCTTTCGTAGATATCGAGGATGTATTAGATGTGAATGAAAGATTGATTGCCAAGATTTTCAAAGAGGCAATTGATGTAGATGTAGAACTTCCAATCCAGAGAATGACTTGGAGAGAGGCAATGGACCGTTTCGGTTCTGATAAGCCGGATATCCGTTTTGGCATGGAGCTTACCAATGTAACTGAGGTTGTAAAGGATTGTGAGTTTGTAGTATTCAAAGGTGCTATCGATAATGGCGGTTCTGTTCGTGGTATCAATGCCAAGGGACAGGGTGCTATGCCACGTAAGAAGATTGATGCATTAGTAGACTTTGCAAAGGGCTATGGTGCCAAGGGTCTTGCTTATATTGCGATTGCAGAAGATGGTTCATTTAAGTCATCCTTTGCGAAGTTCATGAAGGACGAAGAGATGTCAGCCCTTATCGAGAAAATGGACGGTCAGCCGGGCGACTTGTTATTATTCGCAGCAGATAGAGACAAGATTGTATTCTCTGTACTTGGGGCACTTCGCTGTGAGCTGGCAGATCAGTTAGAGTTAGTAAGCAAAGACGACTTCAAGTTCCTCTGGGTAACAGAGTTCCCTGTATTTGAGTGGTCTGACGAAGAAGAGCGTTTCCAGGCAATGCATCACCCATTTACAATGCCGATGGAGGAGGACTTAGAGCTTCTTGATACTGATATGGGTAAAGCAAGAGCGAAGGCTTACGACATCGTATTGAATGGTGTAGAGCTTGGTGGTGGTTCTGTCCGTATCCACCAGGATGATATTCAGGAGAAGATGTTCAAGCTTCTTGGAATCAGTGATGAGGTTGCACAGGATATGTTCGGATTCTTGCTAACAGCATTTAAGTATGGTGTACCACCTCACGCAGGATTGGCATTTGGTCTTGACCGTATCATTATGTTGATGACTGGTGCAGATTCTATCCGTGACGTAATTGCATTTCCTAAGATTAAGGATGCGAGCTGCTTGATGAGTGAGGCACCTGGAACAGTCGATGCAAAACAGTTAGAGGAGCTTTGCCTTAAGGTAGAGATTCCGGCTGAGGAAGATGCAGAATAGATAAGTGATTACAAACACTCTGGCTTTATAAGTCAGGGTGTTTTTATATATTCATTTATTAGATGAATCATATTTAAGACTTGCATATATGCACGCAATGTGTTATGATAAGCGAAAGCAAAAATTATCTTATATATCTTTAGTGATGTTTTTTCTATAATCATTTTAGAAACTCTTGCTTTTATTACCCATTTACATTAATTACAATTAGCAGGAGTAACATCTGAGTGCAGCGGTTGTTATATTCTGCTGGACAAGGAGGATATTTGAAAAAAGATATTACAACAAAGGATTTATTAAGTAATTGTGATGTGTTTGCAGATATTGCGAATGTGAACCTTTTTGGTGGGGAACAAGTGATTTCGCCGGAAGATTTGATGGCTGTACCGTTGGAATCTAGTTATAAGGATATGGATGGAAAACATCACAGATTGTTTCGTGATACATTTATGCAGGTGAAGAAGCTTGGTGGATGTATTGCATTTATTGGTTTTGAAAATCAGGTTGATATTAACAGAGTGATGCCGGTAAGGGATATGGGATATACCTATACGAGTTATGCGAAACAGGTTAGAGAGATTGTTGCAAGGAACAACACTGAGAAACATTCTGCATATACCAAAGTGTTGCATGAAGAACAGAAGTTGATGCCAATTGCAACCTTTGTACTGTATTTTGGAGAAGAAGAGTGGAAAGAACCGCTGTCTCTTATGGATATCTTGGATATTCCGGAGCATGAGAAAGAATTTTGGAATGGTTTGATTCAGGATTATCAGATTCATGTGATACACATGGCTGGACAATCAGAAGATGTAAGGGCGAAGTATCGTTCTGATTATGGTGTGATTGCAGATTATCTGGCATACTATAAGGATAAGAATCAACTAGAAGATTATTGGAAACATGAGAACCGACATTTGATTCATGTAGAACACGTACTTGATATGTTGGAAGCGTTTAGCGATGATAAACGATTTCGGGAAATAAAGGAACAGTATATAGAAAGTAGTAATAAGGAGGAACGTGATAATATGTGTTTGTTGTTAGATATGTGTGAAGAGCGCGGAATAGAGCGCGGAATAGAACGCGGCATGGAACAAAAAGCGAAGTCGATAGCTAAGAATCTTTTGAACGTCTTAGAAATTACAACGATTGCTGAGGTTACTGGTCTTAGTGTTCAAGAAGTAGAACAATTAAAAGAATAGCTGAATGGTCACAAATCCTCATGGATATCTTGGTTGTATTTGCAGATGTGAGAAACACTCTGGCTTTTGTAAGTCAGGGTGTTTTTTGTATTGGAAGGAATAATCAGTGACATCTGTCACGCATATAATATGAAAGATAATGACATCTGTTACAAGACAATTATTGCGACTTTGCTACAATAGAATCAGATAGTAAATGAAAGCATTACAGATGAAGGGAGTGAGGTCGTATGAGCAAAGGAGCAAAGATTTGGTTTGGAATATTTCTTATTAGTTTTTTACCATACTTGTATATTGTGTGGGTATCGATAGTCGGTATGGAGTTTTCGTGGTTTTTTTCGACGGAATATCTGTTGGGTGCGGAAGCAGTTTGTGTGGCACTGTTCTTTGGATGTGTCATACCGGTTTACCCGATTGTACTCATTTTCCAGATTATCTATATATTCTTGAACAGAAGAAAACTTACGAAGGTACAAAAGAAAATCATGATAAGTGCATATACATTTGTAATCGGTGTCACAGCTTTGGCTTGTGCCGGCCATGCAATCAAAGAATATGTAACGATTCGCGTGAATTACAAAAAGGATCAGGTTGCCATTGAAGAGTATTTTCGTGAAAATTATGGGGATGCATTTGCGGATGGGATGTACATCGAGATGCCTAAGCAGGATACATACATTTATTCTGTAAGCACACCTTTGATGGAGTCAAAGACTTCGGTCTGGTTGCACGAAGAGACCAGAGAAGTGACACTTTGCGGGTTGGAAGGTGACTACATGAAGGAAGTGAATCTGGATGGAATGATGGGCAAGCATCTTTCTAAGCAGTGGGGAATGCCTGAGAATATGCAGCTTAATGTAAAAGTAGAGGATATTGATTTGCGTATGTGCGAGCCGGATGAACTGCCGCATGCGCTTTTGGATACTTGCAAGTATTGGATTGATGGATGGACGATGGAGTGTTCTTCGTATGAGGAAGAGCAGGTTGTTGAAAAGATAGAGGATTTTCTAAAGGAATATAAGCGGCGCGGAATTTTGCTTAGTGTAAATGGTTATTTTAAGTTCTATGTGTGTGTGAATGGGGAATATCATGCCAGTATTGTGGCGTATCCGGTTGATGGGAGAGATGACAAGTGGGAACTTCATTTTGACGGTTATTCTAATAAAAATGGGAGAACAATAGAAGATAAGGTAATACATATTGAATTTTGATACAGAAAGTATTAAGTTATTATTGTGTGAATAAATGATAGTAAAGGAGCAGATTATGGAATTTGAAAAGATAGAAAAAATTCACGATGGCAAATTCATTACCCGATATGATATTACGTATAAAACAGCGGACAACAAGGAAAAGGTATATGAGATGATTAGCAGGAATCATAATCTTACTACCCATGAAGAGTTATCTAGTCATCCGGCAGATTCGGTAGTCTTGATTATGCATAATGAAGCGGGTGATAAGATACTTCTTAACAAGGAATATCGTATGCCTTGCGGAGACTTTGTCTTTAACTTTCCGGCGGGTCTTATTGATCCCGGCGAGGAGTTTATGGAGAGCGCAGTGCGAGAATTAAAGGAAGAAACAGGACTTTCACTGATACGTGTCGATGACGTGTTAGGCGAGAGTTTTTCTGCGATTGGATTCTCTAATGAGAAGAATGTGTGTGTTGTTGGTGTGGCAGCGGGAACATTTGCTCCGAGTCACTCTACAGTAGAAGAAATTGAGGCGAGATGGTATACGAAGGAAGAGGTTCGGGAACTGTTGAAGAAAGAATACTTCGCGGCGCGAACACAGACATATTGTTATATGTGGAGTAAGGAATAGCTAGCACAACGGATACAGAAAATGCTACGATATCGCTGATGATTTTGACAGAATTAGGTAGTGGTCAATCATTAGAAAAGATGATATGTTAGAAGTACATACATAAGGAGGTTATAAATGATGCAAAACATAACAAAGCAGGTTTATTATGTGGGGGTTAACGACAAGACGTTGGATTTATTCGAGGGACAGTATGTCATTCCCAATGGTGTATCTTATAATTCATATGTGATTATGGATGAGAAGATTGCGATTATGGATATGGTGGATAGACGAGCTGCTAAGGACTGGTTTGAGAATCTTTCTGAGGTGTTAGGAGATAAGCAACCGGATTACTTAATTATCTCTCATCTTGAGCCCGATCACTCTGCAAATCTTTCAGAGGTGTTGGAGAAGTATCCTGATATTCAGATTGTTTCGAATGACAAATTGTTTGGTATGTTGCCACAATTTTTTGATGTAGATATTACGGAGCGAACAGTTGCGGTAAAGGAAGGAGATACATTATCTCTTGGAGCGCATGAGTTACATTTTGTTATGGCGCCGATGGTACACTGGCCGGAGGTTATGGTGACTTATGAGTCTACAGATAAGATTTTGTTCTCTGCGGATGGATTTGGCAAGTTCGGTGCTTTGGATGTAGAGGAAGACTGGGCTTGTGAGGCACGTCGTTACTATTTCAATATCGTTGGAAAGTACGGTATGCCGGTACAGACATTACTTAAGAAAGCAGCAGCCTTGGATATTGAGATAATCTGTCCGTTACATGGACCGATTCTTACAGAGAATCTAGATTATTACTTAGGATTGTATAACACATGGAGCAGTTATGAACCGGAGAGTAACGGTGTATTCATTGCTTATGCTTCCATGCATGGCAATACCAAGCAGGCGGCAGAGAAGCTTGCTGATATGTTAAAAGAAAAAGGTGTGGAGAAAGTAGCGATTGCAGATCTTGCAAGAGAAGACATGGCAGAATGTATTGAGGATGCGTTCCGTTATGACCGATTGGTAGTAGCTTGTCCGACTTACGACGGTGCGATTATGCCGATTATGCAGGACTTTATCTATCACCTCAAGGTGAAGATGTATCAAAAACGTACAGTCGGTATCATTGAAAATGGTTCCTGGGCGCCGATGGCAGGCAAGATTATGAGAGAGCAGTTTGCTGCAATGAAGGATGTGACGGTATTAGATGAACAGGTGACGATTCGTTCATGCATGAAGGAAAACAACGAGAGCGAATTGCAGGCATTGGCTGATAAGTTGTGCTAAAGATGTTCCCCAACGTTAGAAAGTGAATTCGAACGCTGAATTTTGTGTGATTATAATTGAGTCCATGTATAGAAGGTCATAACTGTGCTTCGTTTATGCTAACCGTTCCGATGAGCCTCAAACCTTGTGTACCCTTTTCGGCAAAGGCCTCAAGGGTACAATGCGTCTCATCTCCACAGCATAAAAGGTCGCATCATTTATGCCCCTTCTATAGATGGACTTTTTACATTTTCAACACAAAATTCATCTGTGTGTAGATTTCGATTCACCCTTTGAATATTAGGGAACATCTCTGCAAACGGGAATTTGCCTGACAAAAAAAGAAGCGAAGGATAAATCCTTCGCTTCTTCTAATGAGGGGGAGAATTGAGTACAACTGTAAGTTGCACTCTATGAAAAGTTCTTACAATACAGAGTATAGTATGAAATTGTGAAAAAAGTGTGTTTAAATTCTTTATAAAAAATGAAGAAAATCGAAAGAAAAGACGGTACACCGCAAGGGAAAAGTGCACCGTCTTGGTCTATAAAGTTCTACTGAAGCTACTGACCATTCCAACGACTACTTTGGCATCCTTGCCATAACATCCTGTGTCGTGTATGATTGTCATCTCGTCTGCTGTATCGCAAGCTGTAGAAAATAGAGAATCAAATGTTGATGGTTTCTGCTTTTTCTGTTTGAATTGCTGTTTGCTGTTACGAGGGTTTTGTTTCGGGGTTGCCAATACGGCAAACACCGGATTGACAACTTGGTTATAAGTGTTCGCATTCATGGTAATCTCCTCCTTGAAATTACGTCAGAATGCTCGTAGCTTCTTACTATATATATCGGATAGATTCGTATGACTTTGAATATCATAGATACAGAAAGGACATTTTTGGTGTGATAAGACACTGACCAATGAAAAAGTTAATAGCAGATGATTAGCGATATGATTTTACGGACATATTGAAAAAACTTTATGAAAACAACTTTTAACAGAAATGAGAACAACATGTCTCTGCTGAATGAAAGTAATATCAATATATACTATTTATAAAGGAAGTTGTCTATGTCGGAAGATTTACGTAGAAGTATGTTGATTCGTTTAAAAACATATCGGAAAGCACAATGCATGTCGCAGGAAAAATTTGCGAAAAGTTTAGGTGTTGGACAGACATATTATAGTCAAGTAGAAAATGGTGAGATTTCATTGTCTTATCATATCTTAGATGGTCTATATAGTTTTGATTGTGATATTGACAATCTTGTCACGGGAACTCAAAAGCTAAGTGCTGATGGTTTTCTGACGGAATGCATTGATAATACTCATCCGGCAAGTAAAATGAACATGTATACAATGATAATTACTGGATTTTTGCAGATGTGGGATTGGGACCTGAATAATCATTGGGAAAAATGTTTGTATTCTGAGTTGGTCAGTATATCGGTATTAAGAATGATGCGTGCTACATTTGATGAGCGATTATATTATCTGCGTATAGTAAATGGTATGTCACAACAGGAACTTGCTAATCTACTGGGTATAGGTCGAACAAAGTGTGGAAAATGTGAACAAGGTACCAAAAAACTAGATGCACAATTAATGATATATCTATACAAACATGGATATTGTCTGCCTTCTTTTTTCTTTGAAGAATATGTTGGGCTCAAAGGAATAGCGACTTTGTTAGAAAAAGATAGAGACAAGCAGAGTCGATTCTATGAATATGTGCGATGTGTCATGAATAATATTACGAATTGTCAATGAGGTTTGTAGAAAAGTAGGGTTACATGAATGAAGAAAGTCTTGATTGTAGAAGATAGTAAGTTGGAGTGTAGTGCACTTGTTAAAGTGCTAGGAAAGATAGATAAAGATATTCAAGTACTAACAACAGATAAGTTAGGAGAAGCTTTAGAATATGCAATTCATAATAATATTCATTTGTTTATTGTGGATATTGTGTTGAATCCGAGTGATGATCAGGATACATCGGGGTTGGAATTCGTAGAATCTATTCGTAACTTTCCACAATACAAGTATGTTCCAATTATATTTATTACAGGGTTAAATGATCGAAAACTATATGCATACGAAAATCTACATTGTTATCGTTATATCCAGAAACCATTGTTATATAGTGAAGTGGAAAAGATTATAAAAGAAACTTTGGATTTTACAAGAGTAATAGAGAATAATGTTCCGCTAAAGATAAAACGTGATGGTGTTTTATATGTCATTAATAAGAAAGATATCATCTATGCAACGAGCAAAGCTTCTAAGATGACTATTGTTACATCAAAGGACAGATTTGTGTTTTTTTATTTGAGTTGTACTACGTTAATGGATATGTTAGAGATGCCAAATTTTAGAAAGTGTAACCGTAATACGATTGTTAATTATGATTACATTGCGAGTATCGACCAACGGAGAAATTTTATTCAATTACGAGGCAGAGTAGAGGGACTAAAAATCGGAACCAATTTTAAAAAGGATTTTTTGAAAGGATATTACGAGATTGATGGAATGGATTTCGTGTCTTAGCGAAGCACTTATACTGGTTTGGGTGGCACATAATTTATTACATAAAAGATTAAGGTTAAATCATAGATTGATTTTATTCTTATTAAGCGATGTATTGATTTTTAGTCTTGTTAATGACAATATTATTTCTTCAAATATACAGTTGATTGTATATATTTTTCTGATTATCTATTTTCTTTTTGAGTTTAAGGAATTTCCATTGCGAAAAATAATAGAGAGTGTATTGCTGTCTGTATTTCTTACGGCAGGGATAGAAATCGTCTCGTATATAATGTCAAGTAAGATTCCGGAAGATATCAGAGGGTTTTTCGTTTGTGCACTTATGTTGTGCATGACATGGATTGTTATAAAATTATTGAATTTTGAAAAAGTGTTGCAGTTTGTGACTGACCATAGTTGGGTCTTACGTAATATCTGTGTGTTTTGTGGCGTGTTGTTCATTGTGTTGATTTTCTTATATAAAACCAGTGAGGGTTTATCTTTGCTCGATTGTTTGTTAATAGGTGCTATTTTGTTAATTGTATTAGCATTCTTCCAACAGTGGAAGCTTCAAAAAGAAATGAATGCATATCAAGAAAAAGAATTGAGAGTTTTAAAGCAATCGAAAGATTCTTTTCAACATCTAATTAATGATGTGCAGGCGCGGCAGCATGAATTTCATAATCAAATAGAAGCTTTATATAGTATGCATTATGTTTATGATACGTATGAAGAATTGGTTGAAAGTCAAAAAAACTATGTATCGAATATTACTGATAGGAGTTATTTTAATAAATTGTTGACCTCGAATTGTTCTCCTATTATAAAAGGTTTTTTATATTATAAATTTACAGAATTTCAAAACCAAGGGATTAGTGTGGATTATCGTGTTGATATGGGAGAGGTTAGGGCAATAGAGATAGAGTTTGATGTCTTAGAGTGTATAGGTATATTGTTGGACAATGCGAGAGAAGCATTATTCGATAAATCTAGATCTTTAAAGATTGATTTTATGATGTCTTACATAGATGAAAAAGTTTCGATACGAGTTGAAAATCCAGCAGCATATATGACTCAATCAGAAATTAAACTAATGACAGATGCGCGATATACTACAAAAGGCGATAATAGGGGTTACGGATTACATAATGTTAAAAAAATTGTAAAGAAACGTAGAGGAATCTTGTTGATTGAAAACAAAGAAAAAGTGGGGCAAAATTATATATGCATTTATCTAGAGTTGAGCGACATCTAAAAAGATGTATTCTGAGCTTCGTAAAGTTTTTGAAGTTCTGAAAAATCTGGCTCACCAAAGAATAATAAGCTAAAGAACTTGTTAGGTAAAAAAGGTCCTTTGCAAGCAATTTTCCTTTTTAAGAGGTTAAAGATAATCTTAATTATGTATTCCATCTTTCTGCTCCTTTCGTGTACATTTTGCAATGATTAATTGCAACGTTTGTTCAATAATAATTCCGATGCAGTATACAATATATTCATCAGATAATATTACCTGTATTAAAATTACATATATGATAAAAGCAACAGATATTCGCATTCTGATATTGCGAATTTCTGTTAGAAAGAGAGCCGGCCTAGTAGGATTGATGACAGGACCGGCTATTAAATTGATAGCAAAACAAACAAATAATGATAATATGGCAATTCCCTTGTTGACTTCAATGATATGTGGCAGTATGCAGATAGGTACAACAAAAATGCCCCATGTTGCTAAAAGACAACGGGTGTACGAGTTAAAATGTAGACCACCCATGTTACAACGCAATGGTAATAAAATACCAAGAGAAAATAAAAATGCACTACACTTATCAATTATTAGAAAAAACAAAAGTAGAATGACTGTTTTACTTGATTCGGAAATGAATATCTTTCCCCAAAATCGTAATATTTCTCTTTCAATATCTGTTAAATTTTTGTATTCTTGCAATATCGCACGTAACATTGTCCCACTTCCTATGCCCGATTATATTGCTAATAAAAAGAATAAATGGAAATATCTTGTGAGTGGATTGATTTTTCTGCTAAACAAGGTATTTTTTGCGTTTTTACTGGAAAAATCCTCTTTCGTGAGAAATTTATATGGTTTTACAAATTAAAAAAATGCCACGACACATATCAATATAGAATAGAAAGTATATGTAAAATGAAAAATTTATCTTATGGAGGAGATTATGAAAACACTACGAAAGAGAAATGTAAAACAATGGGGACGGCAGTTACTGTCCTTTGTGTTGATTGTAGCAATGGTACTTGGAGTAATTCCAGGTAGTGCTTATGCTACAGG
>SVEJ01000052.1 GCA_015057435.1 Lachnospiraceae bacterium
GATAACTCCTTTCTTTGGATTTTGTTGTGGTGACTTAATTATAAAGAAATTTTGATTCTATGCCTATTCTTTTATCTAAAAATAAAAACGGTTCTAAACCTTACCCCCAAGTAAAGTTTAGAACCTGATTTACATAGGCATCAGAGTACACTCTGATGCCTTTCTTGATAGGAGAAAAATATGGCGAGTCGTAAAATAGCAAATAGAGTACAAATGTTAGGATTTGTACTGTTTTTAGTTATACAAATTTCAAATGCGAATATTTTTTTGGATGTTGCGATTACGTTCAAAATCTTTTTCTTTGCGGTTGTTTCTTTATTTTTGGTTGCTGCAAGTTTGTATGTGATTCCTGATGTAAGGATTTCGGAGGTTGCATTTATTTGTGTTGCAGTTGTTTCAACACATCTTTTGGGTGTGCAACTACAATCATTGCCATATTCAATTGTGGAATATATGGTAATGAGTCTTATTATGGTGATGATTGCTGACTGGTTCGTGAATGTTTGCTACATTGTAATTGTTAATGTGGCGCTTATTTATGACATGGTGATATATCATGAAATGATAAGTACGGTAATTTCGTTTGAATATTATATTATGTTATTGATCTTTTTGGAGCTTATGATGATTGCTCAAAATCTGATGGTTAGGTTATACAATAAAAAGCTGAAAGAAATAGAGGAACAAAATCGCTTGTTAAATGAAGCGCAAAAAAGTAAAGATGTTTTCCTTGCAAATATGTCTCATGAAATAAGGACTCCGATGAATGCGATTGTAGGTATGACGGAATTGATTATGAGAGAAGATGATACGTCGGAGAAGGTGAAGGAGTATTGTTATAATATACAGTCTTCAGGTGAGAATTTGCTTGCAATCATTAATGATATTCTTGATTTTTCTAAAATAGAATCGGGAACAATGAATGTATATTATGAACCGTATTCTATTGCATCTGTTGTACAAGATGTTGCTAACACGGCGATGTTTCGACGTGGGTATAAAGAATTAGAAATTATTGTTGATTGTGATCCGCGGATACCGAAGCGTTTGATTGGTGATGCGGGAAGGAATCGTCAGATATTAATGAATTTAATGACGAATGCAGTGAAATATACAGAAAAAGGTTATGTGTATATACGTGTATCCTGTTACAAGAAAGACGGTGATAATTGGTTACGAATGGCGGTATCTGATACGGGAATCGGGATTAAAGATGAAGATAAGGCACATTTGTTTGAAACATTTAGTCGTATGGATACAATAAGGAACCGTTCAATAGAAGGAACGGGTCTTGGACTTCCGTTGTGTAAAAGACTTGTTCAGGCAATGAATGGTATTATAGAGATACAAAGTGAATATGGTGTAGGAACAACGGTAAGTGTCGATTTACCACAAGAAATAGATGATGAAGAACCTTTCTTGAAAATAGAGAATAGTCAGGATATGAAAGTGGCTATATATGGCGACTGGGATATGTACTCGCATAAGGCAAATGAATATTATAAAAAAGTGAATCAAAATATGTGGTCCGGATTTGGTGTTTCTTATCGCTTAATTTTGTCTTTTGAAGACGTGATGAAATGCATTGATAAGAAAGAAATTACCCATTTGTATACGGGAATGGGTGAGTATGCGGATCAAAGAAATTATTTTGATATGATAGCTAAAAAGATAAAGGTTATTGTGATCTATGATCCGCAGTATCCGATTAAATTAGGAGCATATGTGCATGGGTTACAATTGCCGTATTATTCAATTAATATGGCGGCTTCTTTGAAAGGAGAAACGTTTTACAGCCAGCAGATTGATAAGAATCAATTACCGATTGCATTCAAGGCACCGTATGCGCGTGTGTTAATTGTAGATGATGATGATGTGAATCTTCGGGTTGCGGAAGGTGTATTAAGATTGTATGATTTGACGTGTGTACTTGCCAAAAGCGGAAAAGAGGCAATTGAACTTTTGAAGGATCAGGATATAGATCTTGTGTTTATGGATCATATGATGCCTGAGATGGATGGAGTTGAAACGACAAGAATTATAAGAAGGATTGGCGGTGAATATGGGAAAAATATCCCGGTTATCGCATTGACTGCGAATGCTGTAAATGATGCAGAAAAGATGTTTTTGGAAGAAGGTTTCCAAGGGTTTATATCAAAACCGATTAATATAAAACGCGTGGATTCTATATTAAGACGTTTTGTGCCCGGAACAAAAATTGAGTGGATTGACGAAGCAACCAAAAAAGAAATTCCGGATTTTGATGTTATGGAATCGGAAACTAATGAGGAAATGCCGATTCATTCGGAAATGGCGTTGCAAAATATGGGGAATCAATCTGCGCTTTATAAAGAGTTGTTGGAATATTGCTTAGAGCTAGAAGAAGAGCGTTGGAATCAAATAACGGAAAGTTTTGAAGAGAAGGATTGGACAGAATATGCAATCAAAGTGCACGCATTAAAAGGCGGAATGAGAAGTCTCGGGGTTGAGGAACTTGCGCTTGTTGCTGAAAAGCAAGAAAAGATGGCAAAAGCATCTCGGATTATGGATGTTATTGATGGACATCCTACTTTGGAACAAGCTTATATTCGTGCTCATAAAAGCATTGCGAATTTTCTGGAACGTTATACAGTTGAATAGAGCGAAATAAAAGAGGGTATATCTTTTGGGTATACCCTCTTTGCTATCTGTATAGAATTTAGTATGAAACCGGCGGAATATCTAAGTTCTGCATATGCATATTGCGGAATTCTGTTGGCGTACATTGCTTAAATAATTTGAACATGCGGATAAATGCTGACAAACTTGGAAAACCGGCTTGTAATGCGACTTCTGTTACTGAAAATTCAGAATTAGCCAATAAACGCTCTGCATATTCAATGCGCCTTTTGTTGAGATACTTATAAAAGGTTTCGTTTGTAAATTGCTTGAATAATCTTGAAAAATGATATTTGCTAAATCCTGCAATTCGTGCTACTTCATCTAAACTTAAATCTTCTGTACAGTGTTCAGTGATATAGTTGCAGACAAAGATAAACTTGTCTGAATATTCTTGTTGTTTTTGTATTTTTGAATTAACGAAATTTTCTTGATAATTGATATAATCCTGGCCAATTAATATATACAATTCTAATATTTTTAAGTATATGCTTGCTTCATATAAAGAGCTGGCTTCTTTGTAATATGTGTTGATTTGCATCAATATATCGCGTGCTTTTTCGTATATATTAGGTGCAGTGGCCGGACTGATAATCATAACCGGAGAAATGAGTGCTGATACTGCCGTTAACTCTTTGATAGATTGAAACAAAGATAAATCGGCCTGGAAAATAACACGATGACCGATGTATTCAACCGGTGCGCGAAGTGAGTGAATAACACAAGAACCGATGATGGCAATTTCGTTTTCTTCAATTGTGATGGTGCGGTCTTCAAGGTCCAGATAATAGACCCCTACCGTTGGCATAATAATTTCAACAGGAATATGCCAGTGTTTTGGAAAATCCTCAATCTCGCGATTTTCATATAATCGCATATGCGAACTTTCCTTGTAGTTAACTGTTTCGTGTGTACCATTTAAATTTTCAATCATAGACTTATCCCCCTACAGTCTAAATGCGTTTTTCTATTAGCTATTATACTACTTGAAAATTATAATGACAAGAAAAATGAAAATATAACATAGCAAGATTTTGATATCTTTAAGCAACAATTTTAAAGAAAAAGATTATTGATGTTGTTATAGTGTCAATATAGGAAAGTGAAAAGAAATAGGAGGATAAGAAATGAAATTTTTTATTGACACTGCAAATGTAGAGGATATTCGTAAAGCGAATGATATGGGAGTAATATGTGGCGTTACAACGAATCCTTCGTTGATTGCAAAAGAAGGAAGAGATTTTGTAGAAGTTATAAAAGAAATTACGTCAATTGTAGACGGACCGATTAGTGGTGAGGTGAAGGCGACAACAGTGGATGCAGCAGGCATGATTGAAGAGGGAAGAGCAATTGCCGCAATTCATCCTAATATGGTTGTGAAGATTCCGATGACAGCAGAAGGCTTGAAAGCGGTAAAGGTTTTGGCTGCTGAAGGAATTAAGACAAATGTCACATTAATCTTTTCTGCGAATCAGGCATTGCTTGCAGCTCGTGCGGGCGCAACTTACGTATCTCCGTTTCTTGGAAGATTAGATGATATTTCTCATCCTGGTATTGACTTGATTCGTTCAATTGCTGATGTATTTTGTAATTATGGATTAGAGACAGAGATTATAGCAGCAAGTGTTAGAAATCCGATTCATGTTACGGATTGTGCATTAGCAGGTGCTGATATTGCAACAGTACCATTTGGAGTAATAGACAGTATGATTAAGCATCCGTTGACAGATCAGGGAATTGAAAAATTCCAGGCAGATTACAAAGCTGTATTTGGAGAATAAGAATTAGGAGGCAATGTGTTGAATACTTTAGAACTGGAACAAAAAGCAATAGATGTTAGAAAAGGAATTATTTCCGCGGTATATCATGCAAAGTCAGGTCATCCGGGTGGTTCGCTATCTGCGGCTGATATATTTACTTATTTGTATTTTGCGGAATTAAATATTGATCCGAGAAATCCGGATAAGGAAAATCGTGACCGGTTCGTTTTATCAAAGGGTCATACAGCACCCGGATTGTATTCGGCGTTGGCACATAGAGGATTCTTTCCGGTTGGAGATTTGAATACGTTAAGACATCTTGGATCTTATTTGCAAGGTCATCCTGATATGAAACATATTCCTGGTGTAGATATGTCTAGCGGTTCGTTAGGACAAGGTTTATCTGCAGCAGTCGGAATGGCGATGTCGGGTAAGATGGCGCAAAAGGATTACCGTGTATATGCGTTGTGCGGTGATGGAGAAATACAAGAAGGACAGATTTGGGAAGCGGCAATGTTTGCCGGACATCATAAGTTGGACAATCTTGTTGTTATCATTGATAACAATAATTTGCAAATTGATGGTACGATTGACGAAGTGTGTTCTCCGTATCCAATTGATAAGAAATTCGCAGCATTCCATTTTCATGTAATTACAATTGATGGCAATGATATGGAACAGCTTGCAATGGCATTTACACAAGCTAGAGCGAAGAAAAATAAGCCGACAGTCATAATTGCCAATACAGTAAAAGGAAAAGGGGTTTCTTTTATGGAAAACAAGGTTGGATGGCACGGAAAAGCTCCGAATAAGGAAGAGTACCATTTGGCAATGCAGGAGTTAAAAAAGGCGGGTGAAATGTTATGTCAGTGACAAAAATCGCAACAAGAGATAGTTATGGTAATGCCTTGGTTGAATTAGGAAAAGAATATGAAGATTTGGTTGTATTAGATGCAGACCTTGCGGCTGCAACAAAGACAGGTGTGTTTAAGAAGGAATTTCCGGACAGACATATCGATTGCGGAATTGCAGAGAATAATATGGTAGGCGTTGCTGCCGGCATGGCAACTTGCGGAAAGGTACCGTTTCTTAGTACATTTGCGATGTTTGCTGCGGGCAGATCATTTGAACAAGTTAGAAATTCTGTGGGATATCCGCATCTGAATGTCAAGATTGGCGCAACACATGCCGGTATTTCGGTTGGAGAAGACGGTGCGACACATCAGTGTAACGAAGATATCGCGTTGATGCGAACGATTCCCGGAATGATTGTTATTAATCCGTGTGATGATGTAGAGGCGAAGGCTGCAGTAAAGGCAGCGTACCAACATAACGGTCCGGTATATTTGAGATTCGGAAGATTAGCTGTACCAGTTATACATAGTGAAAATTATCACTTCGAGATTGGAAAAGGTGAAGTGGTAAAGGAAGGAAAGGATGTTGCTATTATAGCAACCGGATTGTGCGTATCTGAGGCGTTACAAGCAGCGGATATGCTCATGACGAAAGGAATTGATGCGAAGGTTATCAATATACATACGATTAAGCCGCTAGATAAAGATTTGATTATTGAGACGGCAAAGGAAGTAAAGCATCTGTTTACAGTGGAAGAACACTCCGTTATAGGCGGATTGGGAAGTGCGGTTGCGGAAACGTTGTGTGAAGCGTGCCCAAGACAGCTTACAAAGATTGGAATTGAAGATGTGTATGGAGAGTCCGGTCCGGCAGTAGAATTATTGCATAAGTACGGATTAGATGCAGAAGGAATAATGGAAAGGGTAATGAAGGTGGTTTTTAATGAGTGAAAAGACAAAAGAATATGCAAAAACGCTTGTTGCGCAGATGACTGTAGAAGAAAAGATTAGCCAGATGTTGTACAAATCACCGGCAATCGAGAGGTTGGGCATTCCGGCATACAATTGGTGGAATGAGGCGTTGCATGGTGTTGCAAGAGCGGGTGTGGCTACAATTTTCCCGCAAGCAATCGGAATGGCAGCATCATTTGATAAAGAACTTTTACATGAAGTGGCAGACGTTGTCTCAACAGAGGGAAGAGGCAAATTCAATGAATTTTCTAAACGTGGTGACTATGGTATCTATAAAGGACTTACTTTTTGGGCACCTAATGTTAATATTTTTCGTGACCCAAGATGGGGACGTGGTCATGAAACCTTTGGAGAGGATCCGTACCTAACAGGAGAATTAGGTGTTGCGTATATTAAGGGATTGCAAGGTGACGATCCTGAACATTTGAAATCTGCGGCATGTGCAAAGCATTTTGCTGTGCACAGTGGACCGGAAGCAGTCAGACATGAATTTGATGCGAAAGCAACAAAGAGAGATATGTATGAAACATATTTGTATGCATTTAAGCGTTGCGTAAAAGATGCAAAAGTTGAAGCTGTAATGGGAGCATACAATCGTGTGAATGGAGAACCTGCATGTGGTAGCAAGACGCTTTTAAAAGATATTTTAAGAGATGAATGGGGCTTTGAGGGCCATGTGGTTTCTGACTGTTGGGCAATCAAAGATTTTCATGAAAACCATAAGGTGACAAATACCGCAGAAGAATCAGCTGCAATGGCGGTTAATAATGGATGTGATTTGAACTGCGGAAGTGCGTTTTTGTATTTGCACAAAGCTTATAAGCAAGGACTTGTCAGTGAAGAAGCAATTACAGAAGCTGTTGAACGCTTGATGGAAGTTCGAATTCGACTCGGTATGATGGAAGATTATCCATCGCCATATAGTGATATTTCATATGATAAAGTAGAGTGTCAAGAACATGTGGATTTATCAGTTGAAGTTGCGAGAAGAAGTTTTGTATTATTGAAGAATAAGGACTCTTTCTTGCCGCTTAATAAGAAAGACTATAAGACAATTGCAGTAATCGGACCAAATGCTAATTCAAGAGATGCATTATTAGGTAATTATATCGGAACATCTTCTGAGTATATCACACCATTAGAAGGTATCCAAAATGCGGTAGAAGAAGGAACGAGAGTTTTGTACGCTGAAGGTTGTCATTTATACAAAGACAAGTCGGAAAATCTTGCGGAAGAAAAGGACCGTTTTGTTGAGGCTGTGATTGCTGCAGAACAGGCAGATTTGGTTGTTATGTGCTTAGGTTTGGATGCGACTTTGGAAGGTGAAGAAGGCGATGCAGGTAATGAATACGCAAGTGGTGATAAGTTAGGTTTGCGTTTACCTGGATTACAGCAAGAATTATTAGAACGTGTTGCAAGCGTGGGAAAGAAAATGGTATTATTACTATCAGCAGGTAGTGCGATTGATCTTAGTTGGGCACAGGAACATGTGGACGCAATATTAGACACATGGTATCCGGGTGCAAGAGGCGGAAAAGCAATTGCGCAGGTTTTGTTTGGTGAGTATTCACCAAGTGGTAAATTACCGGTTACTTTCTATTCCAACACAGATGGATTGTCAGAGTTTGAAGATTACAGCATGCAAAATCGTACATATCGTTACGCGAAGGATAATATTTTATATCCATTTGGTTACGGTTTGAAGTATGGTCAGGTTGTATATTCAGATGAGACAATATCAGGAGAAAAATCTCAGATTCTTGATGATGTTTGCGTAAGCGCAGCAGTACAGAATAATAGCGATTATGCAATAGATGAGAGTGTACAGGTATATGTCAAATACGAAGATGCGGATGAATTGGCTCCGGGATTCCAATTAATGGGAATGGAAAGCATCAGCTTACAACCGGGTGAGTCAAAGACCGTGAACATTACCTTACCTGCACGAGCATTTGCATCTATTACAGATGATGGCAAGTGTGTAGTGAAACCGGGAACATATACCGTTACAATCGGTGGACAGCAGCCGGATGACAGAAGTAAAGAGTTGACAAATGTAGAAGTTGCTTGTTTCAAGGTTGTAAAAGAAGGCAATGAGACGGAGGTGGAATATTAATGATGAAGATTTATGAAGTAACAGACAGCAATTTTAAAAAGTACGGAAGAGTGGTCGAGGGCTTGGACGTAGATGCGATGGCAACTGTTATGGATACAATTGAATTACCGGAAGGTGTCATTTACGAGCCGTCAGTAAAAGAGTTAGAAGCTCTGGACGCATTTGAAGATTTGACGAATCGCGTATATGGTGAGTTACCAATTCAGGTTGGATATTGTATCGGTAATAATCATGCATTGAATGCTGTAGAATATCACAGATGTTCAGAGATTAACATAGGAATGACAGAGGCAATTTTGATTGTCGGATGTCAGCAGGATATTACAGCTGAGTATACGTATGATACTGCAAAAATGGAAGCATTCCGTCTTCCAAAAGGATGTGCAGTAGAATTATATGCAACTACACTTCACTATGCACCTTGTAATGTCGGTGACAACGGATTTAAAGTTATTGTCGTATTACAAAAAGATACAAACCTCCCTATTGAGAAGGTGCATGGTGAGGGTGAAGATGCACTTTTAACAGCGAAGAATAAGTGGCTAATCGGTCACAAAGAAGGTGGGCTTCCTGAGGGAACGCATATCGGATTAATTGGAGAAAACTTAACAGTTTAAGGAGGAGTATATAATGAACAACACACCAAAAGTAAAAGTAGGTATTGTAGCAGTTAGTAGAGATTGTTTCCCTGAGTCATTGTCAGTTAGCAGAAGACAGGCTTTGGTAGAGGCTTACAAGAGTAAGTATGATGAGGCAGACATTTATGAGTGTCCTGTTTGTATCGTGGAAAGTGAAATTCATATGGTACAGGCATTAGAAGATATTAAGAATGCAGGATGCAACTCCCTTTGTGTTTACCTCGGCAACTTTGGTCCTGAGATTTCAGAAACTTTGCTTGCAAAGCATTTCGACGGACCAAAGATGTTCGTGGCAGCAGCAGAAGAAACACAAGAAAACTTGGTAGGCGGAAGAGGCGATGCATACTGTGGAATGTTGAATGCAAGCTACAACTTGAAGCTTAGAAATATTAAGGCATATATTCCGGAGTATCCGGTTGGTACTGCAAGTGAATGTGCAGATATGATTCATGAGTTTTTACCAATTGCGAGAGCTGTTATCGGTCTTTCAAAATTGAAAATCATTTCATTTGGACCTAGACCGCTTAACTTTATGGCATGTAATGCACCAATTCAGCAGTTGTTCAACTTAGGTGTTGAGATTGAAGAGAACTCAGAGCTTGACTTGTTCGAAAGCTTTAATAAGCATGCAGGAGATGAGAGAATCCCTTCTGTTGTAGAAGATATGGCAAAAGAATTAGGTGCAGGTAATAAGAAGCCTGAGATTTTAGAGAAGTTAGCCCAGTATGAACTTACTTTGTTAGACTGGGTAGAGGAGCACAAAGGTTACAGAGAGTATGTTGCAATTGCAGGTAAATGCTGGCCGGCATTCCAGACACAGTTTGGATTTGTTCCTTGTTATGTGAATTCAAGATTGACAGGAATGGGTATTCCTGTATCTTGTGAGGTAGATATCTACGGTGCACTTAGTGAGTTTATTGGTACATGTGTAAGTGAAGATATCGTAACATTACTTGATATTAACAATTCTGTACCGGCTGATATGTATAAGGAATCAATCGAAGGTAAGTATGCATATACACATCAGGATACATTTATGGGATTCCATTGTGGAAATACCAATGCTAAAAAGCTTAGTGCATGCGAGATGAAGAATCAGATGATTATGGCAAGAAGCTTGCCGGAAGAGGTAACCAACGGAACATTAGAAGGAGATATCGTACCTGGTGAAATCACATTCTTCCGTTTGCAGAGTACAGCAGACTGTAAGATTAGAGCTTATATCGCACACGGTGAGGTTCTTCCTGTGGCTACAAGATCATTTGGTGCAATCGGTGTATTTGCAATTTCTGAGATGGGAAGATTCTATCGCCATGTATTGATTGAGAAGAATTATCCACATCATGGTGCAGTGGCATTTGGTCATCATGGAAAAGCTTTGTATGAAGTATTTAAGTTAGTGGGTGTTCCTGTGGATGAGATTAATTTCAATCAGCCTAAGGGAATGATGTATCCAACAGAGAATCCTTTTGCATAAGCTTGGAGGGACAATATGTTATATATAGGAATTGATTTGGGAACATCAGCAGTCAAATTATTGTTGATGGATGAAAAAGGAAACGTTAAAAAAATTGTTAATAAAGAATATCCGCTTTATTTTCCAAATCCGGGATGGTCAGAACAAAATCCTAAGGATTGGTGGGAACAATCGATTGAAGGTTTGAAAGATCTTACAGCAGATTGCGATAAGAGTCAGATTGCCGGAATCGGTTTTGGCGGACAGATGCATGGTCTTGTTATTTTGGATAGTGAGGACGAAGTAATTCGTCCTGCTATTCTTTGGAATGACGGAAGAACTGTAGATGAAGTTGCTTATCTTAATAATGAGATTGGCATGAAAAAACTTTCTGAATATACAGGTAATATTGCATTTGCAGGATTCACTGCCCCAAAGATTTTATGGGTGGAGAAGAATGAGCCTGAGAACTTTGCTCGTATTTGCAAGATTATGCTACCTAAGGATTATCTTGCATATCGTTTGTCAGGTGTACACTGTACAGATTATTCTGATGCATCAGGAATGTTATTATTAGATGTTAAGAATAAATGCTGGTCAGAGGAAATGCTTGATATCTGTCATGTGAAGAAAGAACAGATGCCACAATTGTTTGAAAGTTACGAAGTGGTAGGAAAGTTAAAAGAAGATGTTGCACAGATGTTAGGATTTTCACCGGAATGTGTTGTTGTGGCAGGTGCCGGTGATAATGCGGCAGCAGCTGTTGGAACAGGTACTGTTGGAACAGGAAGTTGTAACATTTCATTAGGAACAAGCGGAACAGTATTTATTACGAATGATGCGTTTGGTGTAGATGATAATAATGCGTTGCATTCTTTTGTTCACGCAGATGGAAAATATCATTTGATGGGTTGTATGTTGTGTGCAGCTTCGTGTAACAAGTGGTGGATGGAAGATATATTAAAGACCAGGAATTTTGCAGATGAGCAAAAGGATATCAATAAACTAGGCGAAAACCATGTTTATTTCTTACCATATCTTATGGGTGAGCGTTCACCTCATAACGATCCGTTAGCAAAAGGTTCATTTGTAGGAATGACATTAGATACAACAAGAGAAGAAATGACACAGGCAGTTTTTGAAGGTGTTGCATTTGCTTTGAGAGATTCATTAGAGGTTGCAAAACAGTTAGGAATTCAACTTTCAGAAACGAATATCTGTGGTGGTGGTGCTAAGAGTGATTTGTGGAAACAGATTATGGCCAATGTACTAGGCATTAAGATTAATACAGTTGAGGTTGAAGAAGGACCTGCATACGGTGGTGCGATACTTGCAGCTGTAGGTAATGGTGAGTACGCTTCGGTTGTGGATGCAGCGAGTCAGATTGTAAAGAGAAAAGATAGCGTGGAGCCTGATGCCGATTTGACAGCATTGTATGAAAAACGTTATCAGTCATTTGTTAAGATGTATCCTGCATTAAAGGATGTTATGCAAGAACTATAGAAGGTTAGGAAATGTGTTTAGGTAATAGGTATTTGGTAAAGGAGGGAATAAAAAGTGTTTGATAATGGAAGGGAGACAATTGGAGTTTTCCTGAATCGTGCAGAATTGGCATTTCAACAAGAATTTAGCAAATACCTAATTGCCGCGGCACAGGAGAAAGATTATAACGTTGCTTTTATGACATCATATGGAGTTAGGGATAAGAATAATGCATATGATGTGTCAGAGAGTGATATTGTTGATTTTGCTCCTATCGAAAAGTTTGCAGCTACGGTGGTAGCACTTGATACGTATGATACGCCGCTTTTTCGAAATAAGTTAATTGCGGCATTGAAAAAACGCGCCAATGGACCTGTTGTTTCTTTTAGAGAGCAAGCGAAAGATTTTTATAGTGTTATTTCTAATGCGAATAATGAAGTCGGTAATATTGTAGAACATTTGGTCAAAGTACATAACGTGCGAAGAATATGCTTCATGGCAGGCTATGTTGGACATTATGATAGTAATGTTCGACTTGAGAAGTATTACGAGGCAATGGCTAAGTGGGATCTTCCAATTTGTCACAATTCTGTTTTCTATGGGGATATGTGGACAAGAAAGGGAGAAGAAGCATATGAGTTGTTCTTTTCTGAACCGAGTAATATACCGGATGCTGTTATATGTGCGAATGATTTTATGGCAAGATCGTTATGCGAGGCACTTGATAAGCATGGGATAAATGTTCCGAACGATGTAAAAGTATGTGGATTTGATAACGCCGTAGAGGCAAGAGAATATAGTCCGCAGTTAACAACAGTTGGTTTGGATTATGAACTTATGGCCAGAGAAACAGTTAACCTTATAGATGATTTACTTAACGGTAAGAAACGTGAATGTGTTGTCGATGTTCCAGCATCAGTTATTTATAGAGAGAGTTGTGGATGTCATATTGATGAAGACGAAAAACATAAGGATGTTGTTCGTTACAAAACTGCCAATGAAGTATTGGATCAACATATGGAACAGTTGTATTTCAGCATTGATATGCATAGCAGCAAAACGCTGAGTGATATTAAGGAAACTGTGAGACAAGGATTAGATTTACTTGGAGAGTACGATGATTTCTATCTGTGTTGTTTTAACAACAATAATGATGGACAAGGTATTCAGTCATTAGCCGGAGACATTTCGGCAACAATGGAAATTGGATTTCGTAACGGAAAGCTGTTAGATAGATGTATCCAGTTTGAACAAAAGAATCTTTTACCGGAGATGGTAAGTGATAGTTCGCTCAAAGTATACTATTTTAGAGTGTTACATAATAGAGAGAGAAGCTTTGGCTATACAGCAATTAGTTATAAGAATCGTGTGGAATGCCTGAATGCATTTTATCACGATTGGAATTTGACAATCAGCCTTGCACTGAATGATTACTATGTGAGAAGACAGATGGAGGAATTGATTGCAATCAATAAGGATAATAGTTTAAAAGATTATATGACAAAAGTCAGCAATCGCTTAGGTCTTGATGACTACTTAGAACGAAAATGGGATGAGTGGTTAGCAGAGGAGCGATATGTAGCATTTTTAAGTGCAGACTTGGATGGTCTTAAGAAGATTAATGATACATATGGGCATAATGAAGGTGACTGGGTGATATGCCAATTGGCAAAAGTATTGCAATTGTCGCTGGAAAATTCAGGTATTATCGCAAGAACCGGTGGTGATGAGTTTTTGATAGTAATATATGGCGACCAGGAAAACATAGCACAAGAGTTGGTTGCTAATATTAAGAAACGATTGCATCGTTTGAATGATGCTAATCGAAAACCATACGCAATCGATTGTTCGATAGGATCATATGTTGTGAAATTGAAAGAAGGCATTTCCTTGCAAGAATGTATTTTGAACAGTGACATGGAAATGTATAAAATAAAAAAGAAAAAAGGAAGTAATCGGAATGATTGACAAAACGTTATTTGGAACAACAAAAGATGGAAAAGACGTAGATATGTATCGTTTGAATAATGCAAATGGTAATTATGTCGAGATTCTTAATTATGGTTGTCGTATACGAGGGATTTATGTGAAAGACTCTCAGAATGTTTTACGTAATGTATGCTTGAATTACGAAGATGTAACCGGATATGAAAACGATTCTTCCTTTATTGGTGCTGCAGTTGGAAGATTTGGTAATCGAATTGCAAATGCACAGTTTGAGATAGATGGCGTACAATATTTTGTTACTAAGAATGAAAAGGAAAATCACTTACACGGTGGTAATCAGTATTTTGGAAACGTGGTTTGGAAAGTACGTGTTGAAGGTGATAAGTTGATTTGTAATAAGCGGTTTTTGGATGGAGAAGAAGGATATCCCGGAGATTTGGATGTTGAGATTACGTATGAATTTACTGATGAGAATCGTCTGATTATTCAGTACGAGGCAACGACTTCGAAAGATACAATTCTTAATTTGACAAATCATGCATATTTTAATCTGTCCGGTGATAAGACGCAATCGATCTTGGATCATAAGATTATGATTGCAACAGATTGTATTACACCTGTGGATGAAAAACAGATTCCTACCGGTGAGATTGTTTCTGTTTTCGGAACGCCATTTGATTTTACGAGACTGCAAACAATTGGCGATTGCATGGATTTGGATAATGAACAGCTTCGAATTGGTAAAGGATACGATATTAATTATGCTTTTGGAAGTTCTTCCATGAAGAAAATGGCTGTGCTACAATGTGATAAGACAGGTATTAGTATGACTTGTTACTCCGACCAGCCGGGAATGCAATTTTATAGCGGCAATAATCTGGATGGAGACATAGACAATAAAACAGGCTTTGAACGTTATGCGGCATTGTGTTTGGAAACACAGAATTATCCGGATGCTGTACATCATGATAATTTTCCGTCTCCGATATTAAGAAAGAATGAGACATATCAAACAACGACGATTTATGCTTTTGATACGATGTAACTGTTTGAGCCTTTGAAAGAAGGTATAACATATGCGAATAGTAGATGAAGAACATTTGAAGAACATGCAACAGGAAAATGAAGAGACACTTGTAGAAGAAAATGCAGAATTGAGGACATTTCGTCAAAAGGTAGCTCATTTTTGGGAATATGAAAAATGGAAAATTATTATTCCGCTTGTTTTAATTATAGTTGCTAATTCATTTATTCAGACATATCGGAATGAGAGAAAAGCATTGACACTTGATATAGCTTTGGTGAATGCTGTGATGGAATCAAGTGAGGATGTGACCTTTCACAATACATTTGTAAAAGATTGTGGAATTGATGTGACATCAGCTCCTGTTAGAATAGAAACAGGGTTGATTCATCCAAAAGATATGGATTCGCAAGTGTTTAATGATGAGGTTGCAGTTGCAAGCATACAGAAGTATCAAGCCTTATTAACATCCGGAAAAGTAGATGTTACTGTGTCGAATGCATGGGCAATTGAGGAGTATGCAAAATCAGAAGCTTATGAGAATTTAAAAGATTTCCTACCTGGAGATCTATATAACAAAGTAGAAAGCAAGTTGTATTACCATATTAATGACGACGGAGAGAAGATACCTGTCGGAATTATGGTAGATGATATAGATAGTATTAATCAATTTTATAACGAAGAACCGATTGTAACAATATCGAAGTATTCAAAAAGAAAAGAACATAGTATTATGTTCATTGAATGGTTGGCAAAGTCTATATAATTTTTTGTAGGCTTTATCATACAATCCCCCCTTTTAAAAACCTTTGAGTAACTGATATGTTGCTCAAAGGTTTTTTTGTAATAGTGGCATAATAAAGACACGTGCAAGAATGGAGTCAGATATGGTGAATATGAAAAAATTTTTGTTAACAATAGGTCTGCTTGCTGTTTCGATAACCGGTTGCGGAAAAGAAAAAAACAGTTTGATACCGATTGACATAGAAGAATATGAACGTGTGGTGTATGATTCTGCTGAAGTGATGCAGGGAGATATTACACCAATTATATCGTTAAAGGTTTTACCGGCTGATATGGAGAATGTATCTTATTTTCCTGCAAAGAATGAAATGGAAGTGGATCGTATTTTTGTAAAAGCGGGTGATTTTGTCCATGCGGGTGATGTGATGGTTACTTTCAAATCAAGGGAAATACAAGAAAAAGTAACTGAGTACGAGAATGAGCTAGCTGAGATTAAACTATTGATTGATCACTATGAGAAATTAAAAAAAATAGATAAAACAACAGATTATGCCTCTGATATAAAACAATTAAAAAAAGATATGCAAGTTACATCGATGTATCTTGAAGAACAAAAAGCAATCCTTAAGAATTATAGCATTGTTGCTGAAAAAAATGGTGTTGTAAACTTTGTGTCGGATATGCTTTATTATGGAATTGTCAATTCCAACGACAATGTAATTACTGTTATGTATGGTGAAGGTGACTACTATGCAACTGCTGATGCGGATGATGTATATGAGATAGGCACGGTTTATCATATGACGAATAATGTTGGTGAATATGAGATGGAACTTGTTTCTATTGAGGAGGAAGAATCTCAAAAGAAGCTTCATTTTAGACCATATGGTTCTGATGCAAAAGTATATACAAAAACATTAGATTTGGTAATTGAAAAAGAAACATTAAAAAATGTTATGTATGTATCTGAAAAGTGTATTTTTGAAAAAGATGGTAAATATTACGTATATGTGATAAATGAAGACGGATTTCGCTCCGGTTTAGAAGTAAAAATTGGTGATACGGTAGATGGTAACACAATTATCAAATCAGGAGTAAATGCAGGAGACAAGGTGGTGATTGTCAAATGATAAATAGAACAAGAAAAGGCATAAAGGCAATTGCCTACCTTCTGGTTATATCTTGTGTGATGTCCGGCTGTGGCAAGCCCAAAATGGAGATTCCGGATTTGGCAGAACCGGTAGTAAGCAATGAATCGTACAGACCGGTAGAGTTTGGAAATGTAGGTAGGGTGGAGCTTGTAAACGGACAAGTTGTACCGATGGAGCATTGTCATT
>SVEJ01000053.1 GCA_015057435.1 Lachnospiraceae bacterium
TTATTAAAGTGCGCCTAAAACCAGCAGTTATTCACATTCCATATTAGAATTCGTGAGGAACACGAATTCTTCCTTGTTTTGCTTCAAAATTGCAAACGAACGTTAGTGAGTTTCGCAATTACCTATTGTTTTGCATAAATGTTTGCGACATTCTGTATAGTAGCTTTGATTGTATAGGTTTAACACTTACCATAAGCAGGTGCTGACAATCCGTCGGCACTTAGTGAGACGTAAGTCGAACTTAGTACCGTTACGCATTGTCGCAAGTGCGAACGTCCTGCGTTGGTATGTTAAAGCTATGCAATCATGTATATGGACTGAAATGTCGCAAACATTTATGCAATAGAAAGTCCCTGACATAGGAAACTATGCCAGGGACGATTGTTCGCGGTTCCACCCTAGTTCCTGCAATTCATCCATTGCAGACACTTCATTATGACGATATCGGAGTCACCGGCCGGTATTAGCGGCTGCTCAGAGGTGGTTTTCAATTAGGTGTTAAGTAAGTCTGTTCCAGAACGCTTCAGTAACTACTGAATTCGCAGACTCTCTCTGTAGATAACTATCTAATCTACTGTCCTCGTCATCGCGTTATTATTATAGATAGATTGTAGACCAATCAAAATAGAAAGTCAACCATTTTAGATAATCTTGATGTATGGGGAAGATATCCATCCCTTGTAGGTTTTTCCTTTCTTTTTATATTGTATCTGGTACCAGGTGGTTCTTTTTTTCTTCTTGGTTTTTAGAATATCAACCTTGGTATTCTTCTTGAGCGTTGTTAATCTCTTGGAGTGCGTAGATGCTTTCTTTCGCACATTTACTTTTTTGGTTTTTACGACTTTTCCAAGTTTTGTTACAGTAAGTTTTTTGCCTTCGGCAAAGCCTTTGTAAGTGACACCATTCTTCTTGTAACTCACATAATACCATGTTTTATTATTATGAGAAGCACTGTAGATGACAGTTAGCTTCGCCTTTTTTGCTGCCTCGACCACTATGGTAGAGTCGGTGACAAAGGTTTCTTCCTTCATAGGGACATCCTCTTTCGGAGGAGTACTTGTTTTAGAGGAAGGTTGTTCGGTTGTGAGTTGTTCAGTCGCAGGCTGCTCGGTTGTTGCTTCTTCAGAGGAAGGCTGTTCAGTCGTAGGCTGCTCGGTTGTTACTTCTTCGGATGAAGGCTGTTCAGTCGTTGTTTCTTCAGTTGTAGGTTGTTCGGTCGTAGGTTGCTCAGTCGTTGATTCTTCGGTCGTAGGTTGCTCAGTTGTAGGTTCTACAGGAACAAGACGTGTTTCGGTCTTAGTTCCCGGTATATAATCGTATAGAGCAATTGTCGACTTGGTTGTGGCATTTCTTGTGTAACCGGTTTTGGTATAAATGGCTGTTGCCGGACCGAGTTTGCTGTAATATGTTTTTCCGTTTACTTTTTTGAAACTACAGATTCTGTAGTAGTAGCATTTACCGGCAGTTAATTTTTTATCCTTGTAAGTTGTCGTAGATTTCTTATTAATTGTTTTGATTTTTGTGTACGTTCCTATAATGGAAGGTGCACGATAGATATCGTAGCCGCTTATGCCGGATTCCTTATTCCAAGATAACGTGATGTAATTCGTAGCACGCTTCTTTGCTTTTGGTGCGGACATTTCTTTCGGAAGGATATCAAAGTGAAATTTTCGAATATCGCAGTATTTTCCGATACCTGTAATCGTAACAGTGGCTGTTCCGACGTTGATATTGTTTTGATAAGAAATGGTATAATCCACATTTGGAATAAGTGTACCCTGGTTGTTCGTCACTGTGATTTTTGGAGTGATTGCCTTCCCGGTATAGATATAATCACTTATCTTCGAAAATACAGATGAAGAGATGCTCATTGGGTCGGGTTCGAAACAATCATTTGGTTGTGCATAATAAAAAATCATGTCGACATAGCCTGAGATTCCGTCTACTTTGCCCTTTTCTGAATACTGCCAGAAATCAAAATCCCCGGAATAGGTTGTGTTTTTTGTATAATTAGCCACCCATATGCGATAGCCGGCGTTAGAAATCTGTTTTGTGTTAAGCTGATCAGAGAGCATGCTTTTGTTTGCATAGATCATTGGGGTAAAACCGGCTGCGGCAATTTCTTTACAAAATGCCATGCATACCTTGGTTGCAGCAGCTTTTGAAAGCTTCGCGTTGTAAAGACGACCACCAAGACCCGTCTCGGTAGAAGCGTACTCGTAGTCCAAAACAAGAGGCATGGATATCTTGTATGTACCGATTGCATCGAGTATGTATTCGGCTTCTTCTATTGCTTCGGCTTCTGTGGTTGCCTGAGAAAATACGTAGACGCCTACTTTGATACCGGCGTTGATTGCGTTTTCCATATTATAGTCGAAGTATGGATCTTTTGTTGCATCACTTAGCAAACCGGAACTACCGTAACCACGAAATCCAACTTGAATAAATGCGTAATCGATACCGTCTGCTTTGACTTTTTGCCAGTCGATTCGTCCTTGCCACTTACTGATATCAATTCCGTGTAGAATGGTACGATTGTCGAATTTTGATTGATGTGTATATTTTACACCTGTGTACGGACTTTTGCTTTTACTGCTTCCAAAGCATTCATACTCGTATAATGTTGTTTGTTTGGTGTCGTAGAAATCGGCATCGATTCTTTCGCCTGATAGTCTTCCGGCACCGGGATCCGGTTCGCCGGCATATACGGATGTGTTCCAAAAGAAGATGCACATGAATACAAGCGCGCATGTAATATAAGATAATAAATGTTTCTTTGTGTATCGTGTTGTCATATATAGTCCTTTCTTCACCTGTTTCATAATAGATTGTCTGTGTACTGATAAAAATCTTTTCTATCATAATATAAAATGAACAAGAATGCCAGTAAATCAAGGAAAATACTGATATTTGCAAGGATAATAAAAAAAATTTAAAAAAAATTAAAAAAGTACTTGCATTTTGTTTTACTATCATATATAATCATCAATGTTGTTAAGAAAACAACCAATTGAATACGGGCCGCTAGCTCATTTGGTAGAGCACCTGACTCTTAATCAGGGTGTGCGGGGTTCGAGCCCCCGGCGGCCCACTCCAAAGGAATCGATTTGATGCATAGACATCGGGTTGGTTCTTTTTTTTCGTGCGTCTTATAGCTATATATTTCTTGTATAACCCCTTGAAAATTGATATAATAAAAGATAGGTTATTTTCGGATGGAGAATATTGATTTAGGGAGGATTTACGTATGAAAAAAGTATGGAGGAACGCAGCAATTTTACTTGCGTTTTGTGTTCTTTGCATTATGTATGTACAACCTGTTTTTGCGGCAAGCAAAGATACGACAGGTATGAGTGAGTATGATAATGCGTATGAGGTGCTTGAGATTGTCAATCGAAAACGTGTGGCAAAAGGTTTGAAAGAGCTTGTTATGGATCAGGACTTGTTAGATGCAGCGATGCTTCGTGCGGCGGAGATATCCGTCAAATTCTCGCATGTCAGACCGAATGGGGGACAATGGAATAGTGTTTGCAAAAAGATGTATGCAGAGAATATCGCATATGGTGCTGCCACTCCATCATCGGTTATGAATGGATGGATGAAGTCCGGCGGACACAAAGAAAATATATTGAACGGTGATTATCGCTCGGTCGGAATAGGCGTGTTTTACAAAAACGGTGTTCGTTATTGGGTGCAATGTTTTGGGCTAAGCTCTGCAAAACAAGCAGAAAGAATAGGTGACATTGAACGTACATACAGGGTATCACTGACGAACGGAGTGGAAACGAAGCTAATCAAGAGTACTCCTTTTTCTTCTAAGCTTGGAAGTGTTAAAGTGAAAAATGCGAAAAAAAGCTTGACGCTCACTTGGAAAAAGCGGTATGGAGCTGATGGATACCAGATTCAGGTTTCAACGAAGAAATCATTTGCCGAAAAACAGACTTATACTGTGGACAAGGCAAAGTCAAAGAAAGTGATTACTAAGTACAAAGGAAAGAAATTAGCTTCCAATAAGAAATATTACATAAGAATCAGAGCATATAAAAAAGAAAAAAATGCAGACGGAACTACTTCAAAACAGTATAGCAAGTGGAAGACGATTCGAAAGAAAACAAAGTAAGGGGATAAATTGATGAAGAGGGGATTGAATAAAAAAACTGCATGGTTTTTAACTGTTGTAATGGTGTTAAGTTTGATTATGGTTCCGGCCAATCAAGTCAAAGCGGCAGATGATATTGATTTGGCGATTGTTGATGCATCGGGAAAGAGTCAGGCAGATGCTAATAATAATATTGATATTAATATCACTGCGCCGAATGGTTATTCTACGTTACAAGCGTTAGTTGATGCAGGTTATACTAAGTTGCAGGTGGCATATTCTGTTTCTGCTTACACAGCTGCTGCTTCGGGTACGCCGGGCGTGCAAGCGTACTATGCATATGGTGATTCGTGGAAGTATGTGACGGGTGGATGGACGAATTTGTCTTCCGGTAAAAGCGGAACGGTCACGTTTGACATGTCTGCTACAACCGGCTTGGATTCCGAATTAAAGAGATTTGGTTTACAGATTGCAAATGTAACGGATGCAACTTATACGATCACATCGGCTAAGTTGATTGGAGGTGCCTCGTCAGGAGAGTCTTCCGGAGGGAACTCGACAGATTTGGGAACAACAAGAGATTATTCTTTGGGAGTGAATGTTACAGTTGTTAATCAAGGTACACCATCAAATGACTGGTCCGGATTTGAAATGACGATGACGAATAATACCGGTTCCACAATCTGTGATTGGATTGTTGTGTTAGAAGTTCCGAGTGGAACACAATCAGCCTTTAAGTGTTGGAATGCAACATTTGTGGCGGATGGGAATACGATTTATTTGTATCCTATGAAAAATGGTGTTAATGCAGTTGTGTCGCAGGGAGAATTAACTGCTAATAATCCCGGATTTGGATTTTCGGCAACCTATGTGGATGCAAGTAGTATCAAGGTCAAATCCGTATACTTTAACAAAGGAACATCTTCTCAATATGATTATTCTTCCGGGGATACGAATGATGAGACAGGTGGCACAGGCGGTAATGGTGGCAATGGTGGCAATTCCGTTACAGATACCTCTACGAATAAAGATTTAAACGTAGAATATAATTATGCAAAAGCATTACAGGAATCTCTGTATTTTTACGATGCGAATATGTGCGGTAATCTGGAAGGAACATGTGCATTGAGCTGGCGTGGCAATTGTCATACATATGATGCCGATGTTACTTATCAAAAGAATGGGAAAACGTATAAAGTGGATGCATCGGGTGGTTTTCATGATGCGGGTGACCATGTAAAATTCGGTTTGCCGCAAGGATATGCAGCGACGATGCTTGGAATGAGCTACTATCAGTTTAAGGATGCATTTGTTGATTTGGAACAGACTGCACATTTGAAAAAAATAACAGATTATTTCTGTGATTACTTCAGAAGATGTACGGTATATGAATCAGGCAAGGTAATCGCATTTTGTTATCAGGTAGGAGAAGGCGTTTCTGACCATGCTGTATGGTGTGCACCGGAGGGGCAACAGATTAACCGTCCGGCGTATTTTGCAGATGCGTCGAACCCTGCAACTGATCAGGTAAGTGTTGCGATTGCGGCATTGGCACTGAATTATAAGAATTTTGGAAATGAAGAAGACTTGAAGGTGGCAAAAGATCTATATACATTTATGGTGAGTAACAGTGATGCGTGTGCCACAGAAGGAGCGTCTACTTTTTATGCATCATCTTCATACGGAGATGACAAAGCATTAGCAGCAAGCGCATTGGAAATTGCGACAGGAGATTCTTCTTATCATTCAGTCTATAATACATACAAAGATAGCAGTGATAACGGTGTGAATCAGTACTGGGTACTGGATTGGGCTAATACAGGTGCGTTGGCAGCTATGTTGCAAAAAGATACTGCAAAGTTAGAAAGTATTGCAAATGTGTGCAAAGCTAAGCCGACGATTGATGGTGTATTTAACTGTGTGTCTGATTGGGGTTCTTGTCGTTATAGTGCGGCAGAACAGTTTGTCGGACTAGTACATGATAAGCTTGCTAATAAGAGTACATTTGCCACATGGGCAACTGCGCAGATGAATTATATGTTAGGAGATAATCCAAACAAGCGTTGTTATATTGTGGGTTATAATGAGAATTCAAGTAAGTATCCGCACCATAGAGCGGCGTCTCGTTCTAACGATGCCGCGGTTACAATGGAGAATCATTATACATTGCTAGGTGCGTTAGTTGGTGGTCCCGGTTCAAACGGAACTTATAAAGATGATCAGGGAGATTATTACTGTAACGAGGTAGCATTGGATTATAATGCAGGTTTGGTTGGTGCTGCAGCGGGATTGTATCTTCTCCATAAAGATGCAGATACCGTATATTTATCTTATGCGAAAAAGAATACAGATAATTATAGTACGAATGTTGCAACAGCAGATGAACTGAAGGAAGTTGGAGTTACAACATATTATGGTTCGGGCTCTGCGGATGAAGAAGAACCGGAACAGCCGGAAGAACCGACACCGACAGCTGACTTATCTGTATCAAAGGATGCATTAGAATGCAGTAATCTTGTCTATGGGTTTGCGGAAGGAAGTTCTGCATCACTTACGATTAGTAACGATGGTGATGCTGCAACAACATCTTATAGTGTTACAATGCAAAAAGGAACTGTATTCGAGATGACAGATGGTTCGTTGGATAAGCTTTTCCCGGGGGATAGAGATGAGATTAAGCTAACCGTAAAGGGAAAGTTGGGAGCAGGTACTTATCAGGATACTTTGGTTATTACATATAATGGAAATAAGAAGATTACAATTCCGGTTTCTGTTGCGGTTTCTAAGAAGACAATTACCGTGACAGCAGAGAATAAAGTAAAAGCATATGGCGATGAGAATCCAAAGCTTACGGTTTCTAATGATTATGAGACAAGTCTTGTATCAGGAGATGTGCTGATGTATACGTTGTCTACGACAGCGGCAAAGAATTCTGATGCAGGAACATATCCGATTCAATTAGTGGTTGCAGAACATCCGAATTATGAGGTTGTTACGAAGAATGCAATATTAACGGTTAACAAAAAAGTTGTAAGTTCATTGCAGTTTCCAATCGCATCTACCATTACGTTAGAGCAGACGCTTACGGATTCTGATTTGTCGGGAGGAAGTACCGAGTATGGTAGCTTTGCCTGGAAGAACCCGGATGCGGATCTTATGAAGGGCACGAATGATTATGATGTGGTTCTTACATTGAATCAAAATGCTATCAAGAATTATGACTTTTCCGATGTGGAAGGATATGATGCATCTTCTGGTACAATTACGCAAAGTGTATCAGTGAATGTGCTTCGTGCAGATTTGCCGGCAATTACATTCCCGACGGCGAAGAGTATTACATATGGACAAACGTTGAATGATGCGATTTTGACAGGTGGAACAACACAGTACGGCACATTTGCATGGGAGAATCCGAATTATACCCCTACTGCTACAGATGTTGAGAATGGTTCGCTTCAAGCTTATGTGATATTTACATGGAATGAAGCAAGCATGAATCAATATAAGCCGGAAGAGGATGAGATAAGACAGTTGGTAAGTGTTCGTGTTAACAAGCAGGAGAATGCGAATTATGCTGACACACCGGTTCTTGTTAATCGTACAGCAAATGGTATTCAAGTTGCGGAAGCTCCGGGAATTGAATATTCATTAGATGAGATGTCGTGGCAGACGTCCGGAACATTTACGGATTTGACACCATTTACTTCATACAATGTGTATGCAAGAGAGGCTGAAACGGCAACACATTATCCGGGTGAGATTTGCATGACACCATTAAATGTATATACATTGGTAACGGATCCGTACACGATTGACGTGACAAAGTTTGCAGGAAATGAGGCGGACGCTTATGTGGATGCACTCCGGGTGAATGCAAACGAAGAACCAACCGTGGCATATGCAGATGATACATTGACATTAAAAGAACAAGATGCGACGTACACATTAACCGGCAAGAACGAAAATCTTATCGTGCAGGTCGGAGCAGAGAATATTACAATTAATGTGAAGGGTGAAACAACACTAAAAGCGATTGTTTCGGATTGTGAAGGGGCACTTGTACTAACGGGTGAAGGAACACTGAAAGTCGAGTACATCGACGTTAAGAATGAATTGATTATTCGCGATACAACAGTAATTGCAGATGCCAGACAATCAGAGCACCCGGCAATTCAAGCAGGTAAAGTCACAATAGAGAATAGTACAGTGGAAGCTACAAGCAAGACAGGTTCAGCGATTGCATCAGATGATATTACTTTGATAGGTAAGAATCAGGTGACGACACTTGGCAAAGAAGAGGATTTGTATGCATCTGTTCCAAAGGATGAGAATGGTGCAGTTGCTAAGATTTTGGTGAACAGAATTGAATTAGATGTGAAGGAGTTTACATTAGAAGTTTCTGAAGAAAAGATTCTTCAGGAGACGGTATATCCATCTAATGCAGATAATAAGGCAGTTTCTTGGAATAGTAGTAATCCGGCTGTAGTGACTGTTACAGATGGTAAAGTAAAGGCAATAGCACAGGGAACGGCAGTTGTTACGGTGGCCGCGAAAGACGGAAGTGGCGTTAAAACAAATTGTAAGGTGACTGTAGTTGCATCAGAGTCAGAAGAAGCTGTTGTGTATGCCGACGCAATCAAAATAACCGGAACAACGAAGAAAGTTGCGCCGGGTAAAAAGGTGAAGCTAAAGGCGATTGTTTATCCTGAAAATGCTGTTAATCAGCAAGTGAAGTGGAAAGTGAGCAACAAGAAGTATGCAACAGTGAGCAATACAGGTGTTGTGAAGACGAAAAAAGCAGGACGAGGCAAGAAAGTAATCGTTACTGCGTATCTTGCGGATAACACTAACATCAAGGCTACATATAAGATTTCTATTATGAAGAATGCTGTCAAGAAGATTAAGCTTTCTGCCAAATCTACGACGCTTAAGAAGGGTAAGTCGGTAGAGGTGAAAGCGAAGTTTACTCCGGCTAAGGGAATCAGCAAAGAACTTACATGGACATCCTCTAATAAGAAAGTTGCGGTTGTCAACAGCAAGGGTAAGGTCACGGCTAAGAAAAAAGGTACAGCTAAGATTACAGCAAAAGCCAAGGATGGAACAGGTAAAAAAGCAACCATTCGTATTCGTGTCAAGTAACGAGTGGGTCTGCTATTTTATAAATTATATTCAATAATTCATATGAATATGTTAAGAGGAGGAAAAGTATGAGAAAGAATGCAAGGAAACGTATAGCTTTGAGTGTTTTGGCAGTTGCGTTGGTTGCCGGAATTTCTATGCCGGTTTCGGCTGCAGCACCGAAAGTGACGATGAAAAGCAAAAAGATGTACAGACAACACACCAACGGATGGACGTTCTGTGTTCCGTCTAAGTTACCGGCAGGTACAAAAGTAATGCTCAACATGTATAAGGATGACCCAAAGGAAAGTCATTCCGGTAACTTTGATACAAGAACTTTCAACAGTGATGAAGTGTTTCAGGGTGGAACGAAGACATGGTTTTATACCAATCAGGATAAATTTGAGATTAGTGGTAGTGAAACCAGTACTTATTTTGAAAAAAATCTAAAACCGGGAACATACAAGGTTGATGCATATTATTATGATACACCTGCTTATAAGCAAGCAGTAGAAAAGAAGTTTGCGGAATTAAAGAAGACTTATCCGGACGTTAGAATCAGAACAGCATGGTGGGGAGAAAGTTTTAATGAGCAATGTGAATATCATAATTTTGTTACAGGTGAGTATTACAGTAAGCCGATTGCTACAGTATTTATGTCAGATTATATCGTGAATGCGGGCAAGTTTACATTGAATATGGATCTTAATGAGCCTGGAATTTCATCTGCTGTGAAGTCAACATCTGTTCAGCTTAACTTGTCAAAGAGTTATGGTACAGGTTATGAAATCTATCGTAAGGTAGGTAGTTCATATAAGAAGATTGCAACTACAACGAAGAATACATATACAGATAAGAATCTTACATCTAAGACAAAGTATAATTACAAAGTAAGAGTCTATTATAAGGATAGATTAACAGGAAAGATTATATATGGTCCGTATTCATCATACGAATGTGCAACAAAGGGAAGTGCATTGAACTTAAAACTTACTGTGCAAAAGACAAAGAATGTAAAGCTTACATGGTCTAAAGTTCCGGGTGCAAAACAGTACAAAGTATATCGTACTGTAGCAAGCTCTGATACAACGGCGTATTCAAAGGGCGGCGCAATTGCTGATGGCTTTGGTAAATGGGAATTGATCAAGACATTAGGAAGCGGTAAGAAGACATATACAGATAAGAAAACGGCTGTAGATTGTTCGTACCAATACATGGTAGTTGCTGTTCTTTCAAAAGATAGTGCAGGCGGAGATACGGATATTAGTGATTCGCGTGGTGTTTCTTTCCATTTTGGCGATATGAATATTACTGCAGATTACAAAGATGCAGTCGGTAATCGTACAATTGAATGGAATAAATCTTACGGTGCAAAAGGATTCATTATTGAGAAGAAAATTATTGATCCGGAGACCAAGAAAGTAGCATGGGTAGAGGAGAAGAAGTTAGGCGCATCTGCATCGAAGTATACATTCAAAGCGAAGAAGTACAATGAGTTAAAGCCGGATGCAAACGGCAAGTACGATTTGACAGAGACGTATCGTATTTCACCATTTAAAGATAACGGAAAGATTGTTGGTAATGACTATGAATTCACAACTACAGCGACACTTGGAATGGTTAAGAATGTGAAGGCAAAGAAGGTTGCCAATGGTATCCAGGTTACATGGAGTAAAGTAGATGGAGCTGCATACTATCAGGTATATCGTATTCCTGCATCAGCACATGCACTGAACAAGACAATCAAAGGATATGAGGTAGCAAGCTATCATTCTGATGAATATAACAATATATATTCAATCAATCCGGGTGGTACGTTGGTAACGGAATATGTCGGTGCGAAGAAACCTGTAGCTGTTGACGTGAAAAAATGGAATGCGGCGATTGACGCATTTGCAGCAGACACAACAGGAACTGTTGCAAGACCGGTCTTTAACTATAAGCTTGATGAGACAAAGACATATTACTATCAGAATTATGAGTATCAGCGTACACAGCTTACAACAACGTCTGTTATAGACTATGCAGGCGAGATCTTCACAGGTAGCAAGGATTATTCCGGATACTGGGATCAGAAAAATAATAAGCAGGTTGACCAGTGGGCTACGAAACCTGTAGAAGTAAGAAAGAATGAAGACTATTTTGATGCGGCGTTACCGGGTACAACCTATCAGTATATTGTAATTGCATATGCCGGCCAGAAAAAAACATGGCAGGATTATAGAGACCCGGGAAAAACAGACGAAGATGCAAAGAATCAGTTTGCAAATGCAACTAAACTTTGGGTGACAACACCGGGTACTTTGAAAGGTGTAGAAAAAACACAGGATTTGTATAAGTATCATACCTCAAGCTACACTTGCGCTTCTTATGGTGAAGCAAACTATTCTGCGGTAGCTGCTCCATCCGGAAAACCGGCAATTAAGTCTGCAACGTCAAGTAAAAAGACGGTAACGATTAAGTTAAAGAAGAAAGTAAAGGGGGCAGTTGCATATAGAATCTATCGTGCAACAAAGAAAAAAGGCAAATATTCTTGCGTGGGAATTACAACTTCTACTACATTTAAGGATTCCGGCTTGAAGGTAGGAAAAACATATTACTACAAGGTGGTTCCGATTGCGACAAGTGAATCCGGTGAGGATATTGAAGGAAAAGCTTCAAGTGTTAAGAGTGTAAAAGTTAAAAAATAAGAATCAGAAGCTGACAGTTAAGATGTCAGATGAGAAGTTCATATTTTGAGCATTTATGCACAATAAGTAAGGCTATATGTCATTGACATATAGCCTTACTTATTGTAATCGATATTATCCTAATGATGCGAATAATGCAGCAATCTCATCTGCTGATAACTGTTTGTTCGGATCGTCCGAAAGAGTAGGAGCTAGAGGTTCCGCTATCGGTTCTTCCGGCGTCGGAGCCGGTTCTGCAGCTGCGAACAGTGCAGCAATCTCGTCAGCTGAAAGCTGCTTGTTTGGATCATCTGACATGGCAAGTGCTTCTATTGGTGTCGCAGGTGCAGCTTCTTTCTTAGGAGCCGGATCTGCAGCTGCAAATAATGCAGCAATCTCATCTGCTGATAATTGTTTGTTCGGATCTTCATTCCCGCCGGTATTAGCGAGTGGATCGATTTCGTTCTCATATGTATCGGATTTGCCGATGACAGTAAATGTCGGAGTAAATGTCTCCTCTTGTTGAACCATAGTATTCTCAGGCATAGGAGCCGGTTCTGTGGCTGCAAATAATGCAGCAATATCATCGTTCGTAAGTGATTCACTGCTATTATCATTCGGTGTAGAAGATATGTCTGCATGCATCGTTGGCGTTGGTTCCGTAACCGGTGCAGTTTCTGTGATTGGTATACTTGGCTGTGGTACGGATGCAGTACCTGGCATTGTCATCTGAAAATGTTGCATATTGTTGGAGATATTCTGCAATTCATGTGCAACATTGTTTAACTGAATGTTCAATGTCTGATCTGAACCGGAAGGTTGTGTCTTTAAATAGTTCACAATATCTTCTAACGTTGTGATTACTTCTGCGTTGTTCGGCTGAATCTGGTCAAATCCCTGAATCATTGTATCACTTAGCTGGTTTCTTAATTCCTTAATTGTGGAAATTAATTTCGTGGTGTTATTCTGATCGTACTTGATCATTAACTTGGTAGCTTTGTTCTGTGCATTAGAAAGTGAAGAGAGATTCTTGTACAATGCTTCCTGACTTTCTAGATAATTATTCTCCAATGTGGCAACTGTCTGGGCTGCTTGCTTGGTATACAGATACGTTGCTTTTCCGAGCTGAGATTGTGTTCCGTTCATTGCGTCAATCTGCTCAATAATGCTTTGCATGTATTCTTTTATCTGGTTGTTGGAAGCTTTTGTCTTGGCTAGTGAAAATGCAATGATATTCTGTGTAAGAATATATGCACAGATTAAAAAAATCAGACTCATTCCCATCACTGCAAATATAATATGATGGTACGTAATTAACGTATAAATGAGCGCAATTCCTGAGATGAGTGTCGTTAGCACAGACAATGCTAACTTGTTTTCCTGCTTATTCATATGTAATCCCTCCGTCAAGTCACGTCCTTGTATATTCTGTAAATTGTGGTCGTCCTTGTAATTATCTTATGTTTCCTACAATATGTTGTATTGATGACACTGTTTCTGTGTTATGTTAACAAGGTGGAAGCAGTGGTGTCAAATTAACAAATGTCCGAAAAATAAGGAATAGTGCATATATTATAACGCAAATCTACAGATTCGTAAAGTAAAATTATGTAAACAGGTGCGTAAAGATATATAAAATATTATGAGAGAAATATATTAAACGAATGAGAATGTCCGAAGAGGGGAAGAATCTATTCAAAATACGGTTGAAAGAATAAAAAGATAATGCTATAATCGAATAAATGTTCGAGCTGGTGAAGCAAAGAATCGTTGGAGTCGTATTTTATAATATGTGTGTATGATAGGAGATAGTTATGGACAAGTTTGTATTGCATTCGGAATTTCAGCCGACAGGTGATCAGCCACAGGCAATAGAAGATTTGGTAAGAGGATTCGAAGAAGGCAATCAGTTTCAGACGTTACTTGGTGTTACCGGTTCCGGTAAGACATTTACCATGGCGAATGTAATTGAGAAATTGAATAAGCCAACATTAATTATCGCGCATAATAAGACATTGGCGGCACAATTATATAGCGAATTCAAAGAATTCTTTCCGGAGAATGCAGTTGAGTATTTTGTTTCATATTATGATTATTATCAGCCGGAGGCATATGTACCGTCCACAGATACGTACATTGAGAAAGATTCGTCAATTAATGATGAGATAGATAAGCTCAGACACTCTGCAACAGCTGCTTTGATAGAGCGAAAAGATGTCATAGTCATATCTTCCGTTTCCTGTATCTATGGTATCGGTTCGCCGGAAGATTATGCAGATATGATGCTGACACTGCGTGTTGGTGCAACATACGAATGGGAAGAATTGATTTCTGATTTGATTGATATTCAGTATGAACGGAATGAAATGGATTTCAAGCGGGGTACGTTTCGTGTACATGGTGATGTATTAGAAATTTTGCCTGTTTCTACGTTTGAGAATGCGATTCGTGTGGAGTTTTTTGGTGATGAGATAGATCGCATGGTGGAGTTTGATCCGTTGACCGGTGAAGTGAAACGAGGAATTAACTGTGCGTTTATTTTTCCGGCTTCTCATTATGTGGTAGCGCAGGATAAGATCGAAAGAGCAGTCGGTGAAATCGAAGCAGAGTTAGAGGAACAGGTTGCATATTTTAAGGCCAATGACAAGCTTTTAGAGGCACAACGTATCAGTGAGAGAACGCATTTTGATATGGAGATGTTAAAAGAGACGGGTTTTTGCTCCGGTATTGAGAATTACTCGAGACCGCTTGCGGGATTAGAGCCGGGTGCGACACCGAACACGTTGCTTGAGTTTTTTAAGGATGATTTTTTGATGATCATAGATGAGTCTCATATTACGGTACCGCAGATTCGTGGTATGTATGCGGGTGATCGTTCGAGAAAGCAGACACTTGTGGATTTTGGGTTCCGTTTGCCCTCCGCAATGGATAACCGTCCGCTTCGTTTTGATGAATTTGAGGAGAAGGTGGATCAGGTAATGTTCGTTTCGGCAACACCGTCGGAGTATGAGGCAGAGCATGAACTGATGCGAACGGAGCAGTTGATTCGTCCGACGGGATTATTGGATCCGTTAATTGAAGTGAAACCGGTCGAGGGTCAGGTGGATGATTTGCTTTCGGAAGTGAATAAGGAAGTAGAAAAAGGTAGCAAGGTCTTAGTGACAACACTTACAAAACGTATGGCAGAAGACCTGACAGATTATCTGCGGGACCAGGGCGTCAAGGTGAAATATCTGCATTCTGATATTGATACGTTAGAACGAATTGAGATTGTTCGCGATTTGCGAATGGGTGTCTTTGATGTCTTAGTTGGAATTAACCTCCTCCGAGAAGGATTAGATATACCGGAGATTACACTTGTTGCAATCTTAGATGCAGATAAGGAAGGCTTCTTGCGTTCGGAAACTTCTCTCGTACAGACGATAGGACGAGCGGCACGTAACAGTGAAGGTCGGGTGATTATGTATGCTGATGAGATTACGCGCTCCATGCGAGCGGCCATAGATGAGACCAATCGTCGTCGAGAGATTCAGGATGCTTATAACAAGGAACACGGAATCACACCAACAACAATTAAAAAGTCAATTCGTGATTTGATTACAACTTCGACAGATGAGGATGTAGAAGCATTGAATGCAAAACTTCGAGAGAAGGATGTTGAATCTATGACGAAGAAAGAGTTGCAGGCAGAGATTAAGAAGTATACGAAGAAGATGGAGACTGCGGCAGCAGAACTGAATTTTGAAATGGCAGCGCAGTATCGGGATCAGTTAAAGGAACTGAAGATTACACTGCGAGACTATGATCTTCCATAGATTGAAATAAGGCTACCGCAATCCCACTGGCTTTAGACGGTGGGTTAAGGTAGCCAAAAGCTCGGAATTATTGTATGCTAATGATATGGGAACATGGAAATCTAAAAACAGACACAAATATTTATTACAATATCACATTATTTTCGTCTGCAAATATAGGAAAAAATTACTGGTTTCGCAACAGGTATCAG
>SVEJ01000054.1 GCA_015057435.1 Lachnospiraceae bacterium
ACCCACTCAGCCTGCTCAGCTTTACAATTGCCCGGGACATCGATTGATGTTCTTGTTCCGTCCGGCAATACTTGCACCCAATCTGCTTCATAGATTGCGAACTTTCCATCATCTAATTGATTCTCTGGCGGCAGACATAACTGACCCAGCAAAAAGAAGACAAAAGAGCCTATCATCATACATGATAGGCTTATCTGCAACATTTTGTTTCCCCACCTTTTATTCTTCATCCTAAGCACCTACTCTTCCTTTATCTGTGCGTCATTGTGCAAACTGAACACGTAGCTTTCTTTCCCCTATATTACCATCAAACAATCCATGTAAAATCGTTTCTGTCTGGGTTCTCGCTTTCAATTTCAGTTCATTCAGATTCACTTGTTCTTCAACGTCAGCTTTCGCAGCCGCCATCGCATCTAACGTATCTTCTTTTTCAGTCCAGTTAAACAATGCAACCTGCTCATCATAAAATTGAATAGATGTCTCATCAATATCAATATCCTGAATCTCCACCGCAGGAACAACCAATACAACTTCTGTTTCCGTAATATGCGATGTCACTTTCGATAAATCCACACCGGCTGTAACCTGTGCTCTGTATACCATAGAAAATGCTTTCTTTGTAAGAATCGGAATTTCCCCTTCTTCATAACGAATCAATCCATTGTAAGTCAATTCAGCCGTCGTTAATGTACTAACTGTTTCTAATTTTGAACTGATAAACGTATTCGTAATGTCCGGTTTGCGATTCTCTTCTATGATCTTCGCAATGAAAAAGACTAATCCAAAAATGGCTACTATAATAATGATTGTCATAATCAAATGTATAACTGCTGCAATCACTTTAGAATTATCATTCTCATCTTTACGTTTTTTCAATAATCCCACTATATTCTCCTCCGTAATTTTAAGAAATTCATTCTCTTCCTTCATCCATCTTGCAGTATAGACCTTCTTACACCATGAATTTATCTAACATCTCGCCAAGTTCTCCGACAATACTTTCGTTCACTTCGCTATTCTCACTCGCCATCTGCATCTGTTCATATATCTTGTCAGAAACCTGAGCAACATTACTGATATTCTCTGCCTCTCGTTCCACCACTTCCGTAATCTGCTGCACACATTGTTCGATTGTGTCCATATTACCGGAAATGCGTTCTGACAACTCGCAAAATGCCTCAAACTGTCTCATAAACTCAACAGAATCCTTGTAGTAAGCTTCACCGATATCTTCCATCTTATCATAATCCTTGCTTACCACCTCTGCGACAAACTGAACTAATTTCTCTGAGATCTCAACAAGTTCATCCACAGTAGTAACGGTAAACCGGTTAATGCTCTCAATCTTCATAGCTGTCTGAGCTGTAGCATCTGCTAGTTTTCCAACCTCACCAGCAACAACTGCGAATCCTTTTCCTTCTTCACCCGCTCTTGCTGCCTCAATGCTGGCATTAAATGCAAGAAGCTGTGTCTGGTCAGAAATCTCAATAATATCGTTCGTTAATCTGATAATTTCAAAAATCTCTTTTGAATCCTCTATCTTTGCTGTCAACTTATCAGACATCTCACCAATCATTCTTCCCATGTCTTCCTTAGATGCGCGACAATTGGTTTTTGCATCGTCTGCCGTACGACTCACTCCATCCGCATATTCAGCGCCGGACTTAGTCTGATTGTACAGACTCTCTGACATTTCCTTCATCAATACCGTCACTTCCTGAATCTGTTCAATTGCTTCAGTTGTATCTTGCATCTTCACACTCATGTCATTCAAAGTGCCGGTAATCTCATTCAATTCTTCAGTAGCCTCTTGCAACTCCTGGTTAGTCTGATTCGTTGAAACCTCAAGACGCTCTCCGCTATCTTTTACAGATAACATCATTTCTCTTAACTTCACCATGAATGAATTAAAGCTGTTCGCCACATTCTCTAATTCATCACCGCTTCGAATCTGAATCTCTTGTGTAAGGTCACCTTCTGAACCTGCAAGCTCATCCATCTTTCGATTAATTACCAACACATTCTTTGCCATCAACTGCCCTGTCAACATGGAGATAGCAAAGGCAACCGCCACACAAACAACAAGCACGATAACCAAAGTCTTGGTCATATCTGCAACCTTTTCATCAATGCTGTCCACTGTACAATCTACACCTACAATCGCAACAACATCACCTGCTTTATTGGTAATCGGAGCAAATGCACTATAAAAACTTCCCCACTCATCAGTCGTCACTTCGTCATCCATAGATGCCTTTCCGGAAAATGCCATATCAATCTTATCGTAAGTCTCATACTCCTCGCCAATCGCTGCACCTTCTTCCGTGTCAGCGTCTACCAAGAATTCCACTGCACCATCGTTCTGACGCATGGTATAGATATACGCAATATCCTCATCAATCAAAAAGTTCTGTAACTGAGCCAATACCTCTAAATGGTCCTCAGAACCTTCATCTCCCGGTTGAATCGATGCTATCTGATCACCGTCAATAATTTCCGCTGCCGTCTTCGCAACACTCATTGCCTGAGAACGGCTTACATTCAACAAGTAATTCTTCATGTAATGAATACTGATTCCACTGATTAACAAGCAGACAATCAACGCAATGAATAGCGATGTCATTGCAAACTTGCCACTTAATTTCATTCTTCTTACGTTCCCTCTCATACACATCTTCTCCTTTGTATTGTTCTATAAAATTCCCCATTTTCACTATCGTTCAATCATCATCCAACAAGGTTGGATAAAACACTTATATTATACAATATTGCATTCTATATTGCAAAAGAATTACAACAAAAGAAAGCCCAAGACTGTAAAGTCTTGAACTTCCTTTTGACACCTTATTTTAACGTATAACTAACATCCCCTACTTGTATTAAAACACTTGTCGCCTCTTCATAATTAAAGCTCGGAAAATGCGCATGAACAATACAATGATTCTTTTTATATATTTCACCTTTTTCATCATACCATGTATATTCCAGATTATCCTTATTAACTGTATATATCTTATCATCTACAACTACTGTAACTGTAGAAATAAACGCTAGCCAATTATTATGCAGTTCTTCTGTCAAATTTCCATAATCAATCTCACCATCAGCAAACTCTGATCCTATATAATCATATTCAAACAAAAACCGTGCACTATAGGAGCCATATTCTCCTCTCGTTAAGTAATAATCAATTCCACCATAGCTAAACTTCATATTCTCATAATCTTTATAGGATACCGGACAAAATGCATCCTGTGGCGGTGTAAAGCGATATTCCATATTTAACTCATACGTGGTCCACAGTTTTCTATCAAGATCAAAATCAATCTGACATATGTCCGTAACAACAGGCTCCTCACCGCTCATCCAATATGGTGCACCCGGCATACTGACGTGATACAAATTATCAATTTTCTTATCCTTCACACCATAGGCTTCACACGGTACATATTGGTCTAATTCATTCTCATACGCATCCACACCAAGGTTATATGCTGATATGCGCAGTTTGTCATTTCTTGCAACCAATTCTTCATCATTAACATATACATCAAACAAGAGCTTTGGATTGTCTGTATCACCGGTCACAGCTATTAATTCAATATTAAAGATGTCCTCCTCCACAGTCTGATGAATTTCATATAGATATCCTTGTTCTACAAGTTCTGCCGTGGTCTCATCCTTGAATATCTTTCTAAACATTTCACCTAACTGGCCTGTTGCAGCCAAAGCAGTGGTACCAATCAAGAGGAAACAAGCTGCCGGAACGAAAGCTTTCCAAACTCTTTTCTTTTTCTTATGTTCTTGCAAGTCAATCACATTCTCTGATATGCTGACTTTTTCTTTTGCGTACTTTAGAATATCTTCTGCCGTAATCTTACAATTTGCATCACACAATTCATTCATCTGCATTTTATATTCTTCACGAAATGTACTCATAACCAATCCTCCTTCTTCAAAGATTTCTTCAGCTTTTCTCTACCGCGCTTCAAACGAACTTTAACGGTAGCTTCCGGTGTTTCAAGCACCTCGCTAATTTGCTTAATTGAATAATCTTCATAGTAGAAAAGATGTATCGGGATTCTGTATTTTTCCGGTAATGCAAGCACTTCCTTCACCAAATCATCATTCTCTTTTTTGTCATAAAAAGGAATATCCTCCGAAAACGGTTCATCAGACACATGCTTTTTGTTCCGTAGATGATTTTTACTCATATTTGCCGATACTCGAATCAACCATGCTTTGATGTGTTCATCATTTTCATACTCTGTTTGATTATTAAAGAGCTTAATAAACACTTCTTGCTGAAGATCAGCTGTATCTTCCACATTTTTAACATAGTTAAATATCACCGAATACACAGTATTCTTATATTTATCATATATTTCCAAGAATAAATCTTGTGTCATCTTCATTACTTTTTAACTCCCTCGCTGTCCAAAACGTTTTGTCTTTTTGGTAAGTCCCTTACATCAGTAATACACACCGTGCAAGAAAAAAGTTTCATTTATTTTTAAACTTAAAACAAAAGACAGCATTAAGATGATATCCTTCATCACACATCATCTAACACTGTCTTTTCTTTTGATTATACAATATGTTTTATCATTCTACATCCGGATTCTCCCAAATCAAATGCTTCTCATCATTCCTCATATTACCATAATAGACACGATGAATTACGGTACCGTCATCATTTGCTGTTCCGATTCGTTTGTAGGTGGTCAACAAAGAATCTTCTGTCTCTAGTTCTGTCATATAATAATCCTTTTGAAAAGTTATCGTATGTAGCTGATTAATCAAAGCAGATTCAATATACACATAATAATCCACATAGCTTTTTCCATCTTCTCTAACTTCCTGTGACTCTACCTCTTCCGGAACAACAAATAGATACGTAGAAGTAGATGCTCCACCCATACAGACAAGGTAATAACCGTCTTCCTTTTGAGTCACCTTTAATACATTTTTCAAGTCATATTTTTCATAGTCCATCGGAATCAATATACAATTCGCAGCCAAAAATGCTACGCATAACACAACAATCGCCAAAATGGTAAGAGCCACACGCTTAATAATGGTCCATTTTACCTTCTTCATCGGATTAACATCCACATTCATTGGAAGCTGTACTTCCGCTGATAAGGTACGATATTCCTCCTTGCAAGCCTCGCATTGCTCTATATGCTCTTTCACCAATTGCTTACTCTCTTCACTTAATATATCATCCACATATAGCGGCATCAAATCTCTCACAATATTACATGTATTCTTCATTTATTCTTCCTCCATCTGTTTCACTATCATTTGCTTTGCCCGGTGATAAGTCACTCTGGCCCAGCTTTCCGTTTTACCATAAATGATTCCAATCTGCCGAAAACTTAACTCTCCAAATACCCGAAGAGAAAACACTTCCTTGTAGGGTTCTGACATATTGTGCAGCACCTTATGTATCTTCATCATCTGTTCTTCATCTTCTAGCTGTTCCACAAAAGAGCAATCACTTGCCGGTATATTTTGCAGTTGTTCTTCCGGAAGAATTCTTTTCTGCTTTCTACAATAGGAATAAAAGGTGTTCTTTGCAATTTGACAAAGCCATACTCGAATATCACATTTCCCCTCAAAGCCATCAAGCTTTCTCATGGCCTTGAAAAATGTTTCCTGTGTGACTTCCTCCGCAATGGATTCATTGCCGGTTAAGCCTAACAAAAATATGTATACATCATGATAGTATTCCTCATACAGCTTCTCAAACAAAACAAAATTCCCTCAACATTCATCCTTATTGTAGATAATCTAAAGCATATTGTAGCACATAGTCCTTCTTCTCTACAAATAGATTTTGAATCGCTTTATCATCCAATGGAATCCGTATATCCACCGGAATTTTACACTGGCGGTCCATTCCCGGATCTATCAGAATTTCATCATTTTCATCCAGTGTAAGCATTCCTGAATAAGACATGTAAAACAAAGGTGCACTTGCACCCTTCACGCTCATAGCAGCTCCACAGCTGTTAGTAAATCCCATGACTGTCACATTTTCCTGATGTCTCATGAAATACAGAAAAATTTCCGCTGCACTCACTGTATTATGATTAACCAAAATAACAACTTGTCCATTTCCCCATTCATTCTCTGCCGGACATACAATTTCTTCATATACATCATATTCCTTTTTACCGGCCTCATAGATTCCCTCCTTAAACACAACAGATTGGTCCAGAAAACAAGATGCTACAGCCATACTCACTTCCGCATAGCCACCACGATTCCCTCGCATATCAATAATGAGATTCTTTGCCCCCTGTTCCTTCATCTTATCGAGAAGATATTTTGTCTGCGCATGCAGCTCTTCATAGCTTCTATCTTGTTCAAACTCGTTTTCTGACGATTCTCTTCCAATAGACTCGTCAATCAGCATGTCCGTCAAAGAAAAATACGCTGTATCTTCATCTAACATATGATACGTAAGATTTCCATTCTGATTATTATGCATCATGATTTCATAGGTCTGATCAAATCTTTCAACATAGTTGCCCTGTTCTTCCAACGAAATCGTATGCTCTGTCTTATTCGCATCTTTATATGTCAGCTGTAATGTTCCGGTTAGCTTAGACATTACTGCCAGACCTTTGAAAAATGCTTCATCCTCCTCTATTGGAAAGGAAAAAAACCACGGACTTGCTTCATCTACCAGTTGCTCCACCGGCGTTCCGTTAAGCGACACAATCTCCATTCCATCTCTTACACCTAACTCATATGCAGGAAGCTCTTGATCTACATTTACAACGACATAACGTCCATCCGCGTGTCTTACAATGGAAAATCCATAATCCATACCTGCACATTCTTCTTTATATCGTTGCTTATACTCTTCATCCTCTGATTCAAAACTAGCACTTACGTGTCCATCATAGAACGAATCTGCAAATTGTCTTAACAACTTATATGCCTGATAGGAATCTCGTTCTTCTTCCGCCATTTTCATTCCTTGAATATAGGTTTCATATAACCCATCCCAATCCGTCTCTCGATACTCTCCTAATACATAATGTTCTTTTAGTTGATCAAATAACACATCAAAGGATTCCACAAAATCATAGTTGATATTATGATTGGTAAACCCTAGGGGAATCCAGAGAGTAAATAATGCCAGCGCCATGACAATACTAACCCTATGTAAGATTCTATTTTTCATCCACTTCTTCATATCCTTCCTCCTTCTACTGCACATCATCCATACGGAAATAGATGCAACCCACAATTGCACTAACAACAATCATCAACAACGAAATGAGTAGGATTTTCCCTTGCTGTTCTACATTCAGGCAATCTGTGATTTGAAACGATACATATCCGCTTGTAAAATGACTATTAAACTGCGTATCATAATCAAATATTTTATTAAATGCAGTAATTATCGGAACACAAGCATTGCGAATCTCGTAATTTGCTGCTAACCACCATTCTGCTGCAAGAAGGCAAAGCCCTCCGCCAATCGTTAAGTAATATCGTTTTACAAGAATTGATAACAAGGTCATAAGTGCAGATATACGGCACAAAAAACATTCCACCAATAATAGGCGAAGCGCATATCCTCCGATACCAATGGTATCGCCCCATCCATACAGCATTGTGTGAAATAGCACAGGCGTTACCATCAAAAGAATACCCATAATAGCATTTATCATCATAATAAATATCATTTTAGTAAAATATAAGGGAATTCTGGAATACCCTGCTGTTAGCATGAGATACATACTGCCATTCTCATAATCCTGATTCAATAATACTGCAGTGTTCACAATGACATACAACACTACAACATCACACATAAAAGGAGCACTCTGTATAGCAACCACACCACCACTACAGTCTTGCATCTGAGGCATAAAAATCAGCTTCGAAAACATCAGCGACACCATAGTACATGCTAAGAAAACAATATAGAACAATCGGTTTCTCATAAGCTGTAGCCACTGTAATTTCATAACACATTTCATATTCATTCGTTCCATATATATTCGCTCCTTTATATTTCCGCAAATGTAGAAAGTACTTCCATCTTCTTTTCTTCCCTGCAATCTACATGATTCAAATAAAAGTTTTCCAGGCTATCCTCCATCTCCGTCATAGCAACTGTCTTAATCACCTTGCCCTGTAACAGAAAAATCAAATCGGTACACAAATACTCTAATTCCGACAGAATGTGGGAAGACAGAATAATTGTAGTTCCGAATTCTTTGTTGATATATTGCAACAGCATTCGAATTTCATACACACCTCTCGGGTCTAATCCATTGACCGGTTCATCCAAAATCAATACATCCGGCTTAGACAGCAACGCCATTACAATCCCCAAGCGTTGCTTCATACCAAGGGAATAACTTTTTACTTTTTTCTTAGAAGAAACTTGATCCAAGTCTACTAACCTAAGTAATTCATCTACATATGCATCATCTGTGACACCCCTTAGAATCTGCTCTCTTTTCAGATTATCTCTCCCACTCCAATCAGGATTTAATTTGGGTTCCTCTATCATAAAGCTCATTCTGGCTCTCCCACTATTCAATGCCTGTTGCGAAGCTTCTCCATAGAAATAGATTTCACCATCTGTTGGGAAGCTAAGTCCTCCTAACATTTTCATCACGGTACTTTTCCCTGCACCATTTGGCCCCACTAGTCCATATATTTTTCCCTTCTCTATCCGGAAATCAACATGGTCAACTACCACATCCTTACCATACTGCTTTGTTAATCCTTCTACCTTTATTACCGCTTGTTCCATAAACTATCTCCTCTCAAAATTCTCTCTTTTTATACTTTCTGTTTGCAATCCACAGACAAATTCCACCAATCAAAATGGAGCCTATAGACGCCATGCAGATTTCCTTGGTAGTAGGCAGGTACTGTATAACATCTACAATTCCACCCTCTGCCGCATATACTGTGTTGATCCGGTAGTAACTAATGCAATCTAACAACGGATGTATCGCTACACTGGATATCCAGTTTCCTACAAGCTCCGTTTCATAAGTTCTTCCAACATAAAAAGCGATCACATATCCCACAGATGCTACAAAAGGTTTTCTAATTAACACGGAAACTAATGTAACCTCCCCTGCAATACGAAAATGTAGCAGTAATAATAAGAAAAATCGAATCAAAGTACTTCCGATATGCTCTAATACAATGCCATGGCACACACCAATTAAAACCGTTGTAAAAAATGTATATGCAAGTGCTAAAGAAAGACCTACTATATTGCTCAATATTACCTTTCCAAAAAGCAGCCTGTCACGCGGAATCCCCGCCATCAAATCCTGATTCACTACATGATGTCTCTCATCCAGATTTAAAACCAAATCCATTACAAACACCTGAACAAACATCCCCAGCCGGAAAAACTCCAACACACCCTCTGCATCCATTGGTTCTATGTAGTCTGCCGTTATTACCTCATACAGCATGGACAACACAGCAACTACACCTGCTAACAGTAAAGCCTTATAAATGAAATCCTTTCTCATTTGAAACCATTGCACTCTCATCACTTGTCTCATTGTGCTACCTCCTTTTCTCACATAAGACGCATGAGTTTCTATTTCGTAACAAAAATTTTTAATTTTCTTCAAAAAAAGAGACCAGTCATATCAACTGATCTCTTTCAAATCATAAATCATATCATGTTATTACATATTTATTCTTCACATATCCCATTCTAAATACGATACTTTAATCTTCTTCATTCTCGGCAACCTTGCTTGCTCTTGCTTTCACTTCTGCTTCTTGAATATCATTTGGTGTCTGCTCGTATCGTGCAAATGTATAAGAATAGTCACCGCGTCCACCTGTCATGGAACGAAGTAGTGTACAATAACCAAGCAATTCCATCATCGGAACCTCTGCTTCAATTGCCTGTTTTCCTTTACCGGCCACATTCATACCAAGCACTCTTCCGCGACGTTTATTAAGGTCACCCATCACATCACCGGTATAATCATCCGGTACAATCACCTTAAGACTCATAATCGGTTCAAGCAATATCGGTCCTGCACTCATAAAGCCCTTCTTAAACGCCTGAATGGTAGCTTTCTTAAATGCCATTTCCGAAGAATCCACATCATGATAAGAACCATCATACAAGACACTCTTAACGCCTACAACCGGATATGCTGCAAGCGGTCCTTTTTCTACAGATTCCTGCATACCCTTTTCCACTGCCGGGAAGTAATTCTTAGGAACTGCTCCACCAACAACTTCCTGAGAGAATTCAAACGGAATTGTCGTGTCACCAAGTGGTGAAAAACGCATCTTAACATGTCCGTATTGTCCATGTCCACCGGATTGTTTCTTATACTTGTATTCCACATCTGCATTTTTCTTGATGGTCTCGCGGAATGCAATCTTTGGTTTGCTAAGTGTTATCTCGCATTTGTACTCATTGAGCAATCTACTTTGAATAATCTCAAGCTGCATCTCACCGATACCGTATAACAAGGTCTGGCTGTTCTCTGTATCACTTACAACCTTAAGCGTCTGATCTTCATGGGTAAGCTTCTGCAACGCCTGTGCCACTTTATCAATATTACTCTTGTTTGGAACCTTATATCGCATAAAGGTATATGGTGTGGAAATCTCAAATTTACCATACTCAATAATATTGGCTTTTGTAGATAATGTATTACCGGTTCTTGCTGCAGTCAATTTCGGAATCGCTCCAATATCACCGGCATGTAACTCTGCAACCGGAATCGGCTTATTGCCTCGCAACACATAAAGCTTACTTACCTTTTCATCGATATCCTTATCCTTATTGTAAATCACATCATCTGCCTTGAATACACCTGAACACACTTTGATCAAGGAATATTTGCCGATAAACGGATCCACAATCGTCTTAAACACATAAGCTGACTTTGGCTTGGAGAAATCATAGTTGGCTTCGAATACTTCATTACTTTTCATGTTAAAGCCTGCAATCTCTTTTCCTTCCGGACTTGGCAGATATTTTACAATATCATCAAGGAGTGCGTATGTACCCTGACATAATGTATTCGAACCCATCGTGATCGGTACAATCGAACCGTCATTGATATTCATACGAAGTGCAGAACGTATCTCCATCTCGGAAAACGTATCTCCGCTAAAATAGCGGTCCATAAAATCTTCACTCGTCTCTGCCACAGCTTCCATCAACGTATCCTTATAAAGTGTCAAGTTCTCCATGCTATAATCCGGAACTTCACACTCAACAACTTCTTTGTCTTTCCATCGATTACCGTTCTCACTGATTACATTTACATAACCAACAAATTTCTCATTCTCTCGAATCGGAAAATGAAATGGTGCAATTCGTTTTCCGTACATCTCTGTCATAGTTTCAACAACAGACTTAAATGAAGCATTATCAGCATCCATTCCTGTTACATACACCATTCTCGGAATCTTGTACTTCTCACACAACTCCCATGCACGTTCTGTACCCGCTTCCACACCGGACTTACCTGAAACTACAATAATCGCTGCGTCTGCTGCACTAATTGCCTGTTCTACTTCTCCGATAAAATCAAAATATCCGGGAGTATCAAGCACGTTAATCTTCACACCTTCCCACTCAATCGGAACCACGGTTGTGCTAATTGAAATCTTACGCTTTTGTTCTTCTTTTCCGTAATCACTAATGGTGTTCCCATCATCCACCTTCCCCATTCTGGTGGTAATTCCGGAAAGATATGCCATAGACTCTACAAGACTGGTTTTTCCTGCTCCGCTATGTCCCAATAAAACTACATTTCGAATCTTGTCAGTTGTGTAAACATTCATGATAGCTACCTCCCATACATTCAATTATCGTGAACTTCTTATCAAACCATATGTTTGAAACCCCATTAACATTCACCTATATTCAATTTTACTTCAAATTGTCTGAATATTCAAGATAATTCTTGTCATTTGCACAGACAATTCACCATGTGTTCTTATTTGTAAACAATAAAAAGCTTATCTACTAAATCATAGTAAATAAGCTTTTATAAGTTATTCTTCACTATCAAGATACTTAGCTAGTACTTCTTCTAACTTCTCTCCTACAATCGGTTTTGCCAAATACTCTGCAAATCCTTCTTGAAGATATTGCTCTGCAGCGCCTTCAATCGCATTTGCTGTTAATACGATAACAGGTGTATTCTGATTCGGATTATTATCTTCTTTACGAAGTAAATGTAGCGTTTCGACTCCGTCCGGTTCAGGCATCATATGATCCATCAAAATCAAATCATACTTTTTGCCGCGGGTAAATGTAAGACATTCATCACCACCCATAGCAAGATCAAGTTGAATTTCTGAGCGCTTCAACAACGCTTTTACCACTGTCAAATTCATCTTGTTGTCATCTACAACCAAAACTGATGCATGCGGTGCATATAGATACGTCTTCTCTTCTTTTCCGGTACCTTCCGCCGTTTCTTCGACATTTTGTCCGCGCTCTAACTCGCCAATTGGTGTTGCATCAACAATTTCTTGCGGAATCCGAATAGTAAAACAACTTCCTTTTCCATATTCACTCGAAACATCAATAGAACCATTCATCTGATTAATTAACCGTCTTGTAATTGAAAGGCCAAGTCCCGTACCTTCAATATAACGATTTTTTTGCAATTCCAGACGTTGAAAACTGTCAAAAAGACGTTCCATATCTTCCTTCTTGATTCCTATTCCGGTATCTTTCACCGCAATCACCAACGTGCAGACATTACCTTCCTGCTGACCGGAAACGCCCAACGAAATACTACCCTCTTCCGTATATTTTACAGCATTAGAAAGCAAATTGTTCAAAATCTGTTTTACACGAATTTCATCACCTTTTAATACAGATGGCAATTGCTTATCAATATCACATTTTAATATCAAGTCCTTATTCTGTGTTCGTATTCTAATTCCGGTTATAACATCCTTTAATATTGACGCAACTTCATACGGATTATGATTGATTTCCAACTTGCCGGCTTCAATTTTCGAAAAGTCCAATACGTCATTGATAAGACTTAACAACATATGACTAGCATTTTCAATATTCTTTGCATATTCCGAAATCGCAGTATCCTTGTTCTCGCGCAAGATCATTTCATTCATACCGATAACCGTATTAATCGGTGTTCGAATCTCATGAGACATATTGGCAAGAAACTTGTCCTTTGACTCACTCTTAATAATTGCTTTTTGCTTCTCTCGTTCGATATTCATAATATCCCGACCGGTTTTGATACCTGCCATCAACAACAAAAATACCAAACCAATGCATAGCACAATACCGTTATATAAAGATGATTTGTCATAGACAAGATAAATCTCATAAAAGCCTGCAAGCATCAGACCAACAAGTCCGACAGCCACATCCGGATATTCAGAAATATAACCCCTTTTCAAATCAATTATCACGGTAACAAATAAAGCAATCATCAAAAGAATGATAATTACGTGTGATACAATCATCGTCTCTGAAAAATCCAATATATTAAACACTTGTAGTAATGTACCAACCAAAAAATTCACAACAACCAAAAAAGCAATCACGGTATATACTTTTTGGTAACGTTTCTTTTGAATGTTGTTAATGTAGGCTAAAAATGGATATGGCAACAACATAACTACAAAGAAACCAACATCACTTGCAATGGAGCTATTCGGTAACATAACCTGTCGCAAACGAGACTCTGCCAATAACCATATCGATGCCATCAGCAAGCCACTTCCAAGATGCAAGATATCCATTTTCTTCTTACAAATATAATGTAAGATATTACTATATACGACTACTGCCAGACTAAGCATCATCATAAATAACGCAACTAACGTTCCAGGCAGATACAATGTCAAAAAGTGCTTCCAGATGTCTGAACGGTCTCCTTCATATATCTCATTGATATATCCTGAATAAGGTGATTCACTGACACTCTCTATTCTCAATACACTTCCTGCATCTTTTTCATACAGTTGAAAGAACACATATACACTAACACTGTTCTTTCCGAATGGTCTTGAATTCTTCGTACTGTATTCTTCACGTAGTTCATCTCCGACAAAAATACGAAAATCCTGTTGCGAGCTTCGAATACAAATCCATGTATCCTCCTGATTGCTTGGCAACTGCTTTTCAATTGCCAACACATCACCGTATTTTACCTTACACTCACCCGGAACCTTCGCATCATGTGTGGTACCATCTTCTAATACATGTACCCAGCCATCGTTATAGCTATTGCAATCATTACCGACATACATTTTCTCACTCGGCATGACCAATTCACCGACCACAAAATATACAATTGTCGCTATCATCATAAGCAGCAGAATCCACTGCAATATGCCCATAATGCTATTCTTCTTTTGCATAGAACCCCTCCCATATACCGGATGGTATATTACAATTCAAAGCACGGCATTAATTCTAATTTAAATAAATTGCGTTCGTGCATTGAATCAATTTTCTTTCTTTTTTCTTCATCCTCGCATATTCCTTCACGGATATATCTATCCAACATCTCATACGTGAATCCAAGATTTTCTTCATCTGTCTTACCGCATAGCCCGTCAATCGGCACTTTATCTACTAACACTTCAGGAAGGCCTAACACTCTTCCGATTGCCTTAGCCTCCGTTACCGTAATCTTGGCAAGCGGACTAAAATCACCTGCTGCATCACCATACCGTGTAGAATATCCTACCCAGTCTTCTGACAGATTACATGTATTGGCCACTCGACCATTCACACTCTGGCTCACCGCATACAAAGTAGCCATACGAATACGCGGAGGCAGATTGATTCTTGTCTGTGCCGAAATCTCTACATCTTTAATATTATTCAATACGCCTTCTACAGCATCTCTTACATTAACCTCTGTATTGCGAATCCCAAGATGGCTCACCAAAAGTCTTGCCATGTCAATATCTGCTTGTTCTCCGCAAGGCATGAGCACGCCAAATACTCTGTCTTTTCCCAAAGCTTCCACACAAAGTGCAGCCACTATGGAACTATCTTTTCCACCAGAAATTCCAACTACTGCATTACAATCCGGTCCGTTCTTCTCAAAAAATGCTCTAATCCATTCTACAATACGATTCTTAACTTCTACTGCATCAAATTTTTCCATTATATAATTTCCTTTCTTATTGACCTATTATTTCCACCTGGCACATTTGCATGGTAAGAAGTGCTGCTTCATGACTTTTTGGCGTTACACCTGCGCAGCAACTTGCATCGACAGATACCTTAATCTCCGGATACAATGCTTTTATAATCAAAGCATTCGAAACAACACAGATATCTGTACACAGACCTACCAATTCCACCTCTTCAAAATTATAATCTTTCCAGCCAAGATAACCAAATGTCGGCTTGTCTACTACCTTTGCATCAGGAATTTCCAAACCATCCCATATCATCCAACCTTCACTACCTTCAATACAATGTTCTACCGGCAGATACTTTCCTTCATTCGTACTCATGTAATCTGTCTGGTGTGTATCTCTTGTAAAAATGATTTCATGTCCATCTTTTTCATACAATGCAATCTTTTCCTTGACACGGTCAACAATTGCAAGCGCTTCTTTTGTTCCTAATACTCCGTCAATAAAATCCTTTTGCATATCTACAACAATCAATGTTTTTTTCATATAAATCTCCATTCCGCCGCCTTTCAGTTGGCGGCACAAATAGTAATGAAAGTTTCAACTACCTCTACTTTTCCGTTATAATAGCTTTGGGAAGCTATACTACAAAGCACGGGGAGGTG